>DATDJF010000261.1:0-8334 GCA_036520715.1 Burkholderiaceae bacterium | reverse complement strand
GCGCAGCGCGACACCTTGCGCCGCGAGGCCGAGGCCAACATCGCCGAGCTCGATGCGCTCGTCGAGGAGGTGCTGCTGGCCAGCCGGCTCGATGCCGATGCGTGGGAGCTCAAGCGCGAGAGCGTCGAGCTGCTGGCGCTGACGGCCGAAGAGGCGGCGCGCGTCGGCGCGCAGGTGGGCGGCGTGTCGTGCACGGTGACGGGTGACGAGCGGCTGCTGCGGCGCGCGCTGCGCAACCTGCTGGAAAACGCGCGTCGCTACGGCGCCGGCGAGATCGAGGTGTCGGTCGAATCCGACG
This sequence comes from Burkholderiaceae bacterium, assembly GCA_036520715.1. Taxonomy (GTDB): domain Bacteria; phylum Pseudomonadota; class Gammaproteobacteria; order Burkholderiales; family Burkholderiaceae_C; genus JAEUPI01. Next base: position 8,036 of record DATDJF010000261.1, on the reverse strand, counting down.
GCTCATCGGCACGTCTGCGCGTCGGCGATCGTGGCCCCGGCGTGCCCGAGGCCTATCGCGAGCGCATCTTTGAGGCGTTCTTCCGCCTGCCCGGCCATGCCGAGCGTGAGGGCGGGGTCGGCCTCGGCCTGAGCCTGGTCAGGCAGATCGCCGAGCGCCACGGCGGCAGCGTGCGCTGCGAGGCCCGCGAGGGCGGCGGCAGCCTGTTCGTGATCACGTTGCCGGCTTGATCAATGGGCCTCAGGCAACCCGCGCACGCGCTGGCGCTGCATCCACAACAGGAACGCCGTCAGCACGACGCCGGCGCACCACAAGCCCGCGGTCGACGCGACCCAGAAGCCGGTGGCGCTGCGCCATGGCGCCGGCGTGATGCCCTGGGTGTCGAACGCCAGCACGAAGCCGCCGCCGAGGCCGAGCCCCCACATCGCCAGCGCGAACACCACCAGCGAGATCACCGTGATGCGCCAGGCGCGCAGCACGAACTGCGAGAACGTCTGCAGCGCGTCGCCCAGGTGGAACAGCGCGACCAGGCTCAGCAGCGACAGCGCGGCGCTCGCCACCGCGGCGTCGCGCGTGTAGAGGCCGACGATCGCCTCGCGGGTGAAGTACACGAGCGCGCCAACCAGCGCGGCCATCGCCATCGTCACCTGCAGGCCGTGCCAGGTCAGCCGCTGCGCGGTGCGCAGGCGGTTGGCACCGATGCTCTGCGCCACTAAGGTGGTGGTGGCGTTCGACAGGGCCAGCGGCATCATGAACATCATCGACACCAGGTTGGCAGCGATCTGGTGGCCGGCCACCGAGGTGGTGCCCAGCCGCGCGATGAAGATCGCCATGAACGCGAAGCCGGTGACCTCGATCAGGATCGTCAGCCCCATCGGCACGCCCAGGCGCAGCAGCGCCAGCAGCGAGGCCCGGTGCGGCGGCGCCAGGCCGTGGCCGCGCAGCGCGAACCGGTCGTAGAACGGATCACGCCGCAACACCACCACGGCGGCCAGCAGTTGTGCCCAGGTGGCGATCAGGGTCGACAGGCCGCAGCCGGTGACCCCGAGCGCCGGCAGGCCCAGCGCCGGCACGCCGGAGATCAACGCGGCCGACAGCGGCACCTTCAGCGCCAGGCCGCCGACTTGCAGCACCATCACCGCCTTCGGCCGCGACACCGCGGTGTTGAAGCCGCGGTACACGGTGAACAGCAGCGATGCCGGCAGCGACAACGCCAGTGCGAGCAGGTAGCCGCGGATCCTGTCGGCCATCTCGGGCGTGGCGTGCGCCAGCGCCAGGAACGGCGCCGGGAACACCAGCAGCGCGCTACCCAGCACCGACAGCACGATCGCCAGCCAGACGCCCTGGTGCAACTGGTGGCCCGCCTCGTGCAGCCGCTTGGCGCCGTACATCTGGCCGACGATCGGGCCGATCGCCAGCACCACGCCCATCAAGCCGATGAAGACGGTGATGTAGATGGCCGCGCCCACCGAAAAGGCGGCGAGGTCGCTCGACGCGTGGCGGCCGATCAGGATGGTGTCGACGGTGGCGAAGCCGAGCACCGCGAGCTGGCCGACCAGCACCGGCCAGGCCAGCGCGGCGATGTGCCGCGCATCGTCGCGCCACACGCCAGCGGGTGTCGGCGGGGCCGCCGCGACGTGACGCGTGTCCCCGGGCGGGGCCGGGGGGTTCACGGCCGCCGACCTGTCATGGCTGCACGCGCTCGCTTGCCGCCGCCGGGGCCTGCGGATGGTCGACGCCGGTGGCCAGCCGCGCGCGCTCGGCATAACGGTTGAATCGCCAGGCCGTGGCCTGCAGCGTGATGCGGCGCCACACGACGCGCTTGTCGGCAGGCGACATCTGCGGCCAGTGCTGCACCTCGTGCTCGGTGCGCCCGCAACCCTTGCACACCGGATCGCCCTGCGCGGTGGAGCAGATCGCGATGCATGGCGCGTCCGGCGTGTGCGCATACCAGCGCAGCCACGCGGCGCGCGCGGCCTCGGGCATCGACGCCTCGTCGGCCTCGTCCTCGTGGTAGTACACGAGCAGCGCGTACACCTCGGCCAGCGCACGCACCTCGGCGCACGCCGTGATGCCGTCGGGGGAGGGCGAACGCTCGCGCCACCAGTTGATGGCGGCCTCGATGTCGGTGATGTGGATGGCCGCCATGGCGTGAGGGCGGCAAGGATACCGCTTCGAAAATGCCGCCGCGTGTGCGTCTTGCAAGCCACGCTGTAAGAGGGGAGGCCGCTGCGCGACTCAACGCGAGCATGCTGCAGGCGCGGGGCATGCCACCGTGCGAGGGCTCGAGATGACGCGACGACACTACGAAGTGCCGGTTGGCTGCGTGGCTGCATTGTTCTTGGCGTTCGGCATCGGCGCCGCGGCGGCGCAAGCGTGCAAGGCCGAGTCGGGCGCGCAGGTGCCGGTGGTGGTGGAGCTGTACACGTCCGAGGGTTGCAGTTCCTGCCCGCCGGCCGACCGTTGGCTGTCGACGCTGAAAGACAAGCCGGGCGTGCTCGCCGCCGCGTTCCATGTCGACTACTGGGATCGCCTGGGGTGGAAGGATCGTTTCGCGAGCCCGCGCTTCACCGAGCGCCAGGCGCTGCTGCGAGCGGCGGCCGGTGCACGCTACAGCTACACGCCGCAGGTGCTGGTCAACGGGGCCGATTGGCGGCGCTGGCCCGAGCTGCCGAGCGCCGCGAGGTCGGCGCCGCTGCGTTTGGTGCTGCAGCGTGAAGGCGACCAGGTCGACGTCAGCGTGCAGCCGACGAGCGATGTCGCGCGGCGCTGGGCGTTGTGGTGGGCCGCGCTCGAAGACGGCCACGACAGCGACGTCAAGGCCGGCGAGAACAGCGGCGCGCGCCTGCACCATGATCACGTGGTGCGCCACTACGGCAGCATCGCGCCGTGGAGCGGGGCGCTCGAGCAACGCATCGCGGTGCCGGCACGCGGCGAGGGCGGACGTGTGTTGCGCGTGGTCGTGGTGGTCACCGATGCCGCCAGCGGCGCCACGGTGCAGGCCGCGCAGCTGCGCTGCGCCGGCTAGGCCGCGCGGATCAGGTCGCTGGCCTTCTCGGCAATCATGATCGTCGGCGCGTTGGTGTTGCCGCCGACGATGCGCGGCATGATCGAGGCGTCGACCACGCGCAGCCCCTGCATGCCGTGCACGCGCAGCTGCGCGTCGACGACGTCCAGCGGCCCCGTGCCCATGCGGCAGCTGCCCACCGGGTGATAGATGGTGTCGGCGTGGGCGCGCACGAAGGCCTCGATCTGCTCGTCGGTCTGTGCGCTGGCCGATGCTTTCAGCTCGCGCGCGCCGTGGTCGGCCAGTGCGCGCTGCGACAGGATCGTGCGCATCAGCTTGAAGCCAAGCACCAGGCGCTCGAGGTCGTCGCGCTCGGCCAGGAAGTTGGGGTCGATGCGCGGCGCCGCCGTCGGATCGGCGCTGACCAGCGTGACCCGGCCGCGGCTGCTGGGCCGCAACAGGCACACGTGGCACGAGTAGCCGTGGCCGAACACGGTCTTGCGGCCATGGTCGATCAGCTTGCCGATCACGAAGTGCAGTTGCAGGTCGGGGATCGGCTCGAGCGCGCTGCTCTTGATGAAGCCGCCGGCCTCGGCGAAGTTGGTGGTCAGCATGCCGCTGCGCTGGCGCCGCCACTCGAGCATGCCTTGCAGCACGCGCACGACGCCGGCGAACGACAGCCCGAAGAGGTCCTTGAGCTGCGGCGCGTCGAACACCTGCACGACGTCGACGTGGTCGTGCAGGTGGCGGCCGACGCCGGGCAGCTCGTGCAGCGGCGTGATGCCGTGGCGCTGCAACTCCTCGCCCGGGCCGATGCCCGAGAGCATCAGCAGTTGCGGCGACTGCAGGGCCCCCGCGCACAGCAGCACCTCGCGCGTGGCGGTCAGGCGCTGCTTGCCGCCGGCCTGGACGAACTCCACGCCGCTGGCGCGGCGCCCCTCGTGGAGGATGCGCGTGACGCGCACGTCGGTGATCACCGTGAGGTTGGCGCGCGAACGCGCCGGTGCCAGGTACGCCTTGGCCGCGCTGAAGCGCTCGCCGTGGCGGTGCGTCACCTGGTACATGCCGACGCCCTCCTGCTCGGCGGCGTTGAAGTCGGGATTGGCGGCGTGGCCGGCCTGGCGGGCGGCGTCGACGAACACCGGACCGAATCGATTGGGGCTGCGCAGGTCCATCACGTTGAGCGGCCCGCCGGTGCCGTGCCACGCATCGGCGCCGCGCTCGTTGTGCTCGGCACGCTTGAAGTACGGCAGCACGTCGTCGTAGCCCCAGCCGGCGTTGCCCTCGGACGCCCAGTGGTCGTAGTCGCTGCGATGGCCGCGGATGTAGACCATGGCGTTGATCGAGCTCGAGCCGCCGAGCACCTTGCCGCGCGGCTGGTAGCCACGCCGGCCGTTCAGGCCCGCCTGCGGCGCCGTCTCGAACGCCCAGTTGGCCTGGCCGTTCTGGGCCAGCACCGCGAGGCCGGCGGGGCAGTGGATCAGCACACTGCGGTCGGGCGGCCCCGCTTCGAGCAGCGCCACGCGCACGTCGGGCCGCTCGCTCAGGCGTGCCGCCAGCACGCAGCCGGCCGAGCCGCCGCCGATGATCAGGTAGTCGAACGATTGCACGGTGCTGGCGTCCCAACGGTTGAACGTGGTGGCCCGCAGCCTCGCGCGGGTGGCGGGCATGATATCGACGGCCCGGATGGCCGAATTGGAGCTTCGCCTCTACAGTGCGCCGCGGGCGAAGGCAACCCGAGGGACTCGACGATGAACCGGTGCAGGCAAGACATGGCGTGTGGGCGTGTGGCGATGTGGTGGCGCAGGCTGCTGTGGGTGGGCCTCGTTGCCGGCTCGGCGGGCGTGCTGGCGCAGTACCCCGAGCGCACGATCACGATGATCGTGCCGTTTCCGCCCGGCGGCGTGGCCGACACCGTGGCGCGGCCGGTGGCCGAGGCGCTGGGGCGCGAACTCAGGCAGACGGTGGTGATCGAGAACAAGGCCGGCGCCGGCGGCGGCCTGGGCATGGGGCAGGCCGCGCGTGCCGCGCCCGACGGCTACACCGTGCTGCTGGCGTTGTCGTCGATTTCGATCCTGCCCGAAGCCGACAAGCTGTTCGACCGCAAGCCCGCATTCACGCTCAACCAGTTCAAGCCGATCGCGCGCTTCACCGCCGACCCCACGGTGCTGGTGGTGCGTGCCGATGCGCCGTGGAAGACGCTCGCCGAGTTCCTGGCCGATGCCAAGCGCAGGCCCGGGGTGCTCAACTACGGCAGCTCCGGCAACTACGGCACCATGCACGTGCCGATGGAGATGCTCAAGTCGGCGGCCGAATTTCGCATGGTCCACATCCCGTTCACCGGCGCCGGGCCGGCGGTGATCGCGCTGCTCGGTGGCCAGGTCGACGCCATCGCCAGTGGTCCGGCCACGGTGGCGCAGCACATCCGCAACGGTCGCCTGCGCGCGCTGGCGCACTGGGGTGACCAGTCGCTGCTGGCGTTGCCGGAGGTGCCGAGCCTCACCAGCCTGGGGCTGCCGGTGCGCTTTGCGCAATGGTCGGGCCTGTTCGTTCCGGCAGGCGCCAGCGACGAGGTGGTGCAGCGCCTGCGCGCCGCCGCGCGCAAGGTGGCCGCCGACCCGCAGGTGCAGCAGACCATCCGCACCGCCGGCAGCCCGATCCTGTACCTCGACGCGCCGGAGTTCCAGGCCTATTGGGACACCGACGCAGCGCTGATGGCCGACGCGGTGCGGCGCATCGGCAAGGTCGAATAGCCCGCATAGCGCGGTAGGGTTTCGCGGCGCCGCGGTTTCGCGGTGCGCGTGGCGGGACTATCGTTGCCGCCCTTTTCGACAACACCCGCCCGGCGGCGCCCGCGTCACGTCGACGTCACACGCGCGCCGCACGATCGCGGACTCACAGGAGACCCATTGATGAAGCTCGCGTCCGCACTGCGCCGCATCGCCTGCGGCTTGTCGTTCGGCGGCCTGTTGTTCGGCTGCTCGCTCGTGCAAGCCCACGATGGCCGCTCACAAGGCAACCTCAACGAGCCGTCGCCGCTGGTGATCGGCCACCGCGGCGGCGGCAACGGCTATCTGCCCGAGCACACGCTGGAGGCGTATGCACTGGGCATCGAGCTGGGCGCCGACTACGTCGAGCCCGACCTGGTGGCCACCAAGGACGGCCACCTGATCGCGCGCCACGAGCCGAACCTGATCGACACCACCAACGTCGCCACGCTGCCGCAGTTCGCGAACCGGCGGCGCACCGTGGTGCTCGACGGCGTCGCCACCGATGGCTTCTGGGCCAGCGACTTCACGCTGGCCGAGATCAAGCAGCTCGGCGCTTTGCAGCCGGTGGCGGACCGGGGCCAGCAGTTCGACGGCCGCTTCAAGATCCCGACGCTCGAAGAAGTCATCGACTTCGTCAAGCGCAAGTCGCGCGAGAAGGGGCGCCAGATCGGCATCTACCCCGAGACCAAGCACCCCACCTACCACCAGAACATCGGGCTGGCGCTCGAGGACCGCTTGCTGCGCGTGTTGGCACGCGCCGGCTGGAACCATCGCAACGCGCCGGTGATCATCCAGTCGTTCGAGACCGCGAACCTGAAGTACTTGAACAAGCGCACCTCGCTGCGCCTGGTGCAGCTCGTCGACGCCGACGGCATCGCCCCCGACGGCACGATCACCTACGCGCCGCCGTTCGACAAGCCGTACGACTGGGTCGTGTCGGGCCGCGAAGGGACGTTCGGCGACCTCGTCACGCCGGCCGGCCTGGCCGAGGTCCGCCGTTATGCCGACGGCATCGGGCCATGGAAGTACTACCTGCAGACCACGGCCTGCAAGACGCTCGATGCGACCGGCACCAGCTGCGCCGACGCCAACGGCGATGGCCTGGTCAACGAGGCCGATCGTGTGGTGGTCAACCCCGGCCAGCCGTCGAAGGTGATCCAGGACGCGCATGCGCGCGGCCTGCTCGTGCACACCTGGACCTTCCGCAACGAGCGCTCGCGCCAGCCGCTGGACGACAAGGGCAATCCCGCCAACGAGTACCTGCGCTTCTTCGAGCTCGGCGTCGACGGCCTGTTCTCCGACTTTGCCGACACCGCTGTGGCCGCGCGCGTGATGTTCAAGCTGAAGAACGACCCCGGCTACGCACGCTGCCTGGTGTACGACAACGGCTGCACCGATCGCGACTGATCTCGCTGGTGCCGGGTCAGCGCCCCGGCGCCGTGCGGTACGGCGGCGGCGAGGCGCTGGTGCCGACCTGCAACTGGTCGATCACCGCCTCGACGTCGTCGATCGCGCGCACCAGTTGTTCGAGCGCCTGCTTCTGCTCGGCGCGCGCCACGCAGCCCTTGAGCCAGACCCAGCGGCGCTGGCCCTCGATCCACACGCTGGTGTCGGCAAAGCGGCCGTCCACGGTGATGGCCTTGACCACCCGCGGTGCGATCTCGCGGTCGTACAGGTAGGCGTTGGGCAGGCGGCAGCGCCCGGCCTGGAAACAACTGGTGCCGCGCTCGGCCCGGTAGTGGGCCTCGCGCCGCATCTGCTCTTCGGTGAGCAGCGGTGGATCGGGCGGCGGACATGCCGGCAGCGCCGCGGTCACCCGGATGAAAGGGTCGTCGAACCAGTTGCGGCGCTCGCCCGTGTCCGCGGCCGCGGCCGGCAGCGCCCCGGCGAGCAGGCAGGCCAGGGCCACCCCCGGGGTGGCGCGCCGGCCCCTCCGGGCGGGCCGCTCAGTCATGGAATGCGACCATTTGCGGGTACATTAGCCGCACAGACATACAAGAGGCCGTTTCCACAAGGTCTTTGTGTCCGCCCCGCGTGCGTGCAGTACCGCGCCGGGTGCGGCCCGAGTTTCCGGTTTGACGTTTCTTGAGTGCTTCTGTCCGCGCCGGGCATTCGCCCGGTACGGGGTTCAACCCAACAGTTCACACGAAGGAACTTCATTCCATGAGCACCGAAGGTACACAAACAGGCGTCGTCAAGTGGTTCGATGACGGCAAGGGTTACGGCTTCATCACGCCCGAGGGCGGCGGCAAGGATCT
>DATDJF010000260.1:0-13187 GCA_036520715.1 Burkholderiaceae bacterium | reverse complement strand
GGACCGGGTTCGACGATCGCCTTCAAGCCTGCAGCCACGAAGGCTTGACGCACATTTTCAGGCGAGAGGCGCAGCTTGCGATAGCTGCTCACCCTGGTGACCCACTTGCCCTGTATCCGTTCATGAAGCAGATCATGCACCTGGACGTGCTGTTCGAACTCTTCGAGGAAGCACGTGAGGATGCGATGCTCATCCGCGCGTACGGGGATGAAGCGCGCTTCGCCTGAGGGCAGGCGCGAATAGTCACGAAACGTCGCGACGAAACGCCCGCGGGGCGAGAGATGCGCCGCGACCGTGCGGCTCAGCGTGGTGAGGGCATCGGGGGTTTCGAGGTGGGTGAGCGTGTCCCCCATGCAAAGAACGAGGTCGGCACGCTCGCCGTTCGACAAGTACTCGGCAAAACCGAGGAGATCGCCGCAGCACGCACGGACCCCAAGGCCTTCAGCCAGTGCCGAGAGTTGGCCGAGCAGCACGGGCGACGAATCGATGGCCAATACTCGCCAGCCTGCGCGAGCCAACGGAATTGAGTGCATCCCGAACCCGGCGCCCAGATCGATGGCAAAGGTGCCACCAGGCAGCACGGGAGCAAGGTCGGCCTGTCCCATCGCGATCGCAGCTTCGGTGCCGCCGACCATCCACGAGTAGACCGGAGCAAGGAGGGCTTCGTAGTGCTCGGCGACTGGTGGCATGCGACCTCCGCTGCGTTAAGCGTCACCTTGCCCGCCGGCTGAGAAACAGGAGGCTCCAGACGGGACCGAGGATGAACCAGAGGACGACGGAACCAAGCCCGATGCGGTACCAAAGGTAGAGAGGTTGAGCAAGTGCCTCCCTGTCTATGGATGCGATCAGTGCTCCAAGTAGTGCAAGCGTGATGACCCAGGCCATGATGCAGCGTAGCCAAAGTTGGAGGTCGTCTCGCACGGCAGGCCAGCCTCGACTGGCAGCTACTGGCGTCGGCCGCGTGTTGGCAAGCCATCGGGCAAACTTGGAGTCGGCCCACCGGATCGCCACAGAACCGAAAGCTACCGTAAAGCCAACGTAGGCTGTGGCAAGGCCGTGCGCGAAGGCTGGCGTCGCACCCCTTCGTATGTCCAGTGCAGTCAGTACGAGCAAGACGAGGTCGACAACAGGGAGCGAAAGGAGCAGCGTCCGACTGGTCCTTTCTTGCTTCAGCAAGTAGCGCGACGCGAGTGCAAGTAGCACGATGAGCCAGAACGCACCCTCGCAGGCCACGATCAACCAGTAGAGGTAGGACGCTTGAAGCTGCATCGGCGGTGGGCTGAGAAATCGTGACGCCTAGCGTTCCAGCAGAGCGCAGGGTTGGTCCTTAGCATGCACTCGTTGCGTTGCGACATGCGGTCTAACGTTTGAGTTCACCTGCGGGCGGAAGCGGGCGAAGCCGCCTGCAGCACATCGGTGTGGAACGAAGGGTTGGGCGTCACTGGCACTAGAAGCACTGTTGACTGCGGATTTTGAGGCGGCAGCTCCAGGTAAGAACCTGAACGCCGTTCTTCATGGAGCGGCGATAGGTAGCAGTGGCCTCGTTGGCGATGGCGTCGGGGAGCGGAACCACTGCGGCCGCGCCGGTGGAGTTGGTGTAGAAATTCAGAAAGCATGTGCGCTCTGGATCGCAGAGGCGAAGCACCTGGGCTTCGTAGGCGGCCTGATCGGTGGCCTTGTCTTGCGGGACAACCACCAATCGGACAAGGCCTTGCTGACCGATGACCGGCCAAGCCTCTGCTGAGGCTGCCGATGCAACCATGACAGACAACATTGCCAGCGTCGACAACACCGCAACGAGCGAACGCCTTGCCGGATCGTGTTGTGTGGCAGGTACGCATACCTCGTTCATGTGACGGCTAACGTTTGAGTTCACCCGCAACGAAGGGTTAGGCCACACTTCGGCACGACCTCTCAGTCTGACGCCTTCCGCCGCCTGTAGCGGAAGTCACAGTGACCAGCCCCCTGCATGATTGTTTGCGTACGCTTGAGCTCGATGTCGGGTCCGAATCCCTCGGCCATGTGGAAGTCCGAGCTGCACACCAACAAGAAGCCCAACTCAGGCGCGCCAAGCTCCTTGAAGAACTGTGCATAACGGCATTCAGTGACATTCATGTCGAAGGTGTCCTGCGACTGCTCTCGCACCTTGTACGCAAGGGCATGCTCAGCAGCATACGTCTCGAACGCAGAAGCCATGTTTTGCCCCAAGTCGTTCGAGTTCCTCGCGCTCCACCACTTCTCGCCGAGGCTCCGATACATGCCGCCGAGTGCTTGGCGAACGATTGAGTTGGCCCGCTCTTCGCCAAGTTCTGTCTGAAGCGCCTTGATGAGCGGAACCAGGACACGCGCCTGGATCTTGGCTTGCTCGAGCACGGACACGCTCATGCTCCTATCTCCACTCGTGCCGCCTAAGGTCAAATGTGCCGACGCATCGGCGCACAGTAGCCTGTCCAACCTTCATCGGGGAACCTCGCTTCCGCGCCAAGCACCGCCACCCGGCACCCTACCCCTTGCCGTACAACACCATCTGCGTGCACCTGAACAGCGCGATCGTCTTGCCGGTCTCTCGATGGGACACCACCGCGTCCCACACCTGCGTGGTCTTGCCCAGATGCACCGCGCTTGCCACGCATTCGATGGTGCCGTCGCGCGCCGTGCCGACGTGGTTGGACTTCAGTTCCACCGTGGTGAAGCCGGTGGCGCCCGCCGGCAGATTGACCACGCAGCCGTAGCCGGCGGATGTGTCGGCCAGCGTGACCACGGTGCCGGCGTGCAGGTAGCCGTTGGGCGCCATCAGCACCTTGGTGACGGCCAGCTCGGAGCGCACCTCTTTGGGCCCGACATGGGTGATGACGATGCCCAGGTGCCCAGGCAGGTTCTCAACGCCGCGCTGATTGAAGTGCGCCGGGGTCAGCATGCGGCGCAGTCTACGGCAGCCGCCGCGCACACAACCGCCGCGGGGTACGCGCCGCTCAACCGGCGAAGTGCACCACGCCGTACATGGCCAGCGCGCCCAGGCCGGCGAGCCCGGCCAGGTTCATCGCTGCCGCCGGGCCGGCCCGCGCATAGGCTTGCGGCAGGACGTCGGAGATGCCGATGTACAGCAGAAAGCCGGCGAAGAACCCGAGGTAGTGCGACAGCAGCGCCTGCGGCAGGCTGAAGGCCAGCGTCGATGCCGCACCGACCACCGGCGCCACCGCGTCGAGCGCCAGCATGCGCAGCGCGCTGCGTGTGCCGTGCCGATGCAGCAGCATCAGGCTCACGGTGTTCAGGCCGTCGCAGAAGTCGTGTGCGATCACCGCGATGGCCACCGTGATGCCCACCGCCGGCGACACCTGAAAGGCCAGGCCGATGCCCACGCCGTCCATCACGCTGTGCCCCACCAGCGCCAGCGCCGACACGGTGCCCGTGGTGCGCTGGCCATGCGCCGTGCCGCCGTCGCCGTGCGCATGACGCCCGAGCACGAAGCGGCGCAGCCCGTGCAGCAGCACGAAGCCGGCGACCACCGCCACCATCGCGGCCTGGCCGTCGCCGCCCGAGCGGCGCGCCTGCTCGAGGCTTTCGGGCCACAGATCGAAGGCCACCACGCCGAGCAGCACGCCGGCGGTGAAGCCCAGCAGCAGGTGCAGGCGCGCGCGCAGGCGCAGCGCACACAGGCCACCGGCGGCGGTGGACACCACGGTCGCCAGCGACAGCCAAAGCGCATCCATGATCCGACTCGATGTCGTCGCCGCGGCGGCGGCCAGCCTGCCGCCCGGCGCTACTCGGCGACCGCGATACCGGAGCCGCCCAGCTCCTTGGGCGTGTCCTTCAGCTTGGGCAGGCCGTCGCGCAGATGCAGCCGGGTCTCCTGGTAGTTCACGTGCACGCCGGCCTGGTACGGAAAGTCGGGGATCGTCGCTGCGTAGACGTCGACCAGGTTCCAGTGCGGATGCTCGGTGAACAGGTGCCCGCCGCACGACTTGCACCACTTGCGGTAGCTGCGCGGGGTCTTGTGGTACGTGCCGATCTGCTCGGCGCCGCGCGTGACCTTCACCGCGTCGGGCTGCCACAGCGTGAACGCGTTCACCGGCGCGGCCGACCAGCTGCGGCACGACTCGCAGTGGCAGTAGCCCATTGCCGCCGGCTCGCCGCTGACGGTGAGTTGCACGGCGCCGCAAAAGCAGCTTCCGGAATAGCTCCTGTTTTGCGTGGTGAGGTCTTGGGGACGTGTGTCGTGTGCGGTTTGCATGCGTCGGAGTCCTGATTGCAGTTGAAACGAGGGCCACAGCGGCGACCGCGGGGCGCGGCGCGATGTGCATGCCACTATCGCAACCGCGGAACCCGATGTGTTGATCGACGCTCCGCACTTCTTGCCCGAGCCACCATGGATGCGTTGTCTGATGTCTTGAAGTCGGTGCGCTTCGACGGCGCGCTCTACGTGAACGCCGAGTTCACCGCTCCGTGGAGCATGCGCGGCCGTTATGGCCTGGCCAGCGTCCGGCAGCGCCTGGCAGGCGCCGAGCACGTGGTGTACTTCCACCTCATCACCGAGGGGGCCTGCAAAGTCAAGCTCGCCGACGGCGACGAGGTGCTCGACCTCGCCGTCGGCGACCTGGTGCTGTTTCCTCGCGACGACCGGCACCTGTTGGGCAGCGACCTGCACGTGGCACCGCTCGACGCCGAAAACTTCAACGGCGGCAATGACCCGGCCCCCGGGCTCGTGCCCTTGCGTCATGGCGGCGGCGGCGCGGTCACGCGCTTCGTCTGCGGCTATCTCGCCTGCAACCGCGGCATGTGCCGCCCGCTGCTCGACGCGCTGCCGCGCGTGTTGCGCATCCCGATCGGCGATGGCGCGGCATCGGGCCTGCTGCACGAGCTGCTCCACCTGGGTGTGGTGGAGTCGTCGTCGGCCGCGCTGCCGGGCGCGCAGTCCACGCTCGCCAAGCTGGCCGAGCTGATGTTCGTCGAGGCGATGCGCCGCTACGCTGCCAGGCTGCCGCCCGGCAGCAAGGGCTGGCTCGCCGCCGTGCACGACGCGCAGGTCGGCCGCGCGCTCGCCTTGCTGCACGGCGAGCCGGCGCGCGCGTGGACGGTGGACGAGCTCGCGCGCGCAGTGGCGCTGTCACGCTCGGCGCTGGCCGAACGTTTTGCCGCACTGGTGGGCGAGCCGCCGATGCAATACCTCACCCACTGGCGCCTCGCGCTGGCCGCACGCACGCTGCGTTCGGGCAGCGAGGCGCTGTCACGCGTGGCCGAGCGCAGCGGCTATGAGTCGCAGGCCGCGTTCAACCGCGCCTTCAAGCGCGAGTTCGGGCTGCCGCCGGCGGCGTGGCGCCGCGCGGCGGCGTGATGCGGGATGCGGGCTACTTGTCGAACCAGTACTCGCCGTCGGACGAATTGTTGCTGGTGCCGGTCTTGAAGTCGGTCACTCCAGAGCCGCGGCTGGTGCCCCGAAGGGTGGCGAATCGGCCGGTGCCACCAGTGACGGTGGTCACGGTCGAGAAGGACGTCTTTCTCCCGCCGTCGGCACCGATCGATGTTTGTGAGACACCATCAGTCCGCGAAAAGACCTTGTCACCGTTGACCATCAACGTCACGGTGTAGGCGTTGAATCGTCCGCTGCCGTTGACGTAGTCGGAGGTCAGCCACCCGTTGGACTCGACGGGCTTCACGCCGTCGTAGCCCCCGGCCTTGTCGGAATACTTGGTGAACAACGAGGCGATGCGGATCTGATGACCCGGCATGTCGCCGACATCGAACACGTGTTGTTGGGTGTACTTCGTCACCGCGTCCGGATCGGGCGGCGAGTTCTTGAATTTCTGCTGCGCCAAAGCGCTGCTGGCCACGAAGGCCATCCCTCCCGCGACCCAGAAGGCCGGCATCAGACCGATTGACCTGGCAAACGACTTCTTCATGTTCTTCTCCTCTGAGGAGAAAAGTCCGCGAGAGTCCTCCAGCGACGCCCGGCGTCGCGGCATCATCCGAACGCAGCACGGCGAACCGTCGGCCCGTCGTGCCGGGCTGGAGGTGTGCGTGAATTCGCCCTCCCCGTTGTGAACGTCGGGCGCAACGGGCGCGATCGGCGTGCGGACCGCGTGCCTTCATTGGCCACTTTCAGCGTAGTGCGGCGCCGAGGCGCGTCAATCCCATGATGCGTGGTCCCGCCGGACAGCCGCTCAGACTGCCGTGGTGACCTCGGCCGTGCGATCCGCGCAGTCGGCATCGTCGTCGAGAAAGTCGGCGATCCAGGCGTTGATCACCTCGGGCTGCGCCAGCGGCGCCATGTGGCCGCAATCGGCCACGTCGATCAGCCGCCAATGGCGGAAGTGCTGGTACAGCACGGCGGCCATCTCCTTCAGCGCCGGGCGTGTGGCGCGGCCGCGCATCAGCAAGGTCTGCGCACGCACGCCGGCAAAGCCCTCGGCGCGCATGGGCGCCATCGCGGCGTCCCACTCGGGCAGGTTGGCCGGCAGCAAGCCCGCGATCAGGTCGCGGCGCGGCGCCGGCGTGGCAGCCCAGGCAGTGTCGCCGTTGAAGTATTCGGTGAAACGTTCGGCGGCGGCCAGCCAGTCGCCGCTGCGCGCGCAGCGCTGCAGGTGCGCGTGCAGGGCAACGGTCTCGGCGGCGGCCTGCAGCCGGCCGTGTGCCTTCAGCAGCCCCGGCAGCATCGGCTCGTAGAGCACCAGCTTGGCCGCACGCTCGCCGAGCATGTGGGCTGCATGCAGCGCGACCGCGCCGCCGTACGAGTGACCCACCAGGTGCAGTGGTTCGTCGAGCCGCAAGCCCTCGATCAGGCCGAACACCACCTCGGCGGCGTCGGCCAGCATCTGCGGGCGCTGCCCGTGCCAGGCGGTGGTGGCGCCGTTGCCCGGCAGGTTGGGCGCGATCACGCGGTAGCGCGGGCTCAGTCGGTCGATCAGCCGCCGCCACTGGCGGTTGCCGCTGGCCGAGCTGTGCAGCAGCAGCACCGGCGGGCCCTGGCCGGCATCGGCGTAGTCGATGCACAGATTGCCGTGTTGGAGGGTGGGCATGGGTACTCCTGGTCGATGGCTGAGGCGCGCCGTCGCGTCACGACGCGTAGAGCAGGTAGTCGGCCGTGTACGGCACCCGCTCGGTGCTGCCGATGGTCGAGCTGTCGCACGGCCGGCTCGGCGCCAGGCCGCCGACGGTGTGGATGCGCTGCACCGCGGTCACGTTGGCAAAGCGGCCGGGGCCGCCGACCGAACGTGTGGACAGCAGCAGCCACGGGATCGCGTCGCTGCGTGGTGCGTCGGCACGCGCGGTCACGCTGCCGACGATCTTGCTGCCGTCGCGCGACTCCCAGTGCGGGCCGGCGTAGTGGGTGCCGGCAGCCATGCCGCGGGCGTCGAGCAGCTCGGCCTCGGGCGCCACGAACACCCATGACGCGCCGGCCGGCGTGTTGGGCGTGGCACGGCACTGGTAGACCTGCACGCCCTTGGCCGCGACACGCTCGGTCAGGCGCTGGCCGGCGGGCTCGAGTGCGGCCGGCACCGGCGTGGCGGTGAGCCGCGCCGCGCAGGCGGCGAGCAACAGCAGCGACGTGGCCAGCAAGACAGGAGTCATTCGTTCCATGTGATGTCCTCGTGCGGGGCGCAGGTGCGCGCCCCGCGGGTGGTGGTGAATCAGGGCTGTGGCAGGTGCCTGGCCGCTGCCAGCTCGCCGATCTGCCGGCCCATCGCCGCCGCGACCTCGGTGGAGAAGCGGTAGTGCAGGCCGCCCCAGACGCGCGCGTTGTTGACCTCGAGCACGAACTCGTCCACCGAAGTCCAGCGCCGCGTGGCGCCCTTGGCGCTCGGGCTCGAGGTGCTGAGCTCCGGCATCACGCTGCCGACATCGGCCTTCAGCACGGCACCGATCGCGCCGGCCAGGATGCCGTGGCCGCTCGGGTACTCGGGGTGCATCGGGTTGTCGACCAGCGGCGCCCACCCCGCTTCGAGCTCGGTGCTGTCGTTGCCGTCGATCTCGGCGTTGCGGATGGCGGTGACGGGGCGCCAGAAGTTGTAGGTGTACTTGGCGTCGAACACCGCGATCATCGAGTCGTCCATCGCCTGCGACACCGCCGCGTACAGGTGGGCATTGCGCACCACGTCGCGGCCCGGTGCCAGCGCGACCGAACGCACCACGCCGGTGTAGATGGGCGGCAGCGAGTACTCCCAGAAGCGCGCGATGTCGGTCTGCTCGGGCGTGCGGCGTGTGCTCGCCTTGCCGCCGAGCGCCTTCACCTCGTTGTAGTCGCGAGCCCAGATGGCGCTGCCCAAGGCCGGCTGTGCCGCCGGGCGCACCTGTGCCGCGCTCTTCAGCAGCCACGGCTTGCGCTGCGGCCACTGCGGCACGGCCACCGAGGCGGTGGGCACGTAGACGCCTGCCGCGGTGTGCGGCTTGTAGCGCTCGCCCGACGCTGCAGCGGCGCCGTCGTCGGCGCGCGCCGCCAGCACGGCGGCCGCAGCCTCCTCGCCGGCCGCGATGCCGGCCTGCTTGGCGGCGCCATCGGCCACCTTGGCCAGCGCGACGCTGTAGGCCGCCTGGATCGACGCTTCCTGCGCCGGCATCAGCTTGAGCATCGTCGTGCGGTTGGCGGCGGCCACCGCGGCGTCGATGGCCTCGGCGCGCCCGGAGGGGCGCTTGGCCGCGGCGTTGACCGCGTCGAGCACCGCGGTCTGCACGATCGCCATCACCCGCATCGCCGGAGGCGTGCCGAGCTTGGCTTCGGTCATCACTTCACCGACCTTGACGTTCCAGTCGGTGATGGTGTCGGCACGGGTGTGCAGCGCGATCGCCGACAGCACGAGTGCGGTGAGCGTCGTCCGGATCAAAGGCATGCGGGTCATGGCGGTTCCTTCTTATTTCTTCGTGATCACGATTTCGAGGTAGTCGCTCGGCGTCACCATCGTGCCGTCGCCGGCCCGGTTGAAGCGGCCGATCAGCGCCAGCAGGTCGGCTGCCAGCTTGGGTTGCGCGGCGGCATCGAGCGCGGCGAAGGCCTTGAGCACCGGGCCGTAGTAGGTCTTGAAGATGTCGACCATGTGCTCGGGCGAGCGATAGCGGAAGCTGAACTGCCGCGGCGTCACGTCGATCGCCGCCGCTTGCGCGCCGAACAGTTCGTCGATGCGCTTGCGCGAGCCCCACAACGCGGGCGACTCGATGCCCGCCGGCGGCTTGACGTGCTGGCCGATGGTCTTGAAGAGCTGGCCGATGAAGCCTTCGGGCGTCCAGTTGGCCATGCCGATCTTGCCGCCGCTCTTGCACACGCGCAGCATCTCGCTGGCGGTGCGCTGCGGGTGCGGCGCGAACATGCAGCCGAAGGTCGAAACCACGGCATCGAAGCTGGCGTCGGCAAACGGCAGCGCCTCGACGTCGGCCTCGCGGAACTCGATGTCCAGCCGCTCGGCGGCGGCGCGCTCGCGGCCGCGCGTCAGCAGGGCGCCCACGTAGTCGGTGGAAGTCACTTCGCACCAGCGGCGCGCCGCGGCCAGCGAGACGTTGCCGTTGCCGGCAGCGACGTCGAGCACGCTCTGGCCGGCGCGCAGGTCCATCGCCTCGCACAGCGTCTCGCCGACGATCTGCAGCGTGGTGCCGACGACGGCATAGTCGCCCGACGACCAGGCGGCCTGCTGGCGGGTCTTCACCGCGGCGTAGTCCGGCTGGGTGGCGGCATTCGCCGGGGCGGTGGCAGACAATGTATTCATGAAGGCATCTCCGTGGGTGGGTTGGGTGGCTCCAGCGAGCCGGGCCGGTGATCGGCGCTCGCAAGGTGTTGCGTTGCGCCGACCGGTGTCCGGAAGCTTCGGCCCCTTGCGTGGTAGGGGGCATGGAAGCCGTCGTGGAATTGCGCGTGGAATCTGATCCGTCGACCCCGCGCGCGGGTCTCGCCCCATTGCAAATGAAATTGCTGGGCCCGATGGCGATCCATCGCGGTGCGGCGGTGCTCGCGCTGCCGCCGTCGCGCAAGGTGCGTGGGCTGATCGCCTACCTCGCGCTGGCGCCGCAGGCGGTGTCGCGCAGCGCGCTGTGCGAGCTGCTGTGGGATCTGCCCAATGATCCCCGCGGCGAGCTGCGCTGGTGCTTGAGCAAGGCCAGGGGCCTGCTCGACGGACCCGGCCAGCCGCGGGTGGTGGCCGATGGCGACTCGGTGCGGCTCGACCTCACCGGCTGCCAGGTCGATGCCGGCGAGGTGCGCCGCGCCACGCAGCAAGGCGTCGCCAGCCTGGCGATCGAGCGCCTGCGTGCGCTCTCGTCACTGTATGCGGGCGACTTCCTGCAGGGGATGGAGATCGAGCGCAGCGCGCCCTTCAGCGCCTGGCTCACCGGCCAGCGCCGCCACCTGCGGGCAGCGCACGCGGCGATCCTGGAACACCGCGTGCGCGGCCTGCCGCCGGCCAGCGACGAGGCGGTGAGCTGCCTGGAGCAATGGCTGCAGCTGGCGCCGTTCGACCGTGCCGCGCACGAGCTGCTGCTCGACGCGCTGGCGCGGCGCGGCCGCATTCGTGAGGGCGACGAGCACCTGGCTGCCACCGCGCGCGCCTTCGAAGCCGAAGAGCAGGATTGGGCGCCGATCGGCCTGGCCTGGCGCGCCGCCAAGTCGCGGCACGCCGGCATGCCGGTGTCGCTCTCTGCCGACGAGCCGTTCGTGCAGTCGATGACGCCGATCGAGGCCGAGGTGGCGGCGCCGCATGCACAGCACCGCGCGTCGATCGCCGTGATGCCATTCGCGGATCCGGCGCGCGAAGGCGTCGTGCGCGGCGGCCTCGCCGACGGACTGGCCTTCGACGTGATCACGCGGCTGGCCAAGCTGCGTAGCCTGTTCGTGATCGCGCCGGGCACCGTGTTCGCGCTCGACGAGCGCCACGTCGGCGCCGAGGAAGCCGGCCGCCGCCTCAACGTCGACTACGTGGCCGCGGGCACGCTGCGCCGCGCCGGCGGCAACGTGCAGGTGCACGTGCAACTCACCGAGACGCGCAGCGCGCGCATCGTGTGGGCCGACACGCTGACCGCCAAGCACCACGACGCGCTGGGCGTGCTCGACGAGATCGGCGACCGCATCGTGGCCTCGATCGCAAACCAGATCGAGCTGGCCGAGCGCAACCGCGCGGTGCTGAAAGCGCCCAACTCGCTGGACGCCTGGGAAGCGCACCACCGCGGCCTGTGGCACATGTACCGCTTCAACCGCGACGACAACCTGCAGGCGCGCCACTTCTTCGAGCGTGCGCTGCAGCTCGACCCGACGTTCTCGCGGCCGTACTCGGGGCTATCGTTCACGCACTTCCAGAGCGCCTTCCTCGGCTGGGGCGAGCGCTCGCACGAAATCGAGCAGGCGTACGGCGCCGCCTCGCGCGGGCTGATGGCCGACGAGCAGGACCCGGCCGCGCACTGGGCGATGGGCCGCGCGCTGTGGCTGCGCGGGCGCCTGGACGAATCGCTGACCGAGCTCGACACCTCGGTGGAGTTGAGCCCGAACTTCGCGCTCGGCCACTACACGCTGGCCTTCATCCATGCGCAGTCGGGTGATGCCGCGGCGGCGATCCGCGAATCGGACCATTCGCGCGGCCTGAGCCCGTTCGACCCGCTGCTGTTCGCGATGCTGGCCACACGTGCGCTGGCGTTGATCCGCCTGGGCCGCTTCGACGAGGCGGCCGACTGGGCCGCCAAGGCGGTGGCACGGCCCAACGCGCACGTGCACGTGCTCGCCATCGCCGCGCACTGCCTGGCGCTGGCCGGACGCATCGAGCAGGCACAGGCGATCGTCGGATCGATCCACCGCCAGGTGGCGGGCTACCGCGTCGACGACTTCCTCACGGCGTTTCGGTTCACCGGCGACGCCGAGGCGCTGGTGCGGCGGGCAGCCAAGCTCATCAGCCTGGCGTGAGCGCACGCGCCGGCGGGCGGCGAGCGCCTCAGAACGGGTAGTGCCGCGGCGTCGTCTGCACGGTGATCCAGCGCAGGTCGGTGAACTCGGCGATGCCGGCCTTGCCGCCGAAGCGGCCCATGCCGGATGCCTTGACGCCGCCGAACGGCATCTGCGCCTCGTCGTGCACCGTCGGGCCGTTGACGTGGCAGATGCCCGACTCGATGCGCTTGGCGACCTCGAACGCGCGCGCGACATCGCGGCCGAACACCGCGGCCGACAGGCCGTACTCGTTGTCGTTGGCGCACTCGACCGCGGCATCGACGCCGTCGACGCGCACCACGCACTTCACCGGGCCGAAGGTCTCTTCGCGGTAGATGCGCATCGCCGGCGTCACGTGGTCGATGATGGTGGCGGCCATCAGCGTGTTCTCACTCTTGCCGCCGCACACCAGCTTGGCGCCCTTGGCCAGCGCATCGTCGATCAGCGCGTTGCAGTGCTCCACCGTGCCCATGCTGACCACCGAGCCCAGCACCACCGGCTCGCCCTTGCGCGGGTCGCCGAGCGGCAGGCCCTTGGCCTTGCGCACGAACTTGGCGACGAAGTCGTCGGCGATCTTGCCGTCGACGATCAGCCGTTCGGTGGACATGCAGATCTGCCCGCTGTTGGCGAAGGCGCCGAACGCCGCGGCGTTGACGGTGGCGTCGAGGTCGGCGTCGTCGAGCACCACCCGCGGCGCCTTGCCGCCGAGCTCGAGCACCACCGGCTTCAGGTATTTCGCGCAGGTCATCGCCACCAGGCGGCCGACGCGCGTGGAACCGGTGAAGTTGACTCTACGTACCGCCGGGTGCGCGACCACCGCGTCGACCAGCGTCGCGGCGTCGGCCGGTGCGTTGGTGATGTAGTTGACGACCCCCGCGGGGAAGCCGGCGTCGTGCAGCGCCTGCGCGATCAACTGGTGGGTGCGCGGGCAGTTCTCGCTGCCCTTCAGCACCACCGTGTTGCCGCAGGCCAGCGGCACCGCGACGGCGCGCACGCCGAGGATCACTGGCGCGTTCCACGGCGCGATGCCGAGCACCACGCCGGCAGGCTGGCGCATGCCCATCGCCAGCGAGCCCGGCACGTCGGACGGGATCACCTCGCCGGCGATCTGCGTCGTCAGCGATGCCGCCTCGCGGATCATGCCGGCGGCCAGCATCACGTTGAAACCGGCCCACATGCCGGTGGCGCCGGTCTCGGCCGGCACCGCCTCGATGAACTGCGGTGTCTTGGCTTCGAGCTTCTCGGCCGCCTTCAGCAGCAGCGCGCGGCGTTCGTTGGGGCCGGTCTCGCTCCACTTCTT
>DATDJF010000259.1:0-8903 GCA_036520715.1 Burkholderiaceae bacterium | reverse complement strand
TCGATCATGGCCTTCATCAATTCGAAGGCGTTGAGCACGCCGCCGAAGCCGGCTTCGGCGTCGGCCACGATCGGCGCGAAGAAGTCGATGTCGTTCTTGCCTTCGCTCCACTGGATCTGGTCGGCGCGCTGGAAGGTGGCGTTGATCCTCTTCACCACCTTCGGCACCGAGTCCACCGAGTACAACGACTGGTCGGGGTACATCTCGCCATTGCTGTTGGCGTCGCCTGCGACCTGCCAGCCCGACAGGTAGATCGCCTTCAAGCCGGCCTTCACCTGCTGCATCGCCTGGTTGCCGGTGAGCGCGCCCAGCGTGTTGACGAAAGGCTCGGTGTTCACCAGCGTCCACAGCTTTTCGGCACCGCGCTTGGCGAGCGTGTGCTCGATCGGAATCGAGCCCCGCAGGCGCACCACGTCGGCTGCGCTGTAGCCGCGCTGGATGCCTTTCCAGCGCGGGTTCTCTGCCCATTCGCGCTCGAGCGCGGCGGCTTGCTGTTCACGGGTCGGCTGGGTCATTTGAGGGCTCCTGTTCGTGAGGCGAAACGACTTGCGTGTTGCATGGCAGCAAGCCTAGCGCGCGCCCAGGGCTTTGTGTCTTATAGAAGACAAGAATTTAATTCTGTGAAATCAACTAGATAGACGCAACATTCCGAATTGCGAGATTCCCATCATCCATCATGAAAAACGATGACGGGTCATCTCTGGCGAGAATTCCTTAATACGAAACGCAAATCCCTTAGTGCGAAACAAGGCCGGCAGCACTGGCCCAGCGCTGGTAGATCTGATCAGCGAGTCGTTGCTGCGCCTCGAGACATCGTTGGGTGTCACGGCGAATGCGCTCGCGGCGATGAACTGAATCGAACTCGTGCTGCGCCTGGTCGTATTGGGCGTCGCGAGAGTTCAACCACAGCTCGACCTTGGCGGCATCGATTTCCACATGGAACTGCAGGCCGAGGTGCTGCCCGATCGTGAACGCCTGATTCGGGCAATGCTCGCTGGCGGCCAGGCGCACTGCGCGCGGTGGCAGATCGAACGCCTCGTAGTGCCAGTGAAAGACCTCGTGTGTATCGGCCGGCCCGAACCACTGCCGGCTCGACGGGGAGTCCACGCATTGCATGCGGTGCCAGCCCACCTCGGGCGCCGGTGACGCCGCGACCCGCGCGCCGAGCGTGCGTGCCATGAGTTGTCCGCCCAGGCAGTGGCCGAGCACCGGCAGGTCGCGCTGCATCGACTGCTCGATCAGACTTTGCGCGCTGCGCAGGAAGGGCAAGTCGTCGTTGACGCTCATGCTGCCGCCCAGCAACGCGAGCGCCGAGTAGCCGTCGATGCGTTGCGGGAAGCCTTCAGCGGCTGAGGCCAGGCGCAACTCGGTCGCGATGTCGCGCCGGCCCAGCCAGGTGCCCAGGTACGCCGGCGCGTCGTCGTCGATGAACTGCAGTATCAAAACGGGGTTCATGGTCGGCAGGCGCGTGTCGGCAGCATGTCGGCGCCATCATGCCGCGGCCGGGCGACAGCGGCTCGCCGGCACAGGCACAATCTGGCCATTCACTGTGAGGGACCCCTGCCCTCGCACCCCAAGCCAGGAGACCTGACGATGAAGCTCGACGCCTATTGGATGCCGTTCACGGCCAACCGCCAGTTCAAGAAGGCGCCGCGCTTGCTGGCGCGCTCCAGCGGCATGCACTACTGGACGCACGATGGCCGCCAGATCCTCGACGGCGTGGCGGGCCTGTGGTGCGTCAACGCCGGCCATGCTCGACCGAAGATCGTCAAGGCCATTCAGGAGCAGGCGGCCGAGCTGGATTTCGCGCCACCGTTCCAGATGGCCCATCCCAAGGCTTTCGAGCTGGCCGAAGAGGCGGTGAAGCTGGCGCCGGCGGGCATGACCAAGCTGTTCTTCACCAACTCCGGTTCGGAGTCGGTGGACACCGCGCTCAAGATGGCGCTGGCCTATCACCGTGTGCGCGGCGAGGGGCACCGCACTCGGCTGATCGGCCGCGAGCGCGGCTACCACGGGGTGAACTTCGGTGGCCTGTCCGTGGGCGGGATGACCGCCAACCGCAAGATGTTCGGCGCCATGCTGGCGGGCGTCGACCACCTGCGGCACACGCACGACCTGGCGCGCAACGCGTTCAGCGTCGGGCTGCCCGCGCACGGCGCGGAGTTGGCCGACGACCTCGAACGCCTGTGCGTGCTGCACGATCCATCGACCATCGCGGCGGTGATCGTCGAGCCGATCGCCGGCTCGGCCGGCGTGTTCCTGCCGCCCAAGGGCTACCTGCAGCGGCTGCGCGAAATCTGCGACAAGCACGGCATCCTGCTGATTTTCGACGAGGTGATCACCGGGTTCGGCCGCACCGGGCAGCCGTTCGCGGCACAGACGTTCGGCGTCACGCCCGACCTGATGACGGTGGCCAAGGGCATCACCAACGGTTGCGTGCCGATGGGCGGCGTGTTCGCCAAGCAGGCGATTCACGACGCGTTCATGAATGGCCCCGAGCACATGGTCGAGTTCTTCCACGGCTACACGTATTCGGCGCACCCGCTGGCCTGCGCCGCGGGGCTGGGCACGCTGGCCACCTACGCCGACGAAGGCCTGCTCACGCGGGCGGCCACCCTGCAGAGCTATTTCGGCGAGGCCCTGCATTCGCTCAAGGGCGCTCCGAACGTGATCGACATCCGCAACTTCGGCCTGGTCGGGGGCATCGAGTTGCAGCCGATCGCCGGCGAGCCGGCCAAGCGGGCGTTCAACGTGTTCCTCGATTGCTTCGAAAAGGGCGTGCTGGTGCGCACCACCGGCGACATCGTCGCGCTGTCGCCGCCGCTGATCGTCGAGCGCGAGCACATCGACCAGATCGTCGATACGTTGCGCGGCGCGATCCAACGCGCTGCGTGAGCTCCCAATGAGCGTGTCGCCCGCCGCGCCGCCGGCGAGCGCTGCGTGAACGGCCCTCCCTGGGTGGCTTATGTGTGCCTGGGCGCCAGCATGGCGCTGGTGGGCAGCTATGTCGGCCTGTCGAAGTGGCTGCTGGCGGTGTTCCCGGTGTTCCTGCTGGCATGGCTGCGCTTTGCCATCGGCGCGGTCGCGATGCTGAGCTGGCTGCCGCGCCAGCCGGGCGAGCTGCCGTTGTCGCGCCACGATCGACGCCTGCTCTTCTGGGAGAGCTTTCTCGGCAACTTCCTGTTTTCGATCTGCATGCTCTACGGCGTGATGCTCAGCTCGGCGGTCGCGGCCGGTGTGGTGATGGCGGCGATCCCGGCGGCGGTGGCCGTGCTGTCGCGGCTGTTCCTGCACGAGCGCATCGCGCCGCCAGTGGTGGCCGCCATTGCCTGTGCGGTGGCGGGCATCGCCACGCTCGCCCTCGGGCGTGCGGGGTCCGACGGCCCGGGTGCTGCCGCAGATCACCACACGCTGGGCCACGCGCTGTTGGTGGGCGCGGCGTTGTGCGAGGCGAGTTATGTCGTGATCGGCAAGCGGCTCACCGGGCAGGTATCGCCCAAGCGCATCAGTGCGTTGATCAACCTGTGGGGCCTGGTGCTGGTCACGCCGCTTGGCCTGTGGCAGGCCTGGTCGCACGACTTCGCGCGTGTGGCGCTGCCGAGTTGGGGACTGCTGGTCTTCTACTCGCTGGCGGCCAGCGTGGTCACAGTGTGGTTGTGGATGCGCGGGCTGCGCCAGGTGCAGGCCTCGCGTGCCGGCGTCTTCACGGTGCTGCTGCCGGTCAGCGCCGCGCTGGTGGGCGTGCTGCTGCTCGGCGAGCGCTTCAGCACGGCGCAAGCCGCCGCTTTCGTGCTCGCGCTCGCCGGGCTGGTGCTGGCCACCTGGCCGGCGCGCGCTGGCGCCGCGCCGGCTCAGGCGCCGAACACGTAGTCGCCCACCACCGTCGACGCGGTGCCGGTCAGCGTGGCCAGCAAGGTCAGCTCGCTGGCCGAGACGGTGGCGTTGGCGGCGGACGACGTGAACAGGTAGAGCCCGGTGTCGCTGCCGTTGTCGACCACGAACAGCGCCGTCGCGCCGCTCGCATAGGCCGAGGTCGCGTTGCCGATCGCCGTCGCCGCACTGGCGGTGGTCAAGCTGGCCACGTTGCCGGTGAAGATCACCAGCTCGGCGCTGGCCGCGAAGCCGCCGGCCGCAGCGCGCGTCACCGCACCTTCGACGGCGGTGTCGCCGTCGCCGACGCGCAGCCCCGCCATGCTGATGCGCAGGTCGTCGCTGCCGGAGGCGAAGTCGGTGATGCGGTCGCTGCCGACCTTGCTGTTGAGCACGATCACATCGGAGCCGATGCCGCTGGTGAGCACGTCGGCGCCGGCGCCGCCCGTGAGCGTGTCGTTGCCGCTGCCGCCGCCGAGCGTGTTGGCCGCGCCGTTGCCGGTGATCACGTTGGCCGCCGAGTTGCCGCTGCCGTTGATGGCCGCCGTGCCGCTCAGCGTCAGGTTTTCGAGCGTGCTGCCCAGGGTCCAGGTCACCGCGCTGATCACGGTGTCGGTGCCGGCCGCCGCGGCTTCGGTGACGACGTCGCTGGCGACGTTGACGACGTAGGTGTCGTTGCCGGTGCCACCGATCAGCGTGTCGTTGCCGGCGCCGCCGTCGAGGCGGTCGTCGCCGGCATTGCCGGTGAGCCGATTGGCGGCGGCGTTGCCGACGATCACGTTGGCGGCCGAGTTGCCGGTGCCGTTGATCGCCGCGCTGCCGCTCAGCGTCAGGTTCTCGAGCGTCGAACCGAGCGTCCAGGTCACCGCGCTGACCACGCTGTCGGTGCCAGCGCTGGCGGCCTCGGTGATGGTGTCGGTGTTGACATCGGCCACGTAGGTGTCGTCGCCGGCACCGCCGATCAGCGTGTCGCTGCCGGTGCCGCCGTCGAGGCGGTCGTTGCCGGTGCCGCCGTCGAGCCGGTCGTTGCCGGCGCCGCCTGCCAGCGTGTCGTTGCCGGCGTAGCCGCTGAGCGTGTTGGCGGCGGTGTTGCCGGTGATCACATTGGCCGCCGAGTTGCCGCTGCCGTTGATCGCTGCGGTGCCGCTCAGCCACAGGTTTTCGAGCGTGCTGCCCAGTGTCCAGGTCACCGCGCTGATCACCGTGTCGGTGCCGGCGCCGGCCGCCTCGACGATGATGTCGGTGTTGGCGTTGGCCACATAGGTGTCGTTGCCCGCGCCGCCGGTCATGGTGTCGGCACCGGCGCCGCCGTCGATGCGGTTGTTGCCGCTGTTGCCGGTCAACTTGTCGGCGAAGGCCGAGCCCGTGAGGTTCTCGAAGTTGCTCAGCGTGTCGGTGCCGGCGCCGCCGGTGGCCTGGGCGGTGGTCACCGCCAGGCTGACGGTGACGGCTGCGCCGGCGGGGGCGTACGACACCGTGTCGGTGCCGGTGCTGCCGTTCAGCGTGTTGTTGCCGGCGTTGCCGGTGATCACGTTGTTCAGGCTGTTGCCGGTGCCCGACAAGTTGGCGCCGCCGGTCAGCGTCAGGTTCTCGAGGTTGGCGCCGAGCGTGTAGTTGATCGAGGCGCGCACGGTGTCGGTGCCGCCGTTGGCCAGCTCCTGGATCGTGTCGGCGCGGGCAAGCTCGTAGGTGTCGTTGCCGGCGCCGCCGATCAGCGTGTCGGTCAGCAGCGGGTTGGACACCCGGAAGACATCGTCGAAGCCGCCGTTGGCGTCGCTGGCGGCGAGGTTGGTGGCGCTGCTCTGGAACACGATCCACTCACCGCCGAGCGAGATCTGTGCTTGCGAGCTCGCGCCGTTGCCGGCGACGCCGGCAGCCGAACGCGAGACCAGCGCGATCTTGCCGGTGTACAGGTCCTTCACGAAGACATCGCGCGTGCCGTTGGCGTCGCCCGCCACCAGCGCATCGGAGTAGCTGGTGAAGGTTACGAAGCGGCCGTCGCCGGAGATCGACGCGTCTTCGCTGGACAACTGCACGCCGGCGCCGGCGGCGGTGGACGACACCAGGCTGAACGTGCGGTCGGCAAGGTTGTACGCGTAGATGTCGGTGTTGTTCGCGGTGTCCGCCGCGACGAACGCCTTGGCGGTCTGGAACACCACCACGCCGCCGTAGCCGGTGTCGTGGGCGATGTCGGCATTGGTGGCCGTGTTGTTCGGGTTGCGTGCGGTCACGCCTTCGGTGAGGTTGACCAGCTTGGAGCCAGTGGCGTCGCGATCCCACAGGAAGATGTCGCGGTAGCCATTGGTGTCGCCGCTGGTCAGGTTGTTGGCGTCGCTCTCGAACACGACGAAACGGCCGTCTGCCGATACCTTGGCGTTGATGCTCTCGCCATTTCCGTCGCTGCCGGTCAGGCTGGTCGAAATGCGGGTCAGGCTGCCGCTGCCCAGGTTCTTCAGGAAGACATCGGTGGTCGCCGTCGAGCCGCCGGCCGCCCAGTTGGAGGTGGTGCTCTCGAACACGATGGAGCCGCCGTCGAACGACAGGTCCGGGTTCAGGGAACGCCCGTCGGCCGCCAGCGTGCCGCCGCTGCCGGTGGATACCATCGTGATGCCGCTGCCGCCGACCTCGGACAGGAAGATGTCGTACAGCGCCCCGCTTTGCGCCGCGTCGTCGGTGAGGTCGGAGGCGCTCAGGAACGCCAGCGCCTTGCCGTCGGCCGAGATCACCGGCGCGCCAGAGCCCGAGGAGCCGTTTTGCCCGCTGTCGTCGCGGTGCTCGTTGCTGACCGCGCCGCTGCCCATGTTCTTGACGAACACGTCCGTGCCGTTGTTGTTGGTGCTGCCGAACGAGGTCCAGCCGCCGGCGAAGGCGACCAGGTTGCCGTCGGCGGACACCGTTGCGTGCGATGAGCTGTTCGGTGCGCCGGTGGCGCCCGAGCGCGACACGTGGTTCAGCGAGGTCAGTGCCACGTTGCCGACCAGCCAGTCTGCGCCGCTGCCGGTGGCCACCAGGTCGGCGCCGCCGAGGCCCCACACCTGCGCCGCGTCGGTCAACGAGCCGAGGGTGTACTCGGAGCCGTACCAGTCGAGCCGCGGGTTGCTCGAGCCGTCGCCGAGCAGCAACCCGCTGCCGTTGGCGAACGGGAAGTTGTCGGCCGTCAGGTCTTCCAGCCGCAACCCGTCGAGCCAGACCGTCTTGCCGCCGTAGTTGAAGGTCACGTTTTCGCCTACCCGCGCCAGCCGCACCGCGGTGGCGTTGACGGTGCCGGCGTCGAAGCTCAGGACGTCGGCGTCCGGGTCGAAGGCGAGGTGCTGGTTGTGCGACAGCGCGCTGAACGTGTAAGTCGTCACCGTGGGCTCCGTTGGCGGCGCGGCAGCGCCATGGAACCCGTTGTACAGAGGCGAGCGTTAGGCCGCCGTTAGGGCTTGCTTGGTCTGCGGATCGTGGCGCGCGCGCGCAGCGAGGTCGGCCACCGCGGCCGGCGGCAGCGCCTTGAGGCCGTGATCGGACCACACCTGGCGCCAGCGGCGTGCCCCCGGCTGGCCGAGCCGCAGCCCCATCATGTGCCGCGCGATCGCCGTCCAGGGCGTGCCTTCGTGTGCCGCACGGTGCGCCATGTAGGTGACCATCCGCGCTTCGATGTCGTCGCGGTCGGCGGGCGGATACCGCTCGTCGCCGAAGGCGAGGCCCTCCCATTCGACCAGCCGCCAGGGGTCGTGGTAGGCCACGCGGCCGAGCATGACGCCGTCGACCCGGGCCAGCTCCTGCGCGATCTGCGGCTGCTCGTGCAGGCCGCCGTTGACGACGAAGGTCCACTGCGGGAAGTCGGCCTTCAGTTGCACCACGGTCTCGTGGCGCAGCGGCGGCACCTCGCGGTTGCCCTTCGGGCTCAGGCCGTCGAGCCAGGCGTTGCGGGCATGCACGATGAACACGCTGCAGCCGCCCTCGCCCACCGTGCCGACGAAGTCGCGCACGAAGGCGTAGCTCTCGGTGCGATCGATGCCGATGCGGTGCTTCACGGTGACCGGCACCGACACCGCGTCGCGCATCGCAGCCACACAATCGCGCACCAGTGCGGGCTCGGCCATCAGGCAGGCGCCGAAGGCACCGCGCTGCACCCGCGGGCTCGGGCAGCCGCAATTGAGATTCACCTCGTCGTAGCCCCATTGCTGCGCCAGGCGCGCGCAGTGGGCCAGCTCCGACGGCTCGCTGCCGCCTAGTTGCAGTGCCAGCGGATGCTCCTCGGCGCTGAAGTCGAGGTGACGCGCCACGTCGCCGTGCAGCAGCGCGCCGGTGGTCACCATCTCGGTGTACAGCCGTGCGCGTGGCGACAGCAGGCGATGAAAGTACCGGCAGTGCCGGTCGGTCCATTCCATCATCGGCGCCACGCACAGGCGCCACGGGCTGTGCGGTGCCGTGCTCAGCATGGGCACGACAGCATGGCGTGGTGCAGCTGCAGTGGCATGCCGCCTAGCATGCCACGACACTGCGGCAGCGCGGCGAGGCGCGCCGCCGCGGCGCGGCGTTCAGTGCCCGGACGATTTGGCCGCGCCGATGCCGGTTTCGGATCGCACCTGCTGGGCCTCGAAGCCTGCGCGGTCTTGCCGGGCACGCGCGCTGTTGTCGAACAGCGAGAACAGCCAGATGCCGGCGAAGCCGATAACCATCGAGAACAGCGCCGGCGAGGCGTAGGGGAACAGCGCCGAGCCCTTGGGGTTGCCGCGCGTGGCTTCCCACACCGCGGGCGACACCACGGTCAGTGCCACCGACGAAACGAGGCCGAGGAAGCCACCGATCACGGCGCCCCGGGTGGTGCAGTCCTTCCACAGCACCGACATCAGCAGCACCGGGAAGTTGGCCGACGCTGCGATCGCGAATGCCAGGCTGACCATGAAGGCGATGTTCTGCTTCTCGAAGGCGAT
Source organism: Burkholderiaceae bacterium (assembly GCA_036520715.1). Taxonomy (GTDB): domain Bacteria; phylum Pseudomonadota; class Gammaproteobacteria; order Burkholderiales; family Burkholderiaceae_C; genus JAEUPI01. The sequence goes on along the minus strand of DATDJF010000259.1, from coordinate 111 downwards.
GCCCAGCGCCACCGCGATGATGCCCAGGCAGATCGTGGTGATCTTCGACACGCGCAGTTCCGAGGCGCTGTCGGCCGTGCCCTTCTTGACCACCGTGGCATAGATGTCGTG
>DATDJF010000258.1:0-19333 GCA_036520715.1 Burkholderiaceae bacterium | reverse complement strand
CGCGCACGGCGAAGTGTTGATGGTCGGCGCCTTGACGAGCTGGACGGTGATCGTGCTGCTGGCCGACAGCGGCTTTCCGGGTTGGCTCGTGCTGCTGATCTCGCTGGTCGTCGCGATGGTGGTGTGCGCGGCGCTGAACTTCGTGATCGAGAAAGTCGCCTACCGGCCGCTGCGCAATGCGCCGCGGCTGGCGCCGCTCATCACCGCGATGGGCATGAGCCTGCTGCTGCAGACGCTGGCGATGATCATCTGGAAGCCCAACTACAAGCCGTATCCGATCCTGCTGCCCAGCGAGCCGTTCCACATCGGAGGCGCGGTGATCAACGTGACGCAGATCCTGATCCTCGTGGTCACCGCGATCACGCTGGTCGGGCTGATGTGGCTGGTCAACCGCACCAAGCTCGGCCGCGCCATGCGGGCCACCGCCGAGAACCCGCGCGTGGCCGCGCTGATGGGCGTCAAGCCCGACATGGTGATCTCGGCCACCTTCATCATCGGCGCCGCGCTGGCCGCGCTGGCCGGTGTGATGTACGCGGCCAACTATGGCTCGGTGCAGCACACGATGGGATTCCTGCCGGGGCTCAAGGCTTTCACCGCCGCGGTCTTCGGCGGCATCGGCAACCTCGCCGGCGCGGTGGTGGGCGGCGTGCTGCTGGGGCTGATCGAGTCGCTCGGTGCCGGCTACATCGGCAAGCTGACCGGTGGCGTGCTGGGCAGCCACTACCAGGACATCTTCGCCTTCATCGTGCTGATCCTCGTGCTCACGGTGCGGCCGCAGGGCTTGCTGGGCGAACGGGTGGCCGACCGTGCGTGACAGCCCGGCCAAGAACAAGCTGATCGTGTTCATCGCAGTGGCGGTGTTGCTGCTGGTGCTGCCTGCGGTGGCGCAATACGCCGGCAATTTCTGGGTCCGCATCATCGACTTCGCGCTGCTGTACGTGCTGCTGGCGCTGGGCCTGAATATCGTGGTCGGTTACGCCGGCCTGCTCGACCTCGGCTACATCGCGTTCTACGCGGTGGGCGCCTACATGTTCGGCCTGCTCGCCTCGCCGCACCTGAGCGAAACCTTCCCGGCCATCAAGGCGCTGTTCCCGGGCGGCCTGCACACGCCGCTGTGGGTCGTGATCCCGCTGGGTGCGTTGCTGGCCGGCTTCTTCGGCGCGGTGTTGGGGGCGCCGACGCTCAAGCTGCGCGGCGACTACCTGGCCATCGTGACGCTGGGCTTCGGCGAGATCATCCGCGTCTTCCTGAACAACCTGGATGCGCCGGTCAACATCACAAACGGGCCGAAGGGCCTGCTGCAGATCGACAGCCTGAAGATCCCGTTCACCGACTTCGACTTCGGCAAGACCGGCGACTTGTTCGGCATCGAGGTGTCGTCGGTCACCAAGTACTACTTCCTGTTCCTGCTCATCGTGGTGATCAGCGTGGTGATCTGCTACCGCCTCGAGCGCTCGCGCATCGGGCGCGCCTGGATGGCGATCCGCGAAGACGAAGTGGCCGCCAAGGCGATGGGCATCAACACGCGCAACATGAAGCTGCTCGCCTTTGCGATGGGCGCCAGCTTCGGCGGCGTTGCGGGCGTGCTGTTCTCGACCTTCCAGCGCTTCATCTCGCCGGAGTCGTTCGCGCTGCAGGAGTCGGTGATGGTGGTGGCGATGGTGGTGCTGGGCGGCATCGGCCACATCCCGGGCGTCATTCTCGGCGCGCTGCTGCTGGCGGCGCTGCCCGAGGTGCTGCGCTGGATCTCCGGAGAGCTCGACTTGCAGATGCTCACCGGCGGCCGGCTCGACGCGGCGATCCTGCGCCAGCTGCTGATTGCGCTGGCCATGATCGCGATCATGCTGGCGCGGCCGCGCGGCCTGTGGCCGCAGCCCGAGCACGGCAAGGCCGCGCCGACACCCACCACCTGAAAGCGGCGGGCGCGGACGTGACTGACATCGTGCTGAAGGTGACCGGTGCGTCCAAGCGCTTCGGCGGCGTGCAGGCGCTGTCGGATGTCGGCATCACCATCCGCAGCGGCGAGGTGGTCGGCCTGATCGGCCCCAACGGCGCCGGCAAGACCACCTTCTTCAACGTCATCACCGGGCTCTACATCCCCGACTCGGGGTCGTTCGAGCTGGGCGGCAAGCCGTACAAGCCCAGTGCGGTGCACGAGGTCGCCAAGGCGGGCATCGCGCGCACGTTCCAGAACATCCGCCTGTTCCCCGAGATGACCGCGCTTGAGAACGTGATGGTCGGCCGCCACGTGCGCACCGGCTCCGGCCTGATGGGCGCGGTGTTCCGCACGTCCAAGTTCAACGCCGAGGAAGCCGCCATCGCGCGGCGCTCGCAGGAGCTGCTCGACTACGTGGGCATCGGCCGCTACACCGACTACCGCGCGCGCACCCTGAGCTATGGCGACCAGCGGCGGCTCGAGATCGCGCGCGCTCTGGCTACCGACCCGACGCTGATCGCGCTCGACGAGCCCGCCGCCGGCATGAACGCCACCGAGAAGGTGGTGCTGCGCGAGCTGATCGACCGCATCCGCAAGGACGGCCGCACGATCCTGCTGATCGAGCACGACGTCAAGCTGGTGATGGGCCTGTGCGACCGCGTCACCGTGCTCGACTACGGCAAGCCGATCGCCGAGGGCAGCCCGTACGACGTGCAGCGCAACGAGAAGGTCATCGAGGCCTATCTGGGCGCCGGGCACAAGGCGCACTGACCGCGACCCCTTGGCATGGCCGAACCGGACATCCTGCTCCAGATCAGCGACCTCAAGGTCGCCTACGGCGGCATTCAGGCCGTCAAGGGCATCAGCCTGGAGGTGCGCAGCGGCGAGCTGGTGAGCCTGATCGGCGCCAACGGCGCCGGCAAGACCACCACGCTGAAGGCGGTGACCGCCACGCAGCCGGTGCGCGACGGCGACATCAAGTTCCTCGGCCGCTCGATCCGCGGCCAGGGTGCGTGGGATCTGGTGCGCCAGGGCCTGGTGATGGTGCCCGAGGGGCGTGGCGTGTTCGGGCGCATGAGCATCGTCGAGAACCTGCAGATGGGCGCCTACGTGCGCGAGGATGCCGAGATCGATGCCGACATCGAGCGGGTGTTCGGCGTCTTCCCGCGCCTGAAGGAGCGCTCTGCGCAGCTCGCCGGCACGCTGTCGGGCGGCGAGCAGCAGATGCTGGCGATGGGCCGCGCGCTGATGGCGCGGCCCAAGGTGCTGCTGATGGACGAGCCGTCGATGGGCCTGGCACCGCTGATGGTCGACAAGATCTTCGAGGTGGTCGGCGACATCCACTCGCGCGGCACCACGATCCTGCTGGTCGAGCAGAACGCGAGCCGTGCGCTGCAACTCGCCAACCGCGGCTACGTGATGGAGTCGGGCGAGATCACGATGAGCGGCGACGCCAAGGCGCTGCTCGACGACCCCAGGGTGAGGGCGGCTTACCTTGGCGAATGACTCGGCCGCTGGTTGGGCGATTCACGGCGCACGCCGCGGGCACAGGCGGCAGCGCGGGGCCCGATGACCGCGCGGCCGGGCGCACCGGCCGAACCGCTGTACCTGCAACTGCTGGACATGCCGGCCCTGCGCGTCGGGCCACTGCTGCATCCGTTGCAACCCAAGGACGCAGCGCTGCTCGCGCTGCTGGCGCTCGAGGGCGCGCGCGCGCGCGCCAAGGTGGCCTCGCTACTGTGGCCAGATGCAGCGCCGAAGGGCGCGCACAACAACCTGCGTCAACGCCTGTTCCGCTTGCGCCGCACGGCCGGACGCGAGGTCGTCGTCAACGCCGAGGCGATGGCACTGGCGCCCGACGTGCAGCACGATCTGATGGATCTGCGCGCCAGCCTGCTGGCCGATGCCGGTGCGGCCAGCGGTGAGCTGCTCGGCACACACGACTACAGTGGCGACGCCGAGCTGGCGCTGTGGGTGGCCGGCGCGCGCGAGCGCTGGCGCGCGGCGCGGCGCGAAATACTGGCGGCGCAGGCCGAACACAACGAGCGCGAACAGCGCCTTGTCGATGCGCTGGCATATGCCGAGCGCCTGGTGCGTGACGAGCCGCTGCTCGAACATGCTCAACGCCGGCTGATGCGCCTGCACTACAGCCGCGGCGATCGCGGCGCGGCGCTTGCCGTGTACGAGCGATTGAAGGCGGCGCTCGACAATCAGCTCGGCGAGACGCCGTCGGCCGAAACGCAGCAACTGGTGTCGTTGATCGAGGCTGCGATCGAGCTGCCGGTGGCGCGGCCGCCGGCGCCGGCGTCGGTGCTGCGGCCGCCGCGCTTGATCGGGCGCGACAGTGCCCGCGCCACGCTGGACTCTGCATGGCGCGAGCGCCGCCTGGCGCTGGTGCGAGGCGAGGCCGGCATCGGAAAGTCGCGCCTGTTGGAGGACTTTGCGGCATCTCGCGGTGGCGCCTTGCAGGTTCGCGCACGCCCTGGCGATGAACGTGTGCCGTACGCGCTGCTGACCCGCTTCCTGCGTGCGCTGCTGGAGCGTGCCGATGCGTCGCAGCTTGCGCCATCGTGTCGGGCCGACTTGGCGTTCCTGCTGCCGGAAATCGCCGACGCGGAGTCGGCCCGCGCCAAGGCCGCACCTTTGGCACGACTGTGCCCGGCGATCGAGCGGTTGCTGCAGGCCGCGGCGCCTGCAGGCGTGGTGATCGACGACCTGCACTTCGCCGACGCTGCCACGCTCGAAACCCTGGCCAGCCTGGTCGCCGCAGCGGATCTGCCGTGGCTGCTGGCTGTACGCGGCGCCGAGGTGCCTCCAGTGCTGCAGGCCTGGCTCGACCAGCAGGACGCGCGCCGTTGGTGTCCGGTCGACCTCGGCCCGCTGTCGATCGCGCAGACCCGCGCACTGCTGGAGTCGCTGCAATTGCCCGGCTTCGACTCGGCGTCATGGGCGCCGCGCCTGCACAGCCACAGCGGCGGCAACCCGATGTTCATGCTCGAGACCTTGCTGGCCGTGCTGCGCACCGGTGCGCTGCTGCACGACGCCGCGCAGGCCTTGCCGATACCCGGCAGCGTCGGTCAGCTCATCACGCGCCGCCTGGAGCGGCTGTCGAGCGCGGCGTTGCGCCTGGCGCGCGTGATCGCGTTTGCAGGGCAGGACTTCGATGTCGACCTCGCGGCCGCGGTGCTCGAATGCCATCCGCTCGATCTGGCTCCGCCGTGGCACGAACTGCAGCTCGCGCACGTGACCAACGATGGCGCGCCCGCGCACGATCTGGTGCAGCAGGCGCTGCAGCTATCCACACCGCCCGACGTGGCGCGCTGGCTGCACGCGCGCATCGCCGGCCGGCTCGATGCGTGCGGCGGTGTCGCCGCGCGGCGTGCACACCATTGGCGTGAGGCCGGCGCAGCGGATCGCGCGGCCGAGTGTTTCCTGCTCGCGGCCGAAGGCGCGCGCCGCGCGGGACGGCGCGCCGACGAGTGTTCCTTGCTCGACGCGGCCGCGCAGTGCTTTCATTCGGCGGGGCTTGCGGCGAAGGGCTTCGACGCCGCGCTGCTCGCCGTGATCGCCAGCCGCGAGGTCGAGTCGCTTGTCGATGCGGCCCGCCGCGCGACTGATTTGTTCGAGTCTGCGCGTGGGCCGCGCGAACAAGGCCTGGCTGCCAAGGAACTGGCGGTCTGCCGCTTGCAGGCAGCCAACCTGCAAGCCGCCACCGAGGAGTTCGACCGGGCATTGGCGCTGTTGCAGGCAGCCGGCGAGACGCACCACGGCAACCACGTGCGGTACCTGAGCGCCATGGCGAGCGTCCACCTGCGCGGCGCTGCGCTTGCGGTGGCCGAACTCGAAGCGCTCGAGCCATGGGCCGACGCGCTGACAGACCGCGATCTCGCGCATGCCTTCGGCAACGACTTCGCCATCGCGCTCGATCTGGCCGATCAGCGGCAGCGCGCGCAGGTGTACTTCGAGCGTTCGATCGTGTATTTCGATGCGATGCGCGATCCGGCCGACGCTGCCGCAGCGCGCATGATGCTGGGCCGCAGCCTGCTGCTGCGCGGCCAGGGCGATCGGGCTTTGGCGCTGCTCGAGGCCGCGCTGCGCGACCGGCAACTGCTCGCGGACGGCGAGGGCGGGCAGGGAGTCGAGGCGCTGCACCTCGGCCGCGCGTATGGCGAGCTGGGCCGCTATGCCGATGCGCTGCGCTTGCTCGATCCGCTGTGCGCGCGCCTGGCATCGGCCAGCCCCGGCGTGTTGCACGCCGGCGCGGCGCTGGCGCAGGCGCGCGCTTTCATCGACCTCGGCCAGGTGGCGCGTGCCGGCAGCGTGCTCGCCGGCGTGAGCCCGACATTGCCGCACTACCTGCAAGCTGCCGCGCTGTGGACGCGGTCCATGCTGGCCGGTGAGCGCCGGGCCGAGCGTCGCGATCTGTTGGCACAGGCGCTGAGCTGCTTCGCGAGCGTCGATCTGGCGTCGGTTCGCCTGCCGATCGAAGCCGATGCACTGCTGTTCGACGGCGACACTGAAGTGCCGGAACGCCGCTATGGCCGGCTGCTCGAAGAAAGTGTCGCCCGCGAGCTGCCAGCGGCGGGACTGCTGGTCCGCCTGCGCTGGATGCAGCGTCTGCTCATGCGCAACGAACTACAGGCGACGCGTCCGATCCTCGACGAGCTGGTCGACTCACTGACGCGTCTGACAACGGTCGGCGCCTACCGTCCCGAGTTCGAGTGGACCTGCCACCGTGCCGCGCGTGCGCTCGGTGATGACGCACTCGCCGCGCGTTCTCTCGACGCGGCATTGGCGTGGATCGAGCGATGTGCCCGCGAACAGGTGAGCGCCGAGTTCCGCAGCGGCTTCACGCAGCGCAACCCGGTCAACCGCGCGGTTCTCGCAGCTGCGGGTCGGTTGTGACCATGCGGTTCGACCACCGATAACACCTCGGTAACACCGGCCCGCCTACCTTGTTTGCAGGCTGATCGTGGTGATCGGTCGCATCGACGCAAGGAGACCCCCTATGGAAGCGAAGCCTCGGGTCGGCGGCGGGCGGCGCGCGCGCGGCGCCAGCGCGCACGTGGACCCTCTTCCGAACGACTGCATCGAATCTGCATCGTGCACGGGGCAGCGCGCGCGCGACGGTTGGTGGCGGGGCCTGCACAGCGGGCAAGGTCGCCTGGGAACCCTGCGGTTGTCCGGGCACCGGTTCTGGCGGCAAGAGCCTGCATGCCGCCAAGGTGTGCGACTCGGCTCGGATGTACGTGCTCTCGCTGGAGAGCGAGAAGCGCAAGGATCGGCAGCGTCGACTTCCGGAGTGCTCGCTGTGAGCGGCGCCGGCAGGGGCGGTTGCGCCACGAGCCCGGCCTTCGCGCGCGTTGTCGTCGCCGCAGCGGCCGCTCTGGCTGCGTCGTTGGCCGGCGCAGCCGACAGTCCGGCCGAGCGATGGAAGGCCGCCGTCGAGGCGATGCGCAAGGCGACCGGCCAGACGGCGACGCCGGGCGCCGGTCCGGCACCGCCGAGCGAGGCGCCCGGTTCCGCATCGGCACCCGCATCGGGCGGTCTGGCGCCGGCCGATGCAGGCAAGGCCGACATCCAGGGGCTGAGACTCGGCATGACGCTCGACGAAGCACGCACGGTCTTCAAGACATCGGCCGCGCGCAAGGTGGTGCGCGAATACCGCACGACGCTCGTCTTCACCGACGCCAACCACCGCGAGCAGCCGGTGCCCGGCGGGCAATACGTGTCGTGCATCAACGCGCACAACGCCGATCCGCCGCCGACTCAAGCGCAGATGGCCACCCACGAGAGCGATGCGCTCCTGGTGTGCTTCGTGCTCACGCGGGCCGGCGAACGCGTCGCATACGTGCGCCGGCACGTTCTCCATGGGCAGACGCGCGTCAACGTGCAGGGCTTCGTGGATGCGGTGAAGCACAAGTACGGAACACCCACGGTGCAAGACGGCGTGCCCGCGGGCTCCGGCTTCTCGGCGGTGTGGCGCTTCGGCCCGCCGCTGCCGACACCCGGCGACACGCGCGTGGATCCGAACCATGCGAACCCGAAGCGCGCTGCGCAGTGCTGGAATCAGTACAGCGGCGGATCACTCGAGTGGACGCCGCAGACCGCGGCATCACCCCTGCGCAACTTTCAGAACGCGGACGGTCTGCCGTGGCACTGTGGTGCCGCGATGCTGCGCATCGACTGGTCCAGGGGCAACCGGTATCCGGTCGACCTCAGCGAGTTCCTGCTCGAGTACGCCAGCACACTGGTCAGCATGCAACTGCTGGCCGACGGCATCCGCCACACCTCGCAGTTGACCCAGGCGGCGCAGCGGGCCTCCGTCGGTGCGGCACGCGGCAATGCCGTGACGGTCAATCCATCCAAACTGTAGGCGAAGCCCAGGCCAGGTGTCGCCCTCGCGCGACGCCTGGCCTCGTGGCACGCGACTGGCCGGCGCGCTGCGGGCCTTGTCGCAGCGGGCATGTAACGCTCCCACAGCCAGCGTGTCCATGCGAAGTCAGGGCGAGGGTGGCATACCTGAGCGAATGGCCACCCGACCGCACGCAAGAATCATTCGCTCACATCGCGGGCGTTGGGTCGGCGCCCGGCAAACGGCGTGCCGTACCGGATGTTGTGCTCGCGCGACGCGAAACCGTGCTCGTGCGATGCGGAACCCCGCCAGCAGGGCGCTTCTCGAAGCAACTGGCAGCACACTGTCTTCCGGGTTGGCGGGGCGAGGCATCTCGAGACCGGGCTGCGGCTCGACCCGGTGATCGTGTTGACCCGAAGACACACGACCTATGAACTCCCCGACCCCGTTCCCACCGACCTTCCTGTGGGGTGCCGCGACCGCGGCCTACCAGGTCGAGGGTTCGCCGCTGGCCGACGGCGCCGGCCCCAGCATCTGGCACCGCTTCGTGCGCACGCCCGGCATGGTCCGCGATGGCGACACCGGAGACGTGGCTTGCGACCACTACCGGCGCTTCGAGTCCGACGTGGCCCTGATGAAGCAGCTCGGGTTGACCGCCTATCGCTTTTCGGTGGCCTGGGCGCGTGTGATGCCCGAGGGGCGCGGCCGCGTCAACGCCGCGGGCCTGGGCTTCTACGAGCGGCTGGTCGACTGCCTGCTCTCCGCTGGCATCGAGCCGATGCTCACGCTGTACCACTGGGACCTGCCGGCCGCGCTGGACGATCGCGGTGGCTGGCTGAACCCCGACGTGGCCGACTGGTTCGCCGACTACGCCAGCGTGATGGTTCGCGCGCTCGACGATCGCGTCAAGCTGTGGGCCACGCTCAACGAGCCGTGGGTCGTCACCGACGGCGGCTACCTGTTCGGTGCGCTGGCGCCCGGGCACCGCAACCGATTCGAGGCACCCATTGCCTCGCACCAACTGATGCGCTCGCACGGCAAGGCGGTGCAGGCCTATCGCGCGCTGGGCAGGCACCAGATCGGCCTGGTGGTCAACATCGAGCCCAAGTACCCCGCAAGCGACAGCGGGGCCGACCGTGCGGCCACCGAGCGCGCGACCGCCTACATGAACCGGCAGTACCTCGACCCGGCGCTGCTGGGCAGCTATCCCGACGAATTGCGCGAGATCTTCGGCGAGGCCTGGCCGCAGTGGCCGCCTGAAGACATGGCATTGATCCGGCAGCCGCTGGACTTCGTCGGCATCAACTACTACACGCGCAGCGTGACACGCCACGACGAGGCCGCGTGGCCGGTACGCGCATCGCGTGTGCTGCAGAAGCAGGCCACCTACACCGAGACCAGCTGGGAGGTGTTTCCACAGGGCCTGACCGACACCCTGCTGTGGGTCAAGCAGCGCTACGGCGACATCCCGCAGTACGTCACCGAGAACGGTGCTGCCTTCTTCGACCCCCCGGTGGCCGAGGGTGGGCGCATCGACGATCCGTTGCGGGTCGACTACCTGCGCAAGCACATCGGCGCCGCTGCGGCCGCGCTGCGCGCGGGAGTGGACCTGCGCGGCTATTTCGCCTGGTCGCTCCTGGACAACCTGGAGTGGTCGCTGGGCTACTCCAAGCGCTTCGGCCTCGTGCACGTCGACTTCGAGACCCAGACGCGCACGCCCAAGGCCAGCGCACGCTACTACGCCGACGTGATCGCCGGTCACCGGCGCGGCTCGACGTCCGGGTCTTGACGATGCCGACGGCGACCCACGCCTGCAAGAAGCCGTGACCGCATTCGACCCGCAAGACCAACGTTCGCTTCCCGGGCGGCCGCTCGCGCGCAGGCGCTTCCTGCGGGCTGGCGGCGCGCTCGCCACCTTGGGCGCAACAGGCTGCACGGGCTTCAACGGCTTCTTCAATAGCGGCAACGCAGAGCCCTCGGACGACCTGCCCCCCGTCAACATCATCGAGGACCTTGCACGTCGCACGTTTCGATTCTTCTGGGAGACCACCAACGCACAAAATGGCCTCGCGCCCGACCGCTGGCCGCGGCGCAGCCCGAGCAGCATCGCGGCCATCGGGTTCGCGCTGACGGCCTACTGCATCGGCGTCGAACGCAGCTATGTCTCACGCGAGGAGGCGCGTGCACGCACGCTGGTCACGCTGCGCTTTCTGCGGGAGTTGCCGCAGGGACCGGGCAAGCGCACGGCAGGCCACAAGGGCTTCTTCTATCACTTCCTCGAGATGGACAGCGGCCTGCGCGCGGGCGACTGCGAGCTGTCCACCGTCGACACCGCACTGCTGCTGTGCGGCGCACTGCACGCGCAGGCTTTCTTCGATGGCGAGAATGCCGACGAGGCGCAGATCCGCCGCCTGGTCAACGAACTCACCACGCGCGTGGATTGGCGCTGGGCGCAGACGCGGCCGCCTTCCATCGCGCTGGGATGGAAACCCGAGAGCGGTTTCCTGCCCTACGACTGGCGCGGCTACAACGAAGCGGCGGTCGTCTACTTGCTGGCCATGGGGCACCCCACACGACCACTCGATGGCAGCGCCTGGACGGCCTGGACCAAGGAATTCCGAGCCAATTGGTCGACGTTTCACGGGCAGCAGGGGTTGAGCTTTCCGCCGCTGTTCGGTCACCAGTATTCCAACGTGTGGGTCGACTTCCGCGACCTGCGCGACGCCTTTTCGCGCCGCCACAACATCGACTATGCAGAGAACAGCCGAAGGGCGGCCCATGCGCAACGCGCATACGCGATGCTCAATCCGAAGGGATGGCGCGGCTACGACGCCGATGTCTGGGGCTTCACCGCCTGTGACGGCCCGGCCGACATGATCGCGCCATATCGCGGCGAGCCGCGGCGCTTTTACTCCTATGTCGCACGCGGGGTAGGCGGCGGCAAGGTCGCGTCGGTGGACGACGGCACCATCGCGCCCACCGCCGCCGCGTCGTCGATCGCGTTCGCGCCGGACATCGCCATTCCAGCGATCATCACGATGGTGCGCCGTTATGGCGTCCACATCTATGGCCAGTATGGCTTTGTCGATGCGTTCAACCCGAGCTTCCAGTTCGAGACCCCGCACCTGACCTACGGCAAGGTCGTGCGCGGTTTCGGCTGGGTGGACACCGACTACCTCGGCATCGACCAAGGGCCGATTCTGGCGATGATCGCCAACTTCACCAACGGCTCGGTGTGGCAGACGATGACCCAATGCGCGCAGCTGCGTCGCGGCCTGCAGCGCGCCGGTTTCACCGGCGGCTGGCTCGAGGAGGACTGATGCCTCCGCGGGGTCGTCGCGCGCTGCTGCTGCGTGCTGCGAGCGTGTGCACGCTGGCGCTTGCCGGTTGCACGCGCCCAGGCGATCGGGCGCTGCGTTTCTGGGCGATGGGGCGCGAGGGCGAGGTGGTGGGCGAGTTGCTCGCCGAGTTCGAATCCGAGCATCCGGGCATCACGGTGCGCGTCGAGCAACTGCCGTGGACCGCGGCCCACGAAAAGCTGCTGACCGCCTTTGCCGGCGATGCCACGCCCGACGTGGCGCAGCTGGGCAACACGTGGATCGCCGAGTTCGCCGCACTCGGTGCGCTGCAGCCTTTGCAGCCCTGGCTCGATGCCGACCGCAGCATCGCCGCTGCCGACTACTTCGAGGGCATCTGGCGCACCAATCGAGCCGATGGCACGCTGGTCGGGCTGCCCTGGTATGTCGACACGCGGCTGCTGTTCTATCGCAGCGACCTGTTTGCACGGGCCGGCGTGCGCACGATGCCCGACACCTGGGCGGGATTCACGCGCGCGCTCGAGGCGCTGCAGCGCGCCGGCACGCCGCATCCGCTGTTGCTGCCGGTCAGCGAGTTCGAGCCGCTGCTGGCCTTTGCGTTGCAACAGGACGAGCCGCTGCTGCGCGAGGGCGGGCGCTTCGGCAACTTCCGCAGCGCGGGCTTTCGCCGCGCGCTGGGCTTCTACATGGACCGCTTCACAACCGGCCAGGCGCCGACGATCACCGGCGGCGACATCGCCAATCTGTGGCAGGAGTTCGGCCGCGGCACCTTTGCCGCCTACATCTCCGGCCCGTGGAACATCGGCGAGCTCGACCGTCGCCTGCCGGCGGCATTGCACGACAGCTGGAACACGGCTGCGCTGCCAGGGCCGAACGGCCCCGGTGCGTCGACCGCCGGCGGCTCGAGCCTGGTGATGTTCCGGCGCTCGCAGCGCCACGCCGAAGTGATGCAGTTGCTGTCGTACCTGAGTCGGCCCGAGGTGCAGCTGCGCTTCTATCGAATGACCGGCGACATGCCGCCCCGGCGCAGCGCCTGGTCACACGCACCGCTGGCCGCTGACACGCGCGCCCGTGCCTTCGCCGCGCAGCTCGAGCGCGCGAAACCGTCGCCCGCCGTGCCCGAGTGGGAGCGCATCGCGCAGGAAATGCAGCTCGTGGCGACACGCGCAGTTGCCGAGCGCTGGAGCGTCGAGCATGCGACTGCCACGTTGGACGCGCGGGTCGACGCCTTTCTCGCCAAGCGGCGCTGGATGCTGGAGCGCGCGGCGCGCGGCGGCAGCGCATGAAAAAGCGCTCCCTGGTGGCCTGGGTGTTCGTCGGCCCGGCCGTCGCGGTGATCGGCTTGTTCTTCGTCGTGCCGGTGCTCGCCGGACTCGCGTTGAGCGTGACCGACTTCGACCTGTACGCGCTGGCCGACCTGCGCAACCTGCGCTTCGCCGGCTTGGACAACTACGTGCACGTGCTCGGCCTGCCGCTGTTCTGGAAAGCGATGGGCAACACGCTGTACTTCGTGGTGGTCGGCGTGCCGCTGTCGATCGGCGTGTCGCTGGCCGCAGCCGTGCTGCTGCAGTCGCCGCTGGCGCGCTTCAAGCCGTTTTACCGCACCGCGCTGTTCGCGCCGGTGGTGACCACGCTGGTCGCGGTGGCGGTGATCTGGCGCTACCTGCTGCACGTGCGCTACGGCCTGGTCAACGAAGGGCTTGGCGCGCTCGGGCTCGGCCCGTTCGACTGGCTCGGCGACCCCGACTGGGCGATGCCGTCGATCATCCTGTTCGCGGTGTGGAAGGGCTTCGGCGCCAACATGATCATCTTCGTCGCCGCGCTGCAGGCGATTCCGGACGATCTCTACGAGGCCGCGAAGCTCGACGGCGCCACCCGCTGGCAGCAGTTCGTGTTCGTCACGCTGCCGATGCTGCGGCCCACGCTGCTGCTGGTGAGCGTGCTGACGATGGCGGGCTATTTCCAGCTCTTCGCCGAGCCGTACGTGATGACTCAGGGCGGCCCGCTGCAGAGCACGGTGTCGGTGCTGTACCTCATGTACGAAGAGGGCTTTCGCTGGTGGAACCTCGGCACCGCGTCGGCGGTGGCGTGTCTGTTGTTCCTGTTGATGATCGCCGTCACGCAAGGACTGTTGCGACTGGGTCGGCGCGGCGAGGAGATCGGCGCATGAAGTTCGCTGGCGCAGCCGTCACGGTCAATGCCGCGCTCGCGCTGGCGGCCGCGTTCGCGCTGTTCCCGTTGTTGTGGATGGTGTCGGTGTCGTTCATGCAGCCCGGTGCCGCGAGCAGCTACCCGCCGCCGCTGCTGCCCGCCGATCCGACCCTCGGCAACTACCGCGAACTCTTCGCGCGCGCCGGCATGGGCGGCTACTTGCTCAACAGCACGATCGTCGCCTGCGGCCTGACCGTGACCTCGGTGTTCTTCAACCTGATGGCGGGCTACGCCTTCGCCAAGCTGCGCTTCGCCGGACGCGACGCGCTGTTCAAGTCGTTGCTCGCTGCGCTGATCATCCCCGGACAGGTGGCGATGATGCCGCTGTTCCTGATGCTCAAGGCGATGGGCCTGGTCAACACCTGGGCCGGCGTGATCGTGCCGGGCATGGCCGGCGTGTTCGGCATCTACCTGGTGCGCCAGTACGCGCGCAGCGTGCCCGACGCACTGCTCGAGGCGGCGCGCATCGATGGCGCCGGCGAGCTGCGCATCTTCTTCCTGATCGTGCTGCCGCTGCTCAAGCCCGTGATCGTCACGCTCGCGGTGTTCGCCTTCCTCGGCAGCTGGAACGACTTCATGTGGCCGCTGATCGTGCTCACCGACAGCACGCTGCAAACCGCACCGGTGGCGCTGGCCTCGCTGTCGCGCGAGCACGTGCAGGACAGCGAGCTGATGATGGCGGGCTCGGTGGTCACCATCGCGCCGGTGTTGCTGCTGTTCCTCGGCTTGCAGCGGTACTACATGCAAGGCCTGCTGGCTGGCAGCGTGAAATGACCGACCCCCGTTGCGCCTTCGGCGCTCCCCCCTCAAGGGGGCAACACCAGCGGACCGGCAGAGCCGGATCCGCGGTGTTCACTTGGGGATGCGCCGCTGGAGCGGCGCAGGTCTGTGCGCGTCGCTGGTCAGCGCTCGGATCGCGGCTGTGAAGTGGCTGGCCCTCATGGCGAGTTGCTTGCTGAGTTGCGCGGTAGGCGCTCAACAGGAAGTGCTCGACGACTTTCGCGACGCCGCGCGTTGGCGAGTCGGCGCCTCCGACCAGGTGAAGGCCAGCATGCACCGCGGGGCGCAGGGCGAGCTGTGCCTGCGCTACGACTTCGCCGGCGTCTCCGGCCATGCGCTGCTGCGCCGCGAGCTGGCGCTGGAGCTGCCAGCGCACTACATGCTGCGCCTGCGCCTGCACGGCAACGGACCGGCCAATGCGCTGCAGCTCAAGCTGGTCGATGCCAGCGGCGACAACGTGTGGTGGCTGAATCGCGTCGACTACGTGCCGCCGCGTGCCAGCACCGAGCTCACGATTCGCCAGCGCCAGATCGAGTTCGCCTGGGGCCCGACCACCGATCGTGTGCTGCGCCGCGCCGCGGCGATCGAGCTGGTGGTGGCCAGCGGCAGCGGTGGCCGCGGCGAGCTGTGCTTCGAGCAGCTGACGCTCAGTGCGCTGCCGGCGCCGGGGTCGCCGCCGGCCACGACGGTCAAGGTCTCGCCGCTGCACTGGCAGATCGACCTTGGTGAGCAGCGCGAGATCAGCGGCCTGCTCGTGCGCTGGCCCACCGACAAACGGGCGCGCGACTTCGACGTGCGGCTGTCGGACGACGCGCAACGCTGGCGCACCGTGCGCCTCGTGCGCGGCGCGGGTCGGGAGGTGCAGGTGGTGTGGCTGCCGCCCGAGCTCGAAGCACGCCATGTGCAGCTGGCAATCGTCGGCGGCGCCGCGGCGGCGCCGGCCGAAGTGCAGGTGATGGGCCCCGAACAGTGGCCGACACTGAACGCCGCGCTGACCACGCTTGCCAAGGCACTGCCGCGCGGGCGTCTGCCGCGCGGCTTCATCGGCGAGCAGAGCTACTGGACGCTGGTGGGTGTCGATGGCGGCGCCGCGCACGCGGCGGTGATCTCCGAAGACGGTGCGATCGAGCCGCACAAGCGAGGGCCCTCGCTCGAGCCGTTCATCGTCGACGAGGCAGGGCGCGTCACGAGCTGGGCCGACGTCACCATTCACCACGCGCTGCGCGACGGCTATCTGCCGCTGCCGCAGGTGCGCTGGTCGCAACCGGGCCTCGCGCTGTCGATCGAGGCCGGTGCCGACGGCACGCCCACACGTTCGCAACTGCTCGCGCGCTACACGCTGGCCAACACCGGTGCCACGCCGCGCCGCCTCGTGCTGGCGCTGGCGTTGCGACCGTGGCAGGTCAATCCGCCGGCGCAGTTCCTCAACACCCCGGGCGGGGCCAGCCGCGTGCAGCGGCTCGCCTGGCACAGCGGCACCTTGCAGGTGGAGGGGCGGCCGTGGCTGCGGGCGCTGACGCCGCCGCACGGCGTCGTGGCCGGCACCTTCGACCACGGCGACGTGCTGGTCGACGCCGCCGCGCAGCAGCCCCTGCGCATGCTGGCCGATGGACAAGGCCTCGCCGGTGCCGCGCTGCGCTGGACCTTCCAGCTGGCGCCCGGCGAGTCGCGCAGCGTGGCCGTCGTGCTGCCGTTGGCCGGCGATGTGGCGGTCCCGGCGCGCGCCGATGACGCCTGGGCGCGCGCACGGCTGGACGCCGTCGCCGCGTTGTGGCGCGAGCGGCTGAACCGCGTCGCCTTGAAGCTGCCCGCCGATGCACAGCCGATCGTCGACACCTTGCGCAGTTCACTCGCACACATGCTGATGTCGCGTGACCGCGCTGCGCTGCAGCCGGGCACACGTTCGTACGCGCGCAGCTGGGTGCGCGATGGCGCCATGATGGTCGCCGGGCTGCTGCGCCTGGGCGAAGTGCAGGCCGCACGCGACTTCGTGCAGTGGTATGCGAAGTTCCTGTTCGCCAGCGGCAAGGTGCCGTGTTGCGTCGACGCGCGCGGCGCCGATCCGGTGCCAGAGAACGACAGCCACGGCGAGTTCATCTTCGCGGTGGCCGAGCTGTGGCGCCACACCGGCGATCGCGCGCTGCTGCGCTCGCTGTGGCCGCAGGTGAATGCCGCGGCGCGCTACATGGAACAACTGCGCCAGTCCGAGCGCAGTGCGTCGAACCGCGAGGCGGGCCGCGAGGCGTTTTTCGGGTTGATGCCGGCGTCGATCAGCCACGAGGGCTACTCGGCCAAGCCGGTGCACTCGTACTGGGATGACTTCTGGGCCCTGGCCGGATACCGCGATGCGGCGGAGCTTGCCGCCGTGGTGGGTGAGCACGGGCGTGCCGCCGAGTTGGCGCAGCAGCGCGGCGAGTTCGCGGCCGACCTCGGCCGCTCGCTGCGCCTGGCGATGGCGCAGCACCGCATCGACCACCTGCCAGGCGCGGCCGAGCTCGGCGATTTCGATCCGAGCTCCAGCACACTGATCTTCAGCCCCGCCGGTGCCGAAGAGGCGGTGCCGCGCAGCGCGCTCGAGGCCACCTGGGAGCGCTACTGGCGCGAATCGCTCGAGCGCATCGAGGGCCGGCGTGCGTGGGATGCCTACACGCCGTACGAGTGGCGCTCGGTGTCGGCCTTCGTGCGCCTGGGGCAGCCGCAGCGCGCGCAGGCGCTGGCAGATTTCCTGATGCGCGACCGTCGTCCGGCCGCGTGGAACCAGTGGGGCGAGGTGGTCGTGCGTGAGGCGCGCGAGGTGCGTTTTCTCGGCGACATGCCGCATGCGTGGATCTCGTCGGACTTCATCCGTGCCACGCTGGATCGGCTGGCCTACGAGCGCGACAGCGACCACGCGCTGGTGCTGGCCGCCGGCGTGCCGCGAGAGTGGCTGGCCAGCGGCGTTGCCGTGCGAGAGCTGCCCACACGCCACGGCGCGCTCAGCTACCGGCTGCAGCGCGACGGCTCCACGGTGCACTTGATGATCGAGGCAGGCCTGTCCTTGCCGGAGGGTGGACTGTGGTTCACGTGGCCCGGCGACGATGCGCTGCCCCGGGCGAGCGTCGACGGCCAAGACGCGAGTTGGCGCGGCCGCGCATTACGCATCCCGTCGCTGCCCGCGCAGGTGCGGCTCGAGCTGCGCTGAGCTGCGGCGACGCCAAGGCGCTGCTCGACGACCCCCGGGCGAGAGCCGCCTACCTCGGCGAGCGACTGCCGAAGAAGCCGCGCAACGCCTCGGCCATCTGCGCTCGCACCGGCTCGCCGGAGATCACCACGTCGACCATGGTCGGCGACAGGTGCGTGTGGCCGCGGGCGCGCAACTCCTGCACTGGCACGCCGGCCTTGGCCAGAGCGGCCGCGTAAGCCTGGCCCTCGTCACGCAGCGGGTCGAACTCGCAGGTCACCACCATCGCCGGCGGCAGCTTCGACAGGTCCTTGGCGCGCAGCGGCGCGACGCGCGGGTCCGCGCGGTCGGCCGCGTCGCAGTAGTGGTCCCAGAACCAGCGCATCAGCGGCAGCGTCAAGACATAACCATCGGCGTTCTCGATGTACGAACGGGTGGTCATGTCGCTGTCCGTCACCGGCGTCAGCAGAAACTGGCCGAGGATGCGCGGGCCTCCTTCGTCGCGCACCCGCTGGCAGGTGACGGCGGCCAGGTTGCCGCCGGCGCTCCAGCCGGCCACTGCGAGTCGGCCCGGGATGGCACCGAGCTCGCGCGCATGCTCGCCCGCCCATCGCACCGCGGCGAGCGCGTCGTCGGCCGCTGCCGGGAAGCGCACTTCCGGTGCATGCCGATAGTTCACCGAAACAATCGACACCCCGGAGCGCCGGCACAGGTCGCGCAGCATCGGATCGTCGGAGTCGTGGCTGCCCAGCACCCAGCCGCCGCCGTGGAAGTACACCACCAGCGGGTGCGGGCCCGGGGTGTCGGGCCGGTACAGCCGGTAGTCCAGCGCACCGCCGGGCCCCGGCAGCGTGCCATCGCGGATCTCGCCCACGGCCGGGCCCGGTGGCCGCTGCGTGTTGATCTGCGCCAGCATGCCGCGGGCCGCGGCGGGAGGCAGCGAGTCGAACGTCGGCAGGTTCAGCGCCGCCATCATCTCCTGCACCATCAGCACGTCGGGTTGCAGGCGACGCACCACGCCATCCTCGGTCGCACGGCCACCCGCGACACCAGGCCCGCTGAACGTGAAGCCGAGATAGCCGCGCTCGGCCACCTCGTCGCAGGCCTTGCGGTAGGCGTCGACGCCGCCGATGTAGGGCATCAGCCCGCGATGCTTGCCGGGCACGTTGGCACCCATGTACCAGGAGTTGGCGCGCGGGTGCAGCGTGATCGCGGCGCAGTCGTCGTTGTGTTGCATCCAGCCGGCTTCGGCCGTGTCGGTGGGTTCGATCACGCTGGCGCCACGCTGCCGCATGCGGGCGAGGCAGTCGCCGATCCAGTCGACGTGCTGCTCGATCGACACCATCATGTTCGAGAACACCGACGGACTCTGCGGCCCCGTGATGGTGAAGAAGTTCGGAAAGCCCGTGTTCATCAGGCCGAGATAACTCTTGGGTCCGTCGGCCCACTTGCTCTTCAGCGTCTGGCCGCCGCGCCCGGCGATGTCCACCGCCACCAGCGCGCCGGTCATCGCGTCGAAGCCGGTGGCGTAGACGATGGCGTCGAACGGCAGCGACTCGCCGCCGACGTCGATG
>DATDJF010000257.1:0-6311 GCA_036520715.1 Burkholderiaceae bacterium | reverse complement strand
CCAGCGTGGTGGTGATCGCCGCACAGCCAGTGCCTGCAGCCGCCGAACTGCGCGCCCAGGCCAAACGCTGACCGATCAGCGACACCCGATCACGAAGGCCGGGGCACCCGGCCTTCGTTTGTTCAAGGCCCAGGCGTGAGCACACGGTGTGCGTCGCGCCTTGC
The DNA here is from genome assembly GCA_036520715.1 of Burkholderiaceae bacterium. Taxonomy (GTDB): domain Bacteria; phylum Pseudomonadota; class Gammaproteobacteria; order Burkholderiales; family Burkholderiaceae_C; genus JAEUPI01. Next base: position 6,147 of record DATDJF010000257.1, on the reverse strand, counting down.
GGCCGGCACCGTTGTGGCGCCTAGAACAGCTCCGGGATCAGCTTGCTCGAGAAGTCGGGCGACTTGATCGAGGCATCGATCTTGCGTTTCGGCAGCTTGACCTTCTCGCGCTTGATCGCCTTGTAGGGCACGCTCGCGAGCAGGTGGCTGATGATGTTGAGGCGGGCGCGCTTTTTGTCGTTCGAGCGCGCGACGTGCCAGGGCGCGAAAGCGCTGTCGGTCGAGGCGATCATGTCGTCGCGGGCGCGCGTGTACTCGTTCCAAGCCGTGTAGGACTTGATGTCCATCGGCGAGAGCTTCCAGACCTTGCGCCCGTCGTTGATGCGCGACTCCAGGCGTTTTGTCTGCTCGTCGGGGTCGACCTCGAGCCAGTACTTCAGCAGGATGACGCCCGAGTCGACGATGGCCTTCTCGACCAGCGGCACGCCTTGCAGGAACCGCTGCGACTGCTCCTCGGTGCAAAAGCCCATCACGCGCTCGACGCCGGCGCGGTTGTACCAGCTGCGATCGAAGATCACGACCTCGCCCTTGGCCGGCAGGTGCGGGATGTAGCGCTGCACGAACATCTGGCTCTTTTCGCGCTCGGTCGGCGTGGGCAGCGCGATGACGCGAAACACGCGCGGGCTCACGCGCTCGGTGATCGCCTTGATGGTGCCGCCCTTGCCGGCGCCGTCGCGACCTTCGAACACGATGCAGACCTTCAGGCCCTTGGCCACCACCCACTCCTGCAACTTGACCAGCTCGGCGTGCAGGCGGGCCATCTGCTTGTCGTAGTCCTTTCGCGTCAGGGCGGCGGGCGCCGCCTTGGCGACCTTGGCGCTGTTTTTCATCTTGGATGCAGTGCTTTTCATGATCGATCGTCCTTTGGCTCGAGAGTACACGTTGGCAGGCGGCGCGCGAGGTGATTCATCCCGAAGTCGCGCCGTTTGACTTGTTCGTTTGAGATTCGTAGTTCCGCACCGCGGCGTCCAGACTCAGGAACAGGCGCTCCCGTCCCAGCATTGCGAACAGGCCCGACTTCTCGACCACCGCCTTCATCTCGGGGTTCATCGCGGCCAGCCACAGCGTCACACCGTTGTCACGCAGTCTTTGTTCGCCTTCGATCAGCATCTTGAGCGCGGTGTACTCGATGTCGAGCACCGCCCGGCAGTCGAGGACCACGACGCGTGGCTTGGCCTGCTCGACCAGCTCCTGGATGACCTCGCTGACGCGCTGCGCGTTGGCGAAAAACAGGCGCCCTTCGACCCTCAGCAGCAACAGGCCGCGCCAGGTCTGGTCGTCGGGGTGTTCCTGCGACAGCGGCCGGTAGACATTGGCCCCACGCTTGCGGCCGAGCACATAGACCGGCGGGTTGTACGCGTTGTAGACCAGCGACAGCATCGACGCGATCACTGCGACCAGGATGCCGTTGAGCGTGCCGAGCAGGACCACGCCGAAGAAGGCGATCAAGGCCCAGCGAAACTCCACCTGCCGCACCCGAAGGATCGCGCTGAACTCCTTGGGCTGGATCAGCTCGATCGAGTAGGCGATGACGACAGCCGCCAGCGCCGCCTGCGGCATCAGCGCGATCACCGGAGCCAGCAGCAGCATCGTGGCGACGGCGGCCCCCGAGGTGACCAGACCGGCCACCTGCGTGCGCGCTCCGGCGCGCCGGTTGACGGCCGTTTGCGAAGTCCCGCCGCCGGCCGACATCGCGCCCAGCACGCTCCCCCCGATGTTGGCCAGCCCGACGGCCAGCAGCTCGCGGTTCGGCACCAGCGGTGGTTCGCTGGGCGTCTTGAACGCGCGTGCCGCCGCCACGCTCTCGGTAAAGCTCATCAGCGCGATGCCCGCGGCCGCTGGCCACAGCGCCAGCACCAGGTCGAGCTGCGGCCAGGTCAAGCTCGGCAATCCGCTGGGCACCTGCCCCACGGTCTCGACACCGGCCGCCGGCAGGCCCAGCAGGCTGGCTGCCGCGATCGCCACCGCAATCGCAATCAGCGGAGCGGGCGCCTTGGGGATGAAGTGCTCCAGGCCGAAGATCAGCACGAACAACGCGACCGCCAGCACCAGTGTCGTCACCGAGGTCTGCGGCAGCTGCCCGACGATGGCCGCGACGTCGCGCAGGAAACCTTCCTTGTGGATGTGCACGCCGAGCAACTTGGGAAACTGGTCGACGACGATGACCAGGCCGATGCCGGCCTTGAAGCCCACCAGCACGGGATCGGAAATGAAGTTGGCCACGAAGCCCAGGCGCAGCATCGAGGCACCCAGCAGCATGGCGCCCACCAGCAGCGCCAGCGTGGCGCCGGCGCTGATCAGCGACACCGCGCCGCCGTCGGGCGCCACCTGGCCCAGCGCCGCTGCCGACAGGATCGCGATCGTGGTGGTCGAGCTGACGCTCAACGGCCGCGAGGTGCCGAGCAGCGCGTAGATGGCCATCGGCACGAAGGCGGTGTACAGGCCCACCTGCAGCGGCAGGCCAGCGACCGTGGCATAGGCCATCGCCTTGGGGATCACCACGGCGGCCGACGTGAGGCCGGCCGTGATGTCGGCGCCCAGCCAATCTTTCTGGTAGCTGCGCAACCACCCGCGGTTGGCAGCCGGTGCGACCGCTTGCGGTTCGATCGTCATGCGTGATCTTCGCGCGCTGCGGTCACAGCAGTCGATCTGCTTGCGCGAGCAGGTCTTCCCTGGGCGGCAGCTCGCTGCGCGGGATGCGCACGAAGGCGATCGTCGCCTGCAGGCCCTCGCCGATCGACAGCTCGGCGAGATCGATCTCGTCGACATCCGCCACCTGCCCCGCATCGGCCTTGAACCCCATCCGGTTCACCCGCAGCGGCACGTGCGCCAGCGCCAGTTGCTGCTGAGGCTCGGCGAGCACGGCGTTCATCTGCTCGATGTAGCCATCGAGCGTGATCAGGCTGCTGCGCACCTCGGAGTAATCATCGCTCGTCTCCTTGATCTCGCGCTCGGCGTCGCGGATCTGCTGCTCGATGGTCAGGCCCTGCCCGACCAACGGCGCCATGCCGTCGCGCGCGCTGCGCAGCATGCGCAGCCGCGTGGCGAGTTTCGCCTTGCGCAGATGCAGATCCTGCACCTGCTGATCGATGCTCACGATGCGCGCGAGCGCCATCTGGGCAAGCCGCTGCATGATGCGGCGCCCGACCTCGAGCCGCGCCTGCGCCAGGTCCGGCGCCGCCGCCAGCAACCGATGCCCGCTGAAGCTGACCGTGGTCTGCTGAACATCCTGCTTGATCACCTCGCCTTCGAGCCGCGGCGCGAACACGGTGCGCTCCTGGCGTTGCATGCCCAGCAGGGCATATGCCTCGTCGCTCGCGGCGTGGGACTCGAAGAACTCACGAACCTCGTCGCTGCGGCCGATGCAGGTGGACACCTCGGCGTCGGAGGCAAAAAACGCCCTCAGCTGCGGCTGCTCCGACCAGGCGCCCCGGCTGAGCACGAGGGGCTCCAGCGGCAGCCGGGTGCCGAGCTCACGCAGGTGCAGCAGCGTGCGGGCGACGTTGCCGGCCAGCTTCTCGCGATAGCTCGAGCTCAATCGCACGCGCGGCTCGACCGTTTCGACGAAGGCGTCCGTGGTGTCCTGGATCAACTGCGGGTCGACGTCGTCGCGCGTGGCCGAAGACCCGAACAACGCCGACACCGCCCGCTCGAACAACGATGCCATTGCGACCCTTCTGCGAGCGCCGATGCAGGTGGCGGCTCGCGAAGGCGAGTGTGCCATCCGTCGTAAGATCGTGCTCCCCTTGACGGCTCGATCACGAGAGGAGCGGCCATGAAGCGATTCACCGGGCAAGCGGCCCCACACGGCGCGGCCGTGGTTCGTTCGTGGCTCGTGTCGATGGCGGCCGTCGTCGGGCTCGCCCTGTCGGGATGCACCTACTACGTGCCACCGCCCGGCACGGTGGTGCCCGGCGCGCCGGCCAGCTTCGACCGCTCGTTCAGCGCGGCGTCCAGCGCGATGCGCGATCAGGGCCTGGCCATCAGCGTCGAAGACCGCAGCAGCGGCACGATCATCGGCAAGGCCCAGGCCGGCGGCACGGTCACTGCCGGCGTGCGCCAGCAGGCCGACGGCAGCGTGCGCGTGCAGTTCGATGCCAGCGGCCTGCGCGATACCGACCTGATCAATCGCGTCTCGCGCAGCTACGACCAGCGCATGGGTCGCTGATTGCGACGATCGCCGGCGGGCGCGGCAACCGGTCCGCGCGACCGGTGGCAGCGCTGGGTGCCCGCCCTGTGCACGCTGCGTTCGTATCAGCGCGAGTGGCTGCGCCACGACATCGTCGCCGGGCTCGTGCTCACCACGATGCTGGTGCCGGTGGGCGTGGCATATGCGCAGGCCTCGGGCGTGCCCGGCATCTACGGCCTGTACGCGACCATCGTGCCGCTGCTCGCCTACGCCGTGTTCGGCCCCAGCCGCATCCTCGTGCTGGGCCCGGACTCCGCACTGGCGGCGGTGATCCTCGCGGTGGTGGTGCCGCTGGCGGCCGGCGATCCGCAGCGCGCGATCGTGCTGGCCAGCGCGATGGCCGTCGTCTCCGGGATCCTGTGCATCGCCGCCGGAGTGGCGCGGCTGGGCTTCGTGACCGAACTGCTGTCCAAGCCGATCCGATACGGCTACATGAACGGCATTGCGCTGACCGTGGTGCTCAGTCAGCTGCCCACGTTGCTGGGCTTCCCGGTGCCGGCCGACGGGCCGCTGCGGCAGGCGTGGGCCCTCGCCGACGGCGTGCTGGCAGGCAAGGCGAACGGTGTCGCCTTCGCGGTGGGCGCGGGCACGCTGGCGGCGATTCTGCTGATGCAGCGGCGCCCGCGGGTGCCTGCCATCCTGATTGCCGTGGTCACGGCCACGTCGTTGGTGGCCGCACTGGACCTGGCGTCGCGATCCGGGCTGTCGGTGCTCGGCGCGTTCCCGCAGGGATTGCCGACGTTCTCGTTGCCCTTGATCGGCCCCGACGACGTTGTCGCGGTGCTGCTCGGCGGCTTCGCGGTGGCGGTGGTGTCGTTTGCCGACACCAGCGTGCTCTCGCGCGCCTACGCCGCACGCCTGCGAATGCAGGTGGATCCGAATCAGGAGATGGTCGGCCTCGGAGCGGCCAACCTCGCGGCTGGCTTGTTCCAGGGCATCCCGGTCAGCAGCAGCGCGTCGCGCACGCCGGTGGCCGAAGCCGCGGGCGCCCGCACCCAGCTCACCGGCGTCGTCGGTGCGCTGGCGATCGCCATCTTGCTGCTGGCGGCGCCGCACCTATTGGCGCCGGTGCCCAGCACTGCGCTGGCCGCGGTCGTCATCGCAGCCGCCCTCGGGCTGGTCGAAGTGACCGATCTGCGCCGGATCTACCGCATCCAGCGCTGGGAGTTCTGGCTCTCGATGGTCTGCCTGGCGGGTGTCGTCGCGTTCGGTGCGGTGCCGGGCATCGGCATCGCGATCGTCGTCGCGGTCATCGAATTCCTCTGGGACGGCTGGCGCCCGCACTCGGCGGTGCTCGGACGCGTCGAGCACCTCAAGGGCTATCACGACATCGGCCGCTATCCGCAGGCCAGCCGCATCCCGGGCCTGGTCTTGTTTCGCTGGGACGCACCACTGTTTTTCGCCAACGCGGAGCTGTTTTGCGATCGTGTTCGCGCGGCGGTGGCGAGTTCACCGACAGCGGTGCAATGCGTGGTGGTCACGGCCGAGCCGGTGACCAGCGTCGATGTGACGGCGGCAGACCACCTGCAAGACCTCGCCGGCACGCTGCGCGCCGACGGCATCGCCCTGTGGTTCGCGGAGATGAAGGATCCTGTGAAGGACAAGCTCAAACGCTTCGGGCTGTTTGCACGCCTGGGTGCCGACAACTTCCATCCGACGATCGGGGCGGCCGTGAAGGCCTATCTGAAGACCCATGCGGTGCAGTGGGTCGACTGGGAAGACGAATCCCGTGCTGCAACGCCGCGAAGCCTTGCGGGCGGGCCACCGGCGGTTCCTCGATGAGATGCATGTCGGCTCGACGTCAGGCAACGCTCGACGTCGGCAGCGCACGTGCTTTTCCTGGCTTGGCTTCATGCAAAAGGCCCGCCGCGGTTTCCCGTGCGGGCCTTGCAAAGAGCTGAAGCGGATTCAATGGTCGGGGTGGCGGGATTCGAACTCGCGACCCCTTGCACCCCATG
>DATDJF010000256.1:0-11455 GCA_036520715.1 Burkholderiaceae bacterium | reverse complement strand
GCCGATCGCCCTCGACCCGGCAGCGCGCACGGCAGGCAACGACTCCTCGCGCATCACCGCCGCGCAGATCGAGGCCATGGTCGAGAAGCTGGCGACCCGCCTGAAGGAGCAGCCCAATGACGTCGAAGGCTGGACGATGCTCGGCCGCTCGTACGCGGTGCTCGGCCGCCACGAGCCCGCGAGCGCGGCGTTCAAGCAGGCCCTGGCGCTCAAGCCCGACGATCCGGCGCTGCTGACCGACTATGCCGACACGCTGGCGGCCAGCAGCGGCGGCAACCTCGAGGGCGAGCCGAGCCGGTTGCTGGCGCGCGCGCTGCAGGTCGATCCCAACAACCAGAAGGCGCTGTCGCTGGCCGGCTACGCGGCATTCAACCGCAAGGACTACCCGCTGGCGTTGCGCCATTGGGAGAAGCTGGCCCAGCTCGCGCCCGACAGCGAGTTCACGCGCCTGATCGCCGGCGGCATCGACGAGGCGCGCCGGCGCATGGCGGGTGGCGAGCCGACCGCCGCAGCCGCCTCAGCGAGCGCGCGCCCGGCGGCCACGGCGCCGCCCGCGCAGGCCGCCGCTGCGCAGACGCCCGGTGGTGCCGCGCCCGCCGTCAGCGGCGTGGTCAAGCTCGCACCGTCGCTGCGCGCCAAGACGGCACCCGATGACACCGTGTTCATCTATGCCCGTGCCGCGCAGGGCGCGCGGGTGCCGCTGGCGATCCTGCGCAAGCAGGTGAAGGACCTGCCGATGAACTTCGCGCTCGACGACAGCATGGCCATGTCACCGGCCGCCAAGCTGTCGGGCGCCGCCGAAGTGATCGTCAGCGCGCGCATCAGCAAGAGCGGGCAGGCGATGCCGCAGCCGGGCGACCTGCAGGGCCAGTCGGGCACCGTCACGCCCGGCGCCAGCGGGCTGGTGATCGAGATCAACCAGGTGGTCGGGCAGTGAGCGCGCCCCAGCGCGGCGTGCCGGCTGGACCGGCAAGGGGCACGCCGGCGCCAGCGGCGTAGAATCGGCCACCGGGCCTGCGAGAAGCGACGCCCGGTATTTTTTTGCCCTGCCCGGGAGCGGCCCAGCGCCGCCTGACATGGAAATCTTCGACTACGACAACATCCTGCTGCTGCCGCGCAAGTGCCGCGTCGACAGCCGCGGCGAGTGCGACCCGTCGCTGGAGTTCGGCGGCCGCCGCTTCGTGCTGCCGGTGGTGCCGGCCAACATGAAGACGGTGATCGACGAGGCGATCGCCGAGTCGCTGGCCAGGAGTGGCCACTTCTACGTGATGCACCGCTTCGACCTCGACAACGTGGCGTTCGCGGCGCGCATGCGCAAGCAGGGACTGTTCGTGTCGCTCAGCTCGGGGGTCAAGCCGAGCGACCATGCTGTGATCGATCGCCTGGCCGCCGATGGCACGGGCGCCGACTACATCACCATCGACATCGCGCACGGCCACGCCGACAGCGTGCGCCGCACGATCGAGCACATCAAGAAGCGCCTGCCCGGCACCTTCGTGATCGCCGGCAACGTCGGCACGCCCGAGGGCGTGATCGACCTCGAGAACTGGGGCGCCGACGCCACCAAGGTGGGCATCGGCCCGGGCAAGGTGTGCATCACTCGGCTGAAGACGGGCTTCGGCACCGGCGGCTGGCAGCTGTCGGCGCTGAAGTGGTGCGCGCGTGTGGCCACCAAGCCGATCGTCGCCGACGGCGGCATCCGCCACCACGGCGACATCGCCAAGAGCGTGCGCTTCGGCGCCGCGATGGTGATGATCGGCTCGCTGTTCGCCGGCCACGAAGAGAGCCCCGGCGAAACGGTCGAAGTCGACGGCAAGCTGTACAAGGAGTACTACGGTTCGGCCAGCGACTTCAACAAGGGCGAGTACAAGCACGTCGAGGGCAAGCGCATCCTCGAGCCGATCAAGGGACGGCTGGCCGACACGCTGCGCGAGATGCGCGAAGACCTGCAGAGTTCGATCAGCTACGCGGGCGGCAGCACGCTCGCCGACCTGCGCAAGGTGAACTACGTGATCCTCGGCGGCGAGAATGCCGGCGAGCACCTGTTCATGTAGCCCGCCGCGCACGTCATGACCCCACCGCCGCTGCCCAAGTCGTTCGAACCCGCCGCCATCGAAGCCCGCTGGGCGCCGCTGTGGGAGCAAAGCGGCGTCTACGCGCCGACGCTCGACCCTACCAAGCCGTCGTTCAGCATCCAGCTGCCGCCGCCCAACGTGACCGGCACGCTGCACATGGGCCATGCGTTCAACCAGACCATCATGGATGCGTTGACGCGCTACCACCGCATGCGCGGCCACAACACGCTGTGGGTGCCGGGCACCGACCACGCGGGCATCGCCACGCAGATCGTGGTCGAGCGCCAGTTGCAGGAGGCCGGCCTGTCGCGCCACGACATGGGGCGCAAGAACTTCGTCGCCCAGGTGTGGGACTGGAAGCACAGCTCGGGCGCCACCATCACGCGGCAGATGCGCCGCATGGGCGACAGCGTCAGCTGGGCCCACGAGTACTTCACGATGGACGACAAGCTGTCGTCGGTGGTCAACGAGACCTTCGTGCGGCTGTACGACGAAGGGCTGATCTACCGCGGCAAGCGGCTGGTCAACTGGGACCCGGTGCTCAAGTCGGCGGTGTCGGACCTCGAGGTGGTGTCGGAAGAGGAAGACGGCTCGTTGTGGCTGATCCGTTATCCGCTGGTCGGCGCTCAAGGCCACCTGACGGTGGCGACCACGCGGCCCGAGACGATGCTCGGCGACGTCGCGCTGATGGTGCACCCCGACGACGAGCGTTATGCGAAATTCGTCGGCACGCAGGTCGAGTTGCCGCTGACGGGACGCCGCATCCCGGTGATCGCCGACACCTACGTCGATCGCGAGTTCGGCACCGGCGTCGTCAAGGTCACGCCGGCGCACGACGCCAACGACTACGCGGTGGGCCAGCGCCATGGCCTGCCGATGCTCGGCGTGCTCGACCTCGACGCGACGCTGAACGACAACGCGCCGGCCGCCTACCGCGGCCTCGACCGCTTCGTCGCACGCAAGAAGATCGTCGCCGACCTGCAGGCGCAGGGCCTGCTCGAAGAGACGCGCAAGCACCGCCTCACGGTGCCGCGCTGCGAGCGCACCGGGCAGATCGTCGAGCCGATGCTCACCGACCAGTGGTTCGTCGCGGTCAGCAAGCCCGGACGCGACGGCGAATCGATCGCCGGCAAGGCGATCCGCGTGGTCGAGACCGGCGAGGTCAAGTTCTACCCGGAGCAATGGGTCAACACCTACAACCAGTGGATGCACAACATCCAGGACTGGTGCATCTCGCGTCAGTTGTGGTGGGGCCACCAGATTCCGGCCTGGTACGGCGCGAACGGCGAACTGTTCGTCGGCCGCGACGAAGAAGAGGCGCGCGAGCGCGCCGCTGCGGCCGGCTACGGCGGGCCGCTCACCCGCGATGAGGACGTGCTCGACACCTGGTATTCGTCGGCGCTGGTGCCGTTCTCCACGCTCGGCTGGCCGGCCAAGACGATCGAGCAGGATCTGTTCCTGCCGTCGACCGTGCTGGTCACCGGCTACGACATCATCTTCTTCTGGGTCGCGCGCATGATCATGATGACGACCCACTTCACCGGCAAGGTGCCGTTCAAGCACGTCTACATCCATGGCCTGGTGCGCGACTCGCACGGCCACAAGATGAGCAAGAGCGAAGGCAACGTGCTCGACCCGGTGGACCTGATCGACGGCATTCCGCTCGAGCCGCTGCTCGACAAGCGTGCCACCGGCCTGCGCAAGCCCGAGACGGCGCCGGCGATCCGCGATGCCACGAAGAAGGAGTTTCCGCAGGGCATTCCCGGCTACGGCGCCGACGCGCTGCGCTTCACGTTCGCAGCACTCGCCTCGCTCGGCCGCAACATCAACTTCGACAGCAAGCGCTGCGAGGGCTACCGCAATTTCTGCAACAAGCTCTGGAACGCCACCAAGTTCGTGTTGATGAACTGCGACGGCCAGGACTGCGGGCTGATGGAGCACACCAAGGCCGATTGCCAGCCCGGCGGCAAGGCCCACGGCTATGCCAAGTTCTCGATGGCCGACCGCTGGGTCACCGGCGAGCTGCAGCGGGTCGAAGCAGCGGTGGCCGAAGGTTTTGCCGAGTACCGCCTCGACAACGTGGCCAATGCGATCTACCAGTTCGTGTGGGACGAGTATTGCGACTGGTACATCGAGATCGCCAAGGTGCAGCTCGCCAACGGCAGCCTCGCCGAGCAGCGGGCGACACGGCGCACGCTGATCCGCGTGCTCGAGACGGTGCTCAGGCTGCTGCATCCGGTGGCCCCGTTCATCACCGCCGAGCTGTGGGAGCGTGTGTCGGTGGTGGCGGGCCGGCGCGCCGAAGGGTCGAGCGAGACCATCGTCACGGCGCGTTATCCGCAAGCCGAGCTGCACAAGGTCGATCCCGCCGCCGATGCCTGGATGGGCAAGCTGAAGGCGCTGCTGTTCGCGGTGCGCAGCCTGCGCAGTGAACTGAGCCTGCGCCCCGACCAGCGCGTGCCGCTCTACGCGGTGGGCGATGCGGCGTTCGTCGACGAGGTGGCGCCGCTGCTGAAGTCGGTGATGGCGCGCGTCTCGGAGGTCAAGACGTTCGGCGACGATGCCGCATTCGCCTCAGCCGCCGCGCACGCGCCGGTGGCGGGCGCCGGTGCCACCAAGCTGGCGCTGGTGGTGCCGATCGATGTCGAGGCCGAACGCGCGCGCATCGGCAAGGAAAGGGACCGCCTGCAAGGCGAAGTCGGCAAGGCCGAAGCCAAGCTCGGCAATTCCAGCTTCGTGGAGCGCGCGCCCGCCGCGGTGGTGCAAGAGATGCGCCAGCGCCTGGCTGACCTCAAGCAGGCGCTTCGCCTGCTCGAAGATCAACTGGATCGTCTGGCGCAGTCGGCCTGAACTCGGCCCGCGCCGGCGTCGCCGACAGCAGCTCGTCGATGCGGCGCGCCACGGCCCAGGCACTGCGGATGCGCGATTCGCGCGTGGTGCTGGCCACCCGGGGCGTCACCTGCAGGGTGTCGACGTCGTGCAGCGGGCGACCCGGATCGAGCATGCCGGGCTCGAGGCTGTCGAACCAGGCCGCCGCCATGCGCCCGGAGCCCAGAACCTCGGCCAGCGCCATCTCGTCGAACAGGCTGGAGTGCGCGATGCTGACGAGCACCTGGTTGGGCTTGCACGACGGCAGGAAACGCTCGCCCAGCAGGCCGTGGTAGCGCGAGAAGTAAGTGAGCATCACGCAGGCCGCGTCGGACTGCTCCATCAGCTCGCGCAAGCCCAGCGGCTCGACCTTCCAGCGATTCCACAGGCCATCGGACACGTGCACCGCCGGGTCGTAGCCGACCACACGCGAGCCGAAGGCGCCGAGCAACTGCGCCAGCGGGCGCGCAGCGGGCGTCATGCCGATCAGGCCGACGGTGGCGCCGCCGAGCTCGCGGCCGACCAGCAGGCCTTCGGCGCTGAGCACCGGCACGCGCCTGAACATCTGCAGCAGCGCACCGATCATGAACTCGGCTTCGGCGGCGGCGCTCGCATTGATCGGCCGCACCACCTCGACGCCGGCACGCGCGCAGGCGTCGGTGTCGATGTTCTCGGCGCCCGAGCTCAACCGCCCGACGGCGCGCAACACCGGCGCGTAGTGCAGCACCTGCGGATCCACCGCCACCGAAGGCGGAATGATCATCGCGCGCACGTTGAACAGCGCCTGGCGAAAGGCACGCGGGTCGCGCGCGAGGTCGGGCGCGTAGCGCACCGCATGGCGCGCGACGAGCCAGTGCATCACCTCAGGCTCGAGCGGCTCGACGATCAGGACGTCCATGCCTGCTCCGGCTCACACAAAGAATGCGAGCCCCGGACCGCCATGCCAGAATTCCCCCATCTGCACCCCCAACGATCTTCTGTAAGAGTATGTTGGTCAACAAAGCCATCTTTCCCGTCGCGGGTCTTGGCACACGGTTTCTCCCGGCCACCAAGGCTCAGCCCAAGGAGATGCTGCCAGTCGTCGACAAACCCTTGATTCAATATGCCGTCGAAGAGGCCTATGCCGCGGGCGTGCGAGAGATGATCTTCGTGACCGGCCGCCACAAACGGCCCATCGAAGACCACTTTGACATGACGTTCGAGCTCGAGGTAGCCCTTGAACAAGCGGGTAAACAAGCGTTACTGAACCTGGTTCGTCAGGTGAAACCCGACGACATGCAGTGCATTTACGTGCGCCAGGCCCAGGCCCTGGGCCTCGGGCACGCGGTGCTGTGCGGGCAGCGGCTGGTCGGCGAGGAGCCTTTCGCCGTGCTGCTGGCCGACGACCTGATGGTTGGCGAGCCGCCGGTCCTCAAGCAGATGGTCGAACAGTTCGCCGAGTGGCGGGCGTCGATCCTGGCGGTGCAGGAGGTGCCCCCCGAGCACACCCGGCGCTACGGCATCGTGGCCGGCACGCCGGTCAGCGACCGGCTGAGCGACATCACCCGCATCGTCGAGAAGCCGGCCCCCGAGGACGCGCCCTCGCGGCTTGGCGTGGCCGGCCGCTACATCCTGACGCCCGGGGTGTTCCACGAGATCTCGAGCCAGGCCCGCGGCGTCGGCGGCGAGATCCAGCTCACCGACGGCATCGCATCGCTGCTGCGGCGCGAAAAGGTGTTCGCCTACCGCTACCACGGCAAGCGGTACGACTGCGGCAGCAAGGACGGCTTCCTGCAGGCCAACGTCGAGCTGGCGCTCGCGCACCCTGAGCTCGGCCCGGATTTCCGGCGCTTCCTGGACGGGCTGCAGCCTCAGAAGCCGTGAGGGCGGCTTCTCAGCGACGCCGCAGGTAGTGCACAAACTCGTCGGCGTTGCTGCTCTGCTCGAGCAGCTCGTTGCCGGTTTGCCGGGCGAACGCCTGGAAGTCGCGCGTCGATCCCGGGTCGGTGGAGACCACCTTGAGCACGTCGCCGCTTTGCATGTCGGCCAGGGCCTTCTTGGCCTTCAGGATCGGCAGCGGGCAGTTCAGTCCGCGGGTATCGAGCTCTTTCTGGGCTTGCATGGGTCAACGCTTCGAAGGACAGCGCGATTCTACGGGCGCCGACCGAACTCCATGAACCTCGGCTCATGGCCGCGCGAGCGCAGCCAGTCGGCCAGCGCGTAGCCGGTGCCCGCCGGCCAGCAGACGATGTCTTGCGGCGCGAACAGCTTGTACTCGGCCAGTTCGGGCGACAGCCGGATCTCGCCGCGTGCCAGCGCGTGGTAGGCGATGATCACCTGGTTCATGCGCTCGAACTCGTAGACGCCGATCAGCTTGAGCGTCTCCACTTGCAGCGAGGTTTCCTCGAGCACCTCGCGGCGGATGCCGCTCTCGGGGGACTCGCCGGCCTCCATGAAGCCGGTGACCAACGCGAACATGCGGCCGCTCCACGCCGCGTTGCGCGCCAGCAGCACGTGGCCATCACGATCGGCGCACTCGATCACTGCCGCCAGCACCGGGGTCGGGTTGTTCCAGTGCGTCCAGTTGCACGCGGGGCAACGTAGGCGGACCTTCTCGCCGCCGTCTTCCACCTGCACCAAGGGCTGCAGCTCGGTGGCGCAGCTCGGGCAATAACGATAGGCACTCCCGGCCATGCTCAGGCGGGAAAGACGCCGGTCGACAGGTAACGATCGCCGCGATCGCAGACCACGAACACGATCGTCGCGTCGCGCACCTCCTGCGCCAGCTGGAGCGCCACCCAGCAGGCGCCCGCGGCCGAGATGCCGCCGAACAGGCCCTCCTCGCGCGCCAGGCGGCGTGCCATCTCTTCCGCGTCGGCCTGCGACACCAGCACCAGCTCGTCAACCGCGCTCGGGTCGTAGATCTTCGGCAGGTACTCCTGCGGCCACTTGCGGATGCCCGGGATGCGCGAGCCTTCGGCCGGCTGCGCGCCGACGATGCGCACACCGGGCTTGCGCTCGCGCAGGTAGCGGCTGACGCCGGTGATGGTGCCGGTGGTGCCCATCGCGCTCACGAAATGCGTGATGCGGCCCTCGGTCTGCCGCCACAGCTCGGGGCCGGTGGTTTCGTAGTGGATGCGTGGGTTGTCGGTGTTGGCGAACTGGTCGAGCACACGGCCCTTCTTGTCGCGCTGCATCTGCTCGGCGAGATCGCGCGCGTACTCCATGCCGCCGGAGCGTGGCGTCAGGATCAGCTCGGCGCCGAACGCCTTCATGGTCTGCGCGCGCTCGACCGACAGGTCCTCGGGCATCACCAGCACCATGCGGTAACCACGGATCGCGGCAGCCATCGCCAGCGCGATGCCGGTGTTGCCCGAGGTGGCCTCGATCAGCGTGTCGCCGGGCTTGATCTCGCCGCGCTCCTCGGCGCGCCGGATCATGCTGATCGCCGGCCGGTCCTTCACCGAGCCGGCCGGGTTGTTGCCCTCGAGCTTGGCCAGGATCACGTTGCCGCGCTCGGCTTGGAGCCCGCCGGGCAGCCGCTGCAGGCGCACCAGCGGCGTATCGCCGATGGCGTCTTCGATGGTCTTGTATTCGGGCATGGCGGCAGCAGGCACGGGCGCGACGGAGCGAGCGCGCATTGTGGCAGCGACCGCCGGGCCGCCACAGGAGCACATGCCATAATCCGCGCCCCTAGCGTGTAGCGCCCTCATTGCAGCCCGGGTGGCGAAATCGGTAGACGCAAGGGACTCAAAATCCCTCGCCGCAAGGCGTGCCGGTTCGAGTCCGGCCCCGGGCACCAACGTCAGCGTCGAGTCAAGGCGGCAAACGCACTCAGCAGCCGCGCGGTGTAGTCCATGACGCTGCCGATCGTCAGGTACTTGTCGGCAAACCGCCGCCCGGACTGCGCGACCTGCTTGAACGATCCGGGGCTTGCCGCTTCGGCTTCGACGAAGCGTTCGACGTCTTCGTCCTTCTCGGCGAGCAGGTAGTCGCTGCCGGGCCGCAGCGCCGGGAAGTAGTAAAGGTCGTACGGCGAGTCGTACTTGATGACCACGCTGTTGCTGAGCAGTCCCTTCACCAGTCGCGAGCAGGCGGCGCCGTTGCCATCCATCGAGATCAGGAAACGATGGCGCAGCTGCTCCTCCCAGCCGACCTGGCTGGAGAAGTAAGGCTGGCTCATCAGAAGCGCCTTCGCTTCTTCCGACCGGCAATGCACTGCATTGGCGATCCGGAACATCACTCGTGGATTGCCGTTGAAATGGGCGGCCGCCCGTAGGCGAGGTGTCTCGGGCGTCCGGATGTCCTCGACATCGAGCCACGAACCCGTCGACGAGCCGACGAAACACGCACTGTTCGCCTTGTCTTCGTAGAGCAGGCGGTCGTGGTCCTCCCGGTACCACTTGCACTGAAAGAAGTCGACGTCGGGAAGCAGCGGGTTGTGTGCGCCGCGCGATTTCTGAAAGCTGAAGATCGGCAACTCGGCAGCGTCCGCCGGGAAATCGTTGACGTCGAGCGCGAGGTCGAACGAGGCTTGCGCGTTGCTTCGACGCAGGGCTTTCTCGATGAATGCCCGGTAGAGCAAGGCGCGCTTCGAGAAACCTCGTTGTTCGTCGCGGCGCGCGCGCTCCTGTTCCGGCGGGAACGACTTGTTCCACAGGCGAACGTGCTGGCCGCGCACCGACAGGACGAACGCGCTGATCGAGCGGTCGTTCAAGTCACGCAGCGCTTGATGAGCGGCGGCCTCGGCCAACAGCGGCCGGTGTTCCCAGTAGGCCGTTTGCACCGCCACCAGGTGGTCGAGCTCGTCGCTGGTCGCCGCTGCCCGCGGTGCGGCATCTCGCAGCGCACTGGCCATGCGGAAACGAAACTTCCAGACATCTGCGACGGCCCTCAGCGAATCGAACATGCGGTTCAAAGGCCGCACCAGGTCGCGACGCGCTCCCACAAGCCGTGCCCCAGCGCCCAGCCCGAGGTGGCGACCAGCCCGAGCCCGGCCAGGCGTATGGCCCAACCTGCCGAGTAAGCGGACTTCCCATCGCGAGCGACCCAGCGCCGCACGAGCACTGGCACCAGCGCCAGGCCGATCGATGAAGTCAGCGCGAAGGCCGCCATCACGGCGGCCCCGCCCAGCGGGCCGTCGGCGAGCGCCGCCATCACCAGCGCCGATTGCAGCAGCCCGCACGGCAGCGCGAACCAGGCCAGCCCCGCCGCACCGGCGCGCACCGGCCCGCTGACGAACGCGAGCCCCGCGGGCGCACGCGCCGGCTCGGCGACGCCGAAACGCTCGAGCCAGGCAGGCTGCCGCGCGAGCACCACCAGCCACAAGCCGAGCGCCAGCGCGGCCAGGTGGAACAGGCTCCACAGCGCACGCAGTGCCGGTGCGCTCGCAGCCAACTGTGCGAGCGACGACACCAGCCACGCCGCCAGCGCGCCGGCGGCGGCATAACCTGCAGCTCGGCCGGCCAGAAAGCCGGCCGATCCTGCGCCCGGGTGGGCCGGCGCGCAGCGGCGAACGGTGACGCTGCAGGCGGCGCTGCACATCGCCGTGCAGTGCGGTGCGCCGGCCAGCCCCATCAGCGCTGCGGCGGCGATCAACGCGCCGTTCATCGAGCGCTCTCAGCGAACCTCGTCGCGGGCCAGGTACTCGGAGACCGCGGCCGACACCGCGATGACGCCCCAGAAGACGAGGAACGCCACCGAGTACACCGTGCTGCGGCTCCATTCGAGCGCTTCGCCGCCAGGCCATTGCAGCGCGCCGGGGTCGACCACGGCGAACACCAGCATCTCCAGCACGCCGGCCATCACGAACGCCGGCCACAGGACCAGCAGCACGCGAGCGCGCAGCGGCCGCGACGGCAGCTCAACGGCTCGGTGTGGCGACATGGTTGCGAGCGTCCTTGGCCGGCGTCATGGTGTCGGCGCTCGCGGCCGGCGCGCCCGCACGCACCGGCGGGTCGGCACCGTGCCAGGCGATCGCCAGCGTGACGAAGCTGGCCACCACCACCAGCGCCGGACCGCCGATGACCAGCCACAGGGCCGGCACGCGCCACCACGGCGGCGGCGGTTTCGGGGGGTCGGTGTTCATGACACGGGCTCCTTGCTCAGCGCGGCACGATGAAGGTCGACTTCTCGCTCACCGTGACCGCCGGTTTGTCGAGATTCTGAATCTGGAAGCGGATCGGGTGCGCGCCCGGCCCCGCGGCGCGCGCCGAATCGGGCGGCAGGCGCACCGCCAGCGTGACCCAGCGCGCCTGCGCAGCGGCGAGCTCGACGGTGTCGGCGGCCGGCAACTCGACGCCCGCCAGCCCCTGCACGGCGATGCGATAACGCTGCGGCTGTTCGGTGGCATTCATCAGCTGGAGGCGGTAGAGGTTCTCGATGCGTCCTTCGTCGACCAGGCGCGCCAAGGTGGCGCGGTCGCGCACGACATCGACCTTCAATGGCATGCGCCACGACAGGCTGACCAGGAACGCCACCGAGATCACCACCAGCACGGCGCCGTAGATCAGCACCCGCGGCCGCAGCACGCG
>DATDJF010000255.1:0-3182 GCA_036520715.1 Burkholderiaceae bacterium | reverse complement strand
GATCTTGTTCTTCTTGAAGAGGTAGACGATGCCGTCGTTGTTCTGCTTCACGACGTTGTCTTTGCGCGCCAGCATCTTCTTCAGGTCGAGCTTCAGATCGCCGACGCCGATGCCGTGGTCGGCGAAGTGGTGCCCGGCGTGCTCGAAGTGCTCGCTCGACTGCAGCAGCGCCTTGCTCGGAATGCAGCCGACGTTGGTGCAGGTGCCGCCGGGCGCGGGGCCGCCCGAGGCGTTCTTCCACTCGTCGATGCAGGCGACTTTCATGCCGAGCTGCGCAGCGCGAATGGCCGCGATGTAGCCGCCGGGGCCGCCGCCGATGACGACGACGTCGAAGAGCTTGTTGCTCATGCAGCCCTCCGCCGGGCCGCCCCAAGGAGGGCGACGGCCCCCTCGGGGGGTACCGAACGAATGTGAGGTTGGGGGCCCACGTTCAGGCCTTCAGATGTCGAACAGCAGGCGCGCGGGATCCTCCAGCGCTTCCTTCATCGCCACCAGCCCGAGCACCGCCTCGCGGCCGTCGATGATGCGGTGGTCGTAGCTCATCGCCAGGTAGTTCATCGGCCGCACCACGACCTGGCCGTTCTCGACCACGGCGCGCTCCTTGGTGGCGTGCACGCCGAGGATGGCGCTTTGTGGCGGGTTGATGATCGGCGTCGACAGCATCGAGCCGAACACGCCGCCGTTGCTGATGCTGAACGTGCCGCCGGTCAGCTCTTCGATGCCGAGCTTGCCGTCGCGCGCCTTGACGCCGAAGTCAGCGATCTTCTTTTCGATGTCGGCAAAGCTCATCTGGTCGGCGTTGCGCAGGATCGGCACCACCAGGCCGCGCGGCGAACCCACCGCGATGCCGATGTCGAAGTAGCCGTGGTAGACGATGTCGTTGCCGTCGACGCTCGCGTTGATCACCGGGTAGCGCTTGAGCGCGGCCACCGCCGCCTTGACGAAGAAGCTCATGAAGCCGAGCTTGACGCCGTGCTCCTTCTCGAACTTCTCCTGGAAGCGCTTGCGCATCTCCATCAACGGGGCCATGTTGACCTCGTTGAAGGTGGTGAGGATGGCGTTCGTCGCCTGCGACTGCAGCAGCCGCTCGGCCACGCGCGCGCGCAGACGCGACATCGGCACCCGCTGTTCGGGGCGGTCGCCGAGGTTCGGTGCGATCGGCGCGGCCACCGCCGGCAGCGCCGATGCTGGCGCCGGCGCGGCGATCGGTGCCGGCGCCCTGGCCGGTGCCTGCGCAGCGGCCAGCACGTCGCCCTTGGTGATGCGGCCGTCCTTGCCGGTGCCGGTCACCGAACCCGGCGCGAGCCCTTGATCGGCCATCAGCTTGGCGGCAGCGGGCATCGCCACGCCGGCCTTGCTGGCCGACACGGCGGCTGCGGCCGGTGCCGGGGTCGGCGCGGCAGCCGCCGGTGCGGCCGCCGGCGCCGCCGAGGCGCCCTTGCCCTCGGTGTCGATGCGCGCGATCAGTTGATCGCTGACCACCGTGCCGCCGTCGGCCACCACCTGTTCGGCCAGCACGCCGTCGGCCGGCGCGGGCACTTCGAGCACCACCTTGTCGGTCTCGATCTCGATCAGGATCTCGTCCATCGCCACGGCGTCGCCGGGCTTCTTCTTCCACTGCAGCAGCGTGGCCTCGGCCACCGATTCGGAGAGTTGCGGGACCTTGACTTCTACGATTGCCATTTCACTTCTCGATGATTCTTCTTACTTGGTGAGCACGAAGCCCTTCAGCTTGCCCAGCGCCTGCTCCAGCAGCGTCTTCAGCTGCTCCTGGTGCAGGTGTGCGTAGCCCACCGCCGGCGATGCCGAGGCGGGACGGCCGGCATAACCGAGCTTTTGCCCCTCGTTCATGTTCTCGTGGATGTAGTGCTGCACGAAGAACCAGGCACCTTGGTTCTGCGGCTCGTCCTGGCACCACACCACCTCGGTGGCATTGGGGAAGCGCTTCATCTCGGCGGCAAACGCCTTGTGCGGGAACGGATAGAGCTGCTCGACGCGCAGGACCGCCACGTCCCAGGCCTTGCGCTGGTCGCGGTACTTGATCAGGTCGTAGGCCACCTTGCCGGAGCAGGCGATCACGCGCCTGACCTTGTCGGCCTCGATCTCGGCGCGCGTCGGGCCGATCACCGTCTTGAACTCGCCCTTGGTGAATTCCGTCAGCGGCGATCCCGCGTCCTTCGCGCGCAGCAGCGACTTGGGCGTCATGATGACCAGCGGCTTCCTGAACTGGCGCACCATCTGCCGACGCAGCAAATGGAAGACCTGGCTGGCCGACGTCGGCTGCACGACCTGCATGTTGTGGTCGGCCGCGAGCTGCATGAAGCGCTCGAGCCGCGCCGATGAGTGCTCCGGCCCCTGCCCCTCGTAGCCGTGCGGCAGCATCAGCGTCAGGCCGTTGACGCGCCCCCACTTGACCTCGCCCGAGGCGATGAACTGGTCGATCACCACCTGCGCGCCGTTGGCGAAGTCGCCGAACTGCGCCTCCCAGATCACCAGCGTGTTGGGGTCGGCGCTGGCGTAGCCGTACTCGAAGCCGAGCACGGCCTCCTCCGACAGGATCGAGTCGATCACCACGAACGGCGCCTGGTTCTCGGCCACGTGCTCCAGCGGCGTGTAGATGCCGGTGTCCCACTTCTCGCGGTTCTGGTCGTGCAGCACGGCGTGGCGGTGGGTGAAGGTGCCGCGGCCGCAGTCTTCGCCCGACAGGCGCACCGCGTAGCCGCTGGCCACCAGCGATGCGTAGGCCAGGTGCTCGCCCATGCCCCAGTCGACGTTGAGCTCGCCGCGCCCCATGGCGGCGCGGTCGGCGAGCACCTTCTCGACCAGCGGGTGCGCCTTGAAGCTGGCCGGCAGCGTGGTGATGCGCTCGGCCAGGCGCTTGACCTCGGCCAGCGGCAATGCCGTGTCGGCGCTGTCGGTCCACTTCCTGCCGAGGAACGGTGCCCAGTCGACCGCGTACTTGCTCTTGAAGTTGGTGAGCACCGGGTCGACCGTGTGTTTGCCGGCGTCGAACGCCGCACGCATGCTCTTGACCATCTTGTCGGGGCCGTCGGCGGCCAGCACGCCCTGCGTGACCAGCTTGTCGCCGTACAGCTTGCGCGTGCCGGGGTGCTGCCCGATCTTCTTGTACATCAGCGGCTGCGTCAGGCTCGGCGTGTCCTGCTCGTTGTGGCCGAGCTTGC
>DATDJF010000254.1:0-21850 GCA_036520715.1 Burkholderiaceae bacterium | reverse complement strand
GGCATCGCGTAATCCATGTAGCTGCCGGTGAGCAGCTGGCCGGATTCGTTGTCGTAGATGCCGTGTTCCATCAGCGCCTGGCCGATGCCCTGGCCGAGGCCGCCGTGCACCTGGCCTTCGACGATCATCGGGTTGACGATGTTGCCGAAGTCGTCGCACGCGGTCATGCGGTCGATCCTCACTGCACCGGTGGCGGTGTCCACCTCCACTTCGCAGATGTAGGTGCCTGCCGGATAGGTGAAGTTGCTCGGGTCGTAGAAGGCGTTTTCGTTGAGGCCGGGTTCGAGCTTGTCGTGCGGGAAGTTGTGCGGCACGTAGGCGGTGAGCGACACCGCGCCGAACGGCACGCTCTTGTCGGTGCCCGCCACCTTGAAGACGCCGCCTTCGAACACGACGTCGGTGTCGGCGGCTTCCATCAGGTGCGCGGCGATCTTCTTGCCCTTGGCGATGATCTTGTCGACCGCTTTCACGATCGCCGTGCCGCCCACCGCCAGCGAGCGGCTGCCGTACGTGCCCATGCCGAAGAGGATCTTGCCGGTGTCGCCGTGCTCGATGCTGATGTCGTCCATCGGGATGCCGAGCCGGTCGGCCACCACCTGCGCGAAGGTGGTTTCGTGGCCCTGGCCGTGGCTGTGGCTGCCGGTGAAGATGGTCACCTTGCCGGTGGGGTGGACGCGCACCTCGCCGGCTTCGAACAAGCCCGCGCGGGCGCCCAGTGCGCCGGCCACGCTGGAGGGCGCGATGCCGCAGGCCTCGATGTAGGCCGAGTAGCCGATGCCGCGTTTCAGGCCCTTGGCCTCGCTGGCGGCCTTGCGCTTGGCAAAGCCTGCGACGTCGCCGAGTTCGATCGCCTTGCTCATCGTGGCGTTGTAGTCGCCGGTGTCGTAGGTCAGGCCGACCGGTGACGCATACGGGAACTCGGTGATGAAGTTGCGGCGGCGCAGTTCGGCCGGGTCGATCTTCAGCTCGGTGGCCGCCGTCTCGACGATGCGCTCGAGCACGTAGGTCGCCTCCGGTCGGCCGGCGCCGCGGTAGGCATCCACCGGCGCGGTGTTGGTGAACATCGCCGTCACCTCGCACCAGATCTTCGGCGTCTTGTACTGGCCGGCCAGCAAGGTGGCGTACAGGATGGTCGGGATCGCCGACGCGAAGGTCGACAGGTACGCGCCGAGGTTGGCGGTGGTGTCGACCTTCAGCGCGACGAACTTGCCGTCCTTGTCGAGGCCGAGCTTGGCGGTGGTGATGTGGTCGCGGCCGTGCGCGTCGGACTGGAAGGCCTCGGTGCGCGTGCTGGTCCACTTGATCGGCCGCTTGATCACCTTGCTGGCGAACACCAGCGCGGTCTCTTCGCCGTACAGGTAGATCTTCGAGCCGAAGCCGCCGCCGACGTCGGGCGCCACCACGCGCATCTTGTGCTCGGGGATGCCGAGCACGAAGGCGCACATCAGCAGGCGCTCGACGTGCGGGTTCTGGTTGGCCACGTACAGCGTGTAGCTGTCGGCATTGAAGTCGTAGCTGGCGTTGGCGGCGCGCGGCTCGATCGCGTTGGGGATCAGCCGGTTGTTGCGAAAGTTGAGCGTCGTCACGTGGGCGGCGCCCTTGAGCGCGGCGTCGGTGCCGTCCTTGTCGCCGATGCCCCAGTGGTAGCAGCGGTTCTCGGGTGCGTCGTCGTGCACCAGGGCAGCCGCCTTGCTCGCCTTGGCGGCGTCGACCACCGCCGGCAGCTCGTCGTAGTCGACCTCGATCATCTGCATGGCCGCATCGGCCTGCTCGCGCGTCTCGGCGACGATCAGCGCGACGCGGTCGCCGACGTAGCGCACCTTGCCATCGGCCAGCACCGGGTGGCGCGGCTCCTTCATCGGCGTGCCGTCGAGGCTGTTGATCAGCCAGCCGCAGGGCAGCCCGCCGACTTGCTTGAAGTGCTCGCCGGTGAAGATCCCCAGCACGCCGGGCGCCTTGGCGGCGGCTGCGGTGTCGAGCTTCTTGATGCGCGCGTGCGCGTGCGGGCTGCGCAGGAAGACGCCGTAGGTCTGGCCGGGCAGCGTGATGTCGTCGGTGTACTGGCCGCGGCCGGTGAGGAAGCGTGCGTCCTCGCGTCGCTGGACGCTCTGGCCGACGAAGGCAGCTTGGGGTGCGTTCATGTCGGGCCTCCGTTCACTTCATTGCCGCGGCGCCTTGCGCCACGGCTTTGACGATGTTGTGGTAGCCGGTGCAGCGGCACAGGTTGCCGTCCAGCCCCGCGCGGATCTGCTCGTCGGTCGAACAGTTGTGGTTCTTCACCAGGTCGACCGCGCTCATCACCATGCCCGGGGTGCAGAAGCCGCACTGCAGGCCGTGGCAGGCGCGAAACGCCGCCTGCATCGGGTGCAGCGTGCCGTCGGCCGCCGCCAGGCCCTCGATGGTGGTGATCTCGGCGCCGGCGGCCTGCACCGCCAGCATCGTGCAGCTCTTCACCGCGCGGCCGTTGACGTGCACCGTGCAGGCGCCGCACTGGGTGGTGTCGCAGCCGAGGTGGGTGCCGGTCAGGCGCAGCGTTTCGCGAAGAAAGATGCCGAGCAAGGTCTGCGGCTCGACCTCGCGGGTCACTGACGCCCCGTTGACGGTGAGCGTGAGTTGGATGCCCATGGTGTCTCCTGGAGGGAATGAAATGACTGCGGCGCCGCCAGTCGGCGCGCCGCGTCGGGCCATATTAGGTCGCGGCCCGCCGGCGCGCATCGGCTGGTTAACCCTGAAAGCGCCAGCGCGGCAGCCGGCCGGCCGCGCCGGCGTTGCTCCAGCCCGCAACATCGGCCGCGCGGCAGCGGGCTTTGACCCCGCGCAACTGCGCGCCGCCTCGGCCGGCGTCACAATCGGCGTCCGCACAGTTCCACAGGCCGGCCTCCGGGCCGCCGGCCGCTCGCCGATGGACAACGTCGATCTTCAAGTCTTGCGTCAAGTCTCGCAGTGGTGCACCGACGGCCGCCGCGTGGTGCTGGGCACGATCACCCGCACCTGGGGTTCGGCGCCGCGGCCGCCCGGCTCGGTGGTGGCGATTCGCGACGACGGCATGGTCACCGGCTCGGTGTCGGGTGGCTGCATCGAGGACGACCTGATCGACAAGGCGCGCGAGGGCGTGTTGGCCTCGGGCGTGCCGCAGGTCGTGCGCTACGGCATCGACGCCGACGCCGCGCACCGCTTCGGGTTGCCCTGCGGCGGCCTGATCGAGCTGGTGCTCGAGCCGGTGCTGCCGCGCACCCGCATCGGCGAGTTGCTGGAGCGCCTGTCCAAGGGCGAGCGCGTGCGCCGGGTGCTGACGATCGCCAGCGGCGAGGTGGTGCTCGGGCCCGCCGGCGACACCGACGAACTGCAGCTGGCCGACACCACGCTCACCACCCACCACGGCCCGCGCTGGCGGCTGGTGCTGATCGGCGCCGGCCAAATGACGCAGTACTTGGCGCAGATGGCCAGGGCGCTCGACTACGAAGTGATCGTCTGCGACCCGCGCGACGAGTACGCCGCCGGCTTTGCGATCGAGGGCGCCACGCTGTCGCGCCAGATGCCCGACGACCTGATCGCCGAGCTCAAGCCCGACGGCCACACCGCGATCATCGCGCTGACCCACGATCCCAAGCTCGACGACCTGTGCCTGATGGAGGCGCTGAGAAGCCCCGCGTTCTACGTCGGCGCGATCGGCTCGCGCGCCAACCAGGCCAAGCGCAAGCAGCGGCTGATCGAGCACTTCGGCCTCCAGGAGGCCGAGTTCGAGCGCCTGCACGGCCCGGTGGGGCTGAAGAACGGCGCACGCACGCCACCGGAGATCGCGATCGGCATCCTGGCCGAGTTGACCGCGGTGCGCTACGGCTATCGCATACCCGCGCCGGTGGCCACCGGCGCGGTGGCCAGCGTGGCTGCCGGCTGCGTGACCTGAACGCGTCACCGCGCGACGACGCCTTCCGCACAAATCCGTCACGGCCGCGCGCTGTTCGTCGGCCCGCTGCATGCCGCGCCCAAAGCGGCACCCTAGACTGACTTGGCCTGCAACTGCATCGGCCTGCGCCGCGACGGACATGTCCCCCTCATTGCCGGGTTGGCGAATCGCCCCCTCCACGGCCCGGCGCCTCGCGCTGCTGGCAACGCTGTCGTCGCTGCTCGGCGGCTGCGCCACTCCCTCGCCGAAGCTGCAAAAGTACGCGGCGCCAGCGGACACGCCGACGGCCAAGCTGGTGATGCGCGGCGTGGTGCCGGCCGGCGACGCCTTCGGCGTGCTCGTCTACGACGACGCGGAGAACTGCAAGGGCGCGCGCCTGGCCGGCGCCGGCAACGCCAGTCGCAACCCCACCACCGTGCCATTGGCCGCCGGCGGGTTGACCACGGTGGACTTCATGCACGTCAAGGCCAACCGGGAGTCGTGCACGCTGCGCTGGTCGTTCACGCCGGTGGCCGGCAAGTCGTACCTGGTCAACGGCGTCGGCGGCGCCACCGGCTGCCGCGCCTCGCTGCTCGACGCCAGCAACCCCGACGCGATCGTCGCTGCGGCAGGCAGCGTGCGGCGCAACGAAAAGGGCAACGCCTGCATTCCGATGGCGCAGGCGCGGTCGATCACCACCGCGCAGGGCGGCCAGGACCAGGGCGCCGCCGTGCTGCGCCCGGGTGCCGATGCCGATGACCTCAAGGGCCTGATCCCGCAATGAAGACCATAGCCTTGCACCGAGGCTGGCCGGCGGCACTGCTGGCAGCGTTTGCCGGCACCGGCGCACACGCGCTCACCGCCGAGCAGGTCTATGCCAAGGTCTCGCCCAGCGTCTGGCGCGTGGTCACCTACGATGCCGACAACCTGCCGCTCGGCCAGGGCAGCGCCGTGGTGGTCGGCAGCGAGGCCGTGGTCACCAACTGCCACGTGCTGGCCAAGGCCAAGCGGGTGGCCGTGAAGCGCGAAAAGGAGTCGCTCGAGGCCAAGCTGGCGATGTGGGACGTCAAGCGCGACCTCTGCCAACTGCGCGTGACCGGGCTCAAGGCGCCGGCGGTGTGGATCGCCAATGCGGGCAACGTCACGGTCGGCCAGAACGTGTTCGCGGTCGGCAACCCCAAGGGCCTGGAGTTGACGATGAGCGCCGGCCTGGTCTCCTCGCTGCGCCGCAACACGGCCGGCCAACTCGTGCTGATCCAGACTTCGGCGGCGATCTCCGGCGGCTCCAGTGGCGGCGGCCTGTTCGACGTGCAGGGCAACCTGATCGGCCTGACCACGCTCGGCTCGATCACCGGCGACGCGCAGAACCTGAACTTCGCGATTCCCGCCGAATGGGTGCGCGAACTGCCTGCCCGGCATGCCGCCGCAGCGGCCTCCGCCGCGGCTGCTGGCAGCCACGCCACCGCCGCAGCCGGCGGTGCAGCGGCGCCCGCCGCAGCCGCCGGGCGAACCTTCGGGCCGAGCACCGACACGACGCGCTGACCGGCCGGCTGGCGCCGACTTGGTAAGCTTTCCCAGCTGCGGGCCTCGGCGGCCTGCTCTCCACGCTTTCTGAAGAAGGATCCGCATGCTCGCGCTTCACCACTACCCAGGCAACGCGAGCATGATCCCGCACATCCTGCTGCACGAGCTGAAGGTTCCGTTCGACCTCAAGCTGGTCAACCGCACGCAGGGCGCGCACAAGTCGCCGGCCTACCTGAAGCTCAATCCGAACGGGCTGATCCCGGTGCTCGAGGACGGGCCGCTGGTGCTGTACGAAACGGCGGCGATCTGCCTGCACCTGGTGGACACCCATCCGCAAGCCGGGCTCGCGCCGGCGCTGGGCACGGCGCAGCGCGCGCACTTCTACAAGTGGCTGGTCTGGATGACCAACTCGCTGCAGGCGTCGATGGTGTCGTACTTCTACCCCGAGCGCTGGGTCGACGAGGGCAACGAAGCCGGTGCGACGCAGGTGCGCCACCACGCGCAGGTGCGCATCGGCGGCTTGCTCGCCCAGCTCGACGCGCAGCTGGCCTCGCACGGGCAACCCTGGCTGCTGGGCTCCGCCTACAGCGCGCTGGACCCCTATGCCTTCGTGCTGTGCCGCTGGTCGCGCGGCTTCAAGGGGCCGGGGCCGAAGCCGGCGCGCGAATCGGCCCACCTCGGGCCCTACCTGCAGCGCATGCTGGCGCGGCCGGCGGTGCAGCGAGTGCTGGCCGACGAAGGGCTCGCGCAGCCCTGGGTGTAGCAGGCGGCATCAACCGCCATCGTCGCGAGGCTCAGTTCAGCGCCAACCCCAGCCGCTCGCCCCAGCAGCGCGTCAGCGGGCTCAGCGGGCGCGCGGTGCGCCGCTCGTTGAGCACCGCGCGGCCGAGCGAGCGGGCGCCCGGGTCGGCCGCGGCGGCGGCCAGCAACGTCTGGTCGATCAGGTCGCGCTGCGCGTGGCTGCCGCCGAAGCGCTGTGCCTTGCCGCGCACCGCATACCGCGCCTGCGCGGCGGCGACCGGCTGGCCGCGCGCCAGCGCCAGCAGCGCGCGCATCAGCGGCGCGCCGACCTCACGCGCCATCGTGTGATTGCTGCGCGGCGCGTCGTCGGCGGCCAGCGCGCGGGCGGCGCAGCGCGCCACCCAGTGCTCGGCGCGCGCACCGTCGTCGGCCGCCAGCATCGCCAGCAGCGCGTGCACGTCGTTGAAGGCGTAGAAGCCGGCGCTCTCGTCGGCGAGGTCCCACTGCGCCACCAGATCGGCACAGCGCTGGCGTACGTCGACGCCCAACAGGTGCAATCGCCACAGGATCGACGCCGCGTCGACGCGTTGCAGCGTCACCAGCAGCGTGTCGCCTGCCAGATGGGCATCGACCAGCCGCAGCACGCCGGTGTCGTCGAGCCCCTCGAGGCGAAACAGCGCCAGGTGCCACCACAGGTGGCAGGCGTAGCCGTTGCCCTCGGCCCACGAGCCCTGATGCTGGCGCAGCCAGGCGGCGCCGTCGTCGAAGCGGCCCTGCATCTCCATCACGTGGGCCACCGCATGGATCGCCCACGGCGACCGCGCGTCGAGCGCCAGCGCCCGCCGCCCGGCCTCTTCGGCCTGCGCCTGCAGGTTGTTTTCCTCGCGGCCGAACGCATGCAGCGCCAGCACGTGCGGATACAGCGGATCGGCGCCGTCCCACTCCGGCAGCGCGCGCGCCGGCCGGGCGCGCAGGTTGACGGCGTCGCCGCGGTAGAAATCCCACAGGTGCGCCCACTGCAGCGCCAGCGCGTCGCGCGGGTGCTCGAGCAGCCACTCGTCCCACAACGTGCAGGCGTCGTGCCAGCGGCCGTCGAGCACGCGCTGCGTGGCCTCCCCGTGCGCGCGCGCGCGCACCGGCGCGCCGGCCCGTAGCAACTGGGCGCGATCGAGGTGCGCGCGCGCCTCGGCCAGCAGCGACGGCTCGGTCAGGCTCAGCAGGAACCCTGCCTTCATCACGTGCGGCAGCGGCCAGTGCGGATCGTCGGCGATCGCGCGGTCAAGGTCGGCCAACGGCGGGTCGTAGAACGACATCATCCGCCACAGCGCGGTCTCCATGGCATCCCGCGCAGCCGCCGAGTCGGTGCCGAGCAGGTTGCCGCGCGCGTCCTTCAAGGCCATGTCAGCGGCGCCCGGCCGCCCGAAGCCGCTGACGCGCCCCCTCGGGGGGCAGCGAGCGAAGCGAGCGTGGGGGCCCATTCATTTCCAGACTCTAACCCGGCAGTGCCGCCACCCCGGGCTGGGGGGTCCTTGCGGGAGCCGCCCGATGCGCCACGGGCGCGTTGGTGATTCAATACCGCGCTCGTCAATCAGGGAGCCATGGTGGACGCACGCGTGGGCACAGGCAGCCCGCTGTACCTGCTCGAACGCAGCGACGTCGGGCTGGTGGAGCTGGATCGCGACCTCAAGGTGGTGGCGATGAACAGCTTCGCGCGCCGCGCCCTGCCGGTGGAGGACAAGCAGCCGTTCGAGAAGATGGTGCTGTCGTTCCATCCTGAACGCTCGCAGTCGAAGGTGAAGTTCCTGATCGACCAGGCCGAGTGCCCGGTCAGCAACCCGCCGCCGATGACGATGATCATCAACATCCCCGAGCGGGTGCTGCTGATCAAGGTGAGCAAGATGTCCGACATGCGCGGTGACACGTCGGGCTACACGCTGGTGTTCTACGACATCACCGACGCGGTGATCCGCGAGGAGCCCGGGGCGCAACGCCCCGACAGCAAACGGCAGTTGCTCAAGATCCCCACCGTGGCGGCCAACCGCATCGTGCTGGTCGACGCGGCCAGCGTGCGTTACGTGCGCGCCGAGGGCCACTACACCTGGGTGCACACGGCGCAGGGTTCGAGCTTCTGCAACCTGAACATCGGAGACCTGGAGAGCCGGCTCGACAGCGGTTCGTTCCTGCGCATCCACCGCAGCTACGTGGCCAACCTCGACTTCGCGGAGCAGATCGTGCGCGACGACGGCAAGGTGATGCTCAAGCTGCAGGGCGACGACCGCGGCCTGCCGGTGGCGCGCACCAGCGTGCCGCGGCTGCTCGAACGGCTGGGCATCGCCGAGGCAGCCAGCGAGCGCTGAAGCGGCCGCAGGGGGCGACGAAAGCGGGCTTGCCGCTCGTGCGGGCGGCGGCGGTTTTCGTGGCCACCCGGTGGCAGTTCGTGCAAGTCCGCACCGGAGTACGCTGTGGGGTCGCTACCGTAGCCGGTTGCCACAACAAGGCGGGGATCCACCCGCGCCACAAGGAGACAGACATGATTCCCGCTGGTTTCGACTACCACGCGCCACGCTCGGTGGCCGACGCGGTCAAGCTGCTGGGCAGCCTCGGCCCCGACGCCAAGCTGCTGGCCGGAGGGCACAGCCTGCTGCCGATGATGAAGCTGCGCTTCGCCCAGCCGAGCGCCTTGATCGACCTCGGCAAGATCCCCGACCTGCGCGGCATCACGCAGTCGGGCAACGAGATCCGCATCGGCGCGATGACCACCGAGCACGAGTTGTTGAACTCCAAGCTGCTGGCCGACAAGCTGCCGTTGCTGGTCGAAGGCGCGAGCCAGATCGCCGACCCGCAGGTGCGCTACAAGGGCACGATCGGCGGCGACATCTGCCACGGCGACCCCGCCAACGACCATCCGGCGCTGGCACTCGCACTCGACGCCTCGTTCGTGCTCGCCGGGCCCAAGGGCGAGCGCGTCGTCAAGGCAGAGGGCTTTTTCGTCGGCGTCTACGCGACGCTGTCGGAGACCGACGAGATCCTGACGCAGATCCGCATCCCGGTGCCGGCCGCCGGCAGCGGCTGGGCCTACAACAAATTCAAGCGCAAGACCGGCGACTTCGCCACTGCGGCCGCCGCCGTGCTGCTGCAAATGAAAGGCGGCAAGGTGGAGAAGGTGTCGATCGCGTTGACCAACGTCGGCGCGACGCCGATCAAGGCCAACAAGGCCGAGCAGCACCTGCTCGGCAAGGCGCTCGACGAGGCCGCGCTCGGCGAAGCGGCCCGGCTGGCGATGGCGTCGTGCTCGGCGAGCGCCTGTCCGCGCGGCACACCCGACTACAAGACCGCGATGGCCGGCGAGATGCTGCGCCGCGCGCTGTTGACCGCGCAATCGCGCGCCAAGCCCTGAGCCCGGAGGGACTCTCATCATGGCGAACACCCACAAGGTCGCATTCAAGCTCAACGGCAAGCCGGTCGCGGTCGAGGTCGAGGCGCGCGAGCTGTTGATCCACACGCTGCGCGAGCGGCTCGCACACACCGGCCCGCACATCGGCTGCGAAACCTCGCACTGCGGTGCCTGCACGGTCGACATCGACGGCATGTCGGTCAAGTCGTGCACGGTGCTGGCCGTGCAATGCGACGGTGCCGACATGCTCACCATCGAAGGCTTCGAGCAGGGCGGCGTGCTGCATGCGCTGCAGCAGGCCTTCCACGAGGAGCACGGCCTGCAGTGCGGCTACTGCACGCCGGGCATGATCACGCGCGCCTACCGGCTGCTGAAAGAGAACCCCAACCCGAGCGAGCAGGAGATCCGCTACGGCATCGCGGGCAACCTGTGCCGCTGCACCGGTTACCAGAACATCGTCAAGGCCGTGCAGTCCGCGGCCAGGAAGCTCGCCGCGTGATGCTGACCCCCAGGCTCACTGCGTTCGCTGCCCCCCGAGGGGGCCCAGGCGGCTTGGGGCGGCCCGGCGCCGCCTGAGACCGCGACACCACCAACGAATCACCGGAGACACGCCATGGGCGACCTGTCCGATCTGAAGGAACGCGAAGACAAGCTGCAGGGCATGGGCACCTCGCTGCTGCGCAAGGAGGATGCGAAGTTCATTCGCGGCCAAGGCAGCTACGTCGACGACATCAAGCTGCCGGGCATGCTGTTCGGCGCGCTGGTGCGCAGCCCCTACGCACACGCGCGCGTCAAGGGCATCGACAAATCGAAGGCGCTGGCCTGCCCCGGCGTGGTGGCGGTGCTCACTGCCGACGACCTGAAGCCGGTCAACCTGCACTGGATGCCCACGCTCGGCGGCGACGTGCAGGCGGTGCTGGCCGACAAGAAGGTGTGCTTCCAGTTGCAGGAAGTGGCGATGGTGCTGGCCACCGACCGCTACGCCGCCTATGACGGCGCCGCGCTGGTGGAGGTCGACTACGAAGAGCTGCCGGCGATCGTCGACCCCAAGAAGTCGATGGACAAGGACGCGGTGATCATCCGCGAGGACATTGCGGACAAACAGGAAGTCGGACACGGCCCGCGCACGCATCCGAATCACATCTTCACCTGGGAGGCCGGCAACAAGGCAGCGGCCGATGCGGCGTTCAAGAGCGCCGAGGTCACGGTGCGCGAGGAGATCCTGAACCCGCGCGTGCACCCCTGCCCGCTGGAAACCTGCGGCTGCGTGGCGTCGTTCAACAAGGCCACCGGCTACCTCACCGTCTACATGACCACGCAGGCGCCGCACATCGTGCGCACCGTGCTGGCGATGCTGTCGGGCGTGGCCGAGAGCAAGATCCGCGTGGTCGGCGGCGACATCGGCGGCGGCTTCGGCAACAAGGTGCCGGTCTACCCGGGCTACGTGGTGGCGATCGTGGCGTCGATCGTCACCGGCGTGCCGGTGAAGTGGATCGAATCGCGCATCGACAACATCTCGACCACCGGCTTCGCGCGCGACTATCACGGCGTCGGCGAACTCGCCGCCGACAAGGACGGCCGCATCAAGGGCCTGCGCTTCACCGCATTGGCCGATCACGGCGCGTTCAACTCGCACGTCTCGGCCACCAAGCTGCCGGCAGGCCTGTTCTCCATCTGCACCGGCTCGTACGCGATTCCCAACGCGTACGCGCGTGTCGACGCGGTCTACACCAACAAGGCGCCGGGCGGCGTGGCGTACCGCTGCTCGCTGCGCGTGACCGAAGCGGTCTACCTGATCGAACGCATGATGGACGTGCTGGCGCAGAAGATCGGCGTCGACAAGGCCGAGATCCGACGCCGCAACTTCGTGCAGGCCGAGCAGTTCCCGTACACCACGTCGTTCGGCTGGACGCTCGACAGCGGCAACTACCACCCCGCGCTGGAGAAAGTGCTGAAGGCGGTCGACTACGCCGGGCTGCGCAAGGAGCAGGCCGCCAAGCGCGCCGACCCCGACAGCCCGACGCTGATGGGCATCGGCCTGGCCACCTTCACCGAGATCGTCGGCGCCGGGCCGACCAAGGTGTGCGACATCCTCGGCATCGGCCTGTTCGACTCGTGCGAGATCCGCGTGCACCCCACCGGCGGCGTGATCGCGCGGCTGGGCACGATGACGCAGGGCCAGGGCCATGCCACCACCTACGCGCAGATCATCGCCA
Organism: Burkholderiaceae bacterium; assembly: GCA_036520715.1. Taxonomy (GTDB): domain Bacteria; phylum Pseudomonadota; class Gammaproteobacteria; order Burkholderiales; family Burkholderiaceae_C; genus JAEUPI01. Next base: position 10,089 of record DATDJF010000254.1, on the reverse strand, counting down.
CCGAGCTCGGCCTGCCGGCGTCGGACATCGTCGTGGAAGAGGGCGACACCGACAAGGCACCCTACGGTGCAGGCACCTGGGGCTCGCGCTCGACTCCGGTGTCGGGTGCGGCCACCGCGGTGGCGGCGCGCAAGATCAAGGACAAGGCCAAAAAGATCGCGGCTCATCTGCTCGAAGTCGGCGAAGGCGACCTCGAGTGGGAAATCGACCGCTTCAAGGTCAAGGGCAACCCGACGCAGGCCAAGACCATGAAAGAGATCTGCATGGTCTCGCACACCGGCAATCTGCCGGCCGGCATGGAGCAGGGCCTCAACGCAGTGGCCTACTACGACCCGCCGAATCTGACGTTCCCGTTCGGCGCCTACCTGTGCGTGGTCGACGTCGACAAGTTCACCGGCGAGGTCAAGGTGCGCCGCTTCTACGCGCTCGACGATTGCGGCACGCGCATCAACCCGATGGTGATCGAGGGCCAGATCCACGGTGGCCTGACCGAGGCCTTCGCGGTGGCGATGGGCCAGCAGATCCCGTTCGACGAGAACGGCAACCACCTCGGCAACAGCCTGGTCGACTACTTCCTGCCCACCGCGCTGGAGACGCCGCACTGGGAGACCGACCACACGGTGACGCCGTGTCCGCACCACCCGCTGGGCGCCAAGGGCGTGGCCGAGTCGCCGCACGTCGGCGGCATCCCCTGCTTCAGCAACGCGGTGATCGATGCCTTTGCACACTTGGGCGTCACGCACATGGACATGCCGCACAGCGCCTTTCGCGTCTGGCAGACCTGCAACGAGCTGGGCGTCAACAAGCGTCCGGACGCGGGGCACTGCGCGTGACAACCACGGCGACACGATGAAAGTTCAGCTCGAGAAGTCGTATCCGATGCCGGCGGCGGCCGACGTGGCGTGGGCGCTGCTGCAAGACATCGAGGGCGTCGCCACGTGCATGCCGGGCGCCAAGATCACCGAGCGCATCGACGCCACGCACTACAAGGGCACGGTGGCGGTGAAGCTCGGGCCGGCGAGCCTGTCGTTCCGCGGCGACATCGAGGTCAAGGGCATCGATGCGGCGGCCAGGAGCCTGCACCTGTTCGCCAAGGGCACCGACAGCACCGGCGGCTCGGCGGCGTCGATGGACCTCACCGCCCGCGTCGAGGCGGTCGACGGCGCGAGCTGCAACCTGGTGGGTGTGAGCGAAGTGTCGATGAGCGGCAAGGCCGCCACCTTCGGCGGCCGTGTCGCGGGCCCGGTGGCCGATCAGGTGCTCGGCCAGTTCGCCGGCAACTTCGCGGCCAAGGTGCAGGCGATGCAGGCGCAACGCGCGGCGCCCGCCGGCGCCGCGGCTTCTGCAGCGCCGGCAGTGCCGGCAGCGCCCGCTGTTGAGGCCCAGCCGCTCAACGGCCTGGCTTTGATGTGGGCGGTGTTCAAGGGTTGGCTCGCCTCGTTGTTCGCGGCCAAGAAGTCATGAGCACCGCGCGGCCGCTCCGAAGGCGCTCGCTCCCCCTCGGGGGGACGGCGCGCGGCGCCAAGGGGGCCTGTTGACCTCGGCTCGAGCGATCGAGCTGGCCGCGTTGCAGCAGGACCTGGCTCGCGCCGGCTACATCGCCGAGCCGCCGCTGGCCGCCGCGCTGCTGCTGATGCAGGACCTGCAACGCCCGTTGCTGCTCGAAGGCGATGCCGGCGTCGGCAAGACCGAGGTCGCCAAGGTGCTGGCCGCCATCCGCCAGACACGGCTGATCCGCCTGCAGTGCTACGAGGGGCTCGACGCCCACGCGGCGATGTACGAGTGGAACTACCAGCGCCAGCTGCTGGCAATCAAGCTGCTCGAACACGACGAGCGCGGCCTGCAGCAAAAGGAGCAGGACATCTTCTCCGAGCGCTACCTGCTCAAGCGTCCGCTGCTCGAGGCGATCACCGGCGACACGGCGCCCGTGCTGCTGATCGACGAGATCGATCGCGCCGACGAAGCCTTCGAGGCCTACCTGCTCGAGCTGCTGTCGGACTTTCAGCTCTCGATTCCGGAGCTCGGCACCGTGCACGCCACGCACATCCCGCTGGTGGTGATCACCTCCAATGGCACACGCGAGCTGTCCGACGCGCTGCGGCGGCGTTGCCTGTACCAGTACATCGACTACCCGGACTACGACAAGGAACTCGCCATCGTGCGCAAGAAGGCGCCCGAGGTGGCGCCGGCGCTGGCGCAGCAGATCGTCGCCTTCGTGCAGGGCGTGCGGCGCATCGAGCTGCAAAAGCGCCCGGGCATCGCCGAGACGCTCGACTGGACCGCGGCGTTGCTGCGGCTGGGCGTGTCGACGATCGACGTGGCGGGCGCCGAGCGGATCCTCGACACGCTGAGCGCCTTGATCAAGACCCGCGACGACCGCGCCGCGTTTCCACGCGAGGTCGTCGCACGGCTGGCGGCCGCATGCTGAACGCCTCGCCACTCGCCATCCGAGCCGCCGACCGGCTGGCGGGCTTTCCGACCTTCCTGCGCGCCAACGGTTTTGCGGTCGGCGGCGGCGATGCGGTGCAGGTGCTGCGCACCGCCGAGCGGGTGGGTGTGCTCGACCGGCACGTGCTGCGCTGGAGCCTGCAGGCGCTGCTGTGCGGGCGCGGCGACGAGTGGCGTCGTTTCGACGACTTGTTCGATGCCTGGTTCCTGCCGGCCAACCGTTGGCAGAAGCCCGCGCGGCGCGACGCGCCGGGCGGCGTGATGCCGAGCGAGCAAGCGGTCGACGCCAGCGATGCCGACAGCGCCAACGACGACGACAAGCCCGCGCGACCGCGCCATGCGGCCAGCCGCGAGGCGGTGTTGAGCTCCACCGACTTTCGTGCGCTGACCGAGCGCGAACATGCGCTCGACATCGAGGCGCTGATGCGGCGGCTGGCTCGCCAGCTCAGGCCGATCCGCCTGCGCCGCCATGCGCACGCGCGCGCCGGCCGGCAGCTCGACCTGCCATCGACGATCCGGCGCAGCGTGGCCAGCGGCGGCACGCCGTTTCACCTGGCGTGGCGCGACCGCCGCCGCGTCAAGCCGCGCCTGGTGCTGCTGATCGACGTCAGCCGCTCGATGGCGCTGTACAGTTTTTTCTATCTGCGGCTGGCGCGTGCGCTGGCTGCCGAGTGGGCCGACATCCACAGCTTCATCTTCCACACCGGCATCACCGCGGTGTCGCAGGCGCTGCACGACCCCGACCCGTGGCGCGCACAGGAACGCCTGCACCTGATCGCGCAGGGTTTCGGGGGCGGCACGCGCATCGGCGAGAGCCTGGCGCAGTTCAACCGCGAGCACGCGCCGCGGCTGGTGCACGCGCGCACCGCCGTCATCGTGCTGAGCGACGGCTACGACACCGGCGATCCGCAGGTATTGTCGAATGCCCTAGCGCAGCTCAAGCGCCGCGCGCGGCGCATCGTCTGGCTCAACCCGCTGTGCAACCGGCCCGGCTACGCGCCGGTGAGCCAGGGCATGCAGGCCGCGCTGCCGCACCTGGATCTGCTGGCGCCGGGCGCAGACCTGGCAAGCATCCGCGCGGTGTTGCCGTCGTTGATCGAAGCCCTGAAGTAGCAAAGGACACACGATGGGTTGCCTTCTCAAAGCCAACGGCCTGTACAGCCGCACCACGGTGGGCGCGGTGCTGCTTGCCGCCGGCGCCGGCTCGCGCTTGGGCGGCCGCCCGAAGGCGCTGCTCGAACTCGGCGGCGTGCCACTGGTGATGCGCCAGTTGGTGGCGTTGTCGGGTGCCGGCGTCGACGAGGTGGCGCTCGTGCTCGGTCACCATGCCGACGCGATCGAAGCTGCGGTAAAACAGTTTCCGATCCACATCGTGCGCAACCCGAATCCCGACGACGGCCAGGCCTCGTCGGTGCGCATCGGCCTGCAGGCGCTGTCGCCGCGACTCGATGCCGTGATCGTCGCGCTGGCCGACCAGCCGCTGATCGATGCGCAGGACATCGTCGCGTTGATCGGTGCCTTCAAGAAGCGTGGTGACGCGGCGATGGTGGTGCCGCGCGTGCGCGTCGACGGCGGTGATGCGCTGCCCGGCAACCCGGTGATGTTCGATGCCGCGCTGCGCGACGAGTGGCTGGCCGGCGAAGCCGACGCCGCGTGTCGCAAGTGGCGGCTCGCGCACCCCGAGCGCGTGCAATGGTTCGACACCGACAACCGCCGCTACCGCGTCGACATCGACACGCCGCAAGACCTCGAGCGCTTCACCGCCACCACCGGCCACACGCTGCAGTGGCCCGCTGTGTTGGCACGCGAGACGATGTCGTGAACGACGTGATGCCGACCACACCGTCGCTGCGGCTGACCGCGGCGCGCGCCTGCGCCTGGTCACTGCTGGTGGCAGGGTGGGTCGGCATCGGCAGCTTTGCGTTGGCATTCGCGCCCGATGTGGCCAGTGGCGTTGCGGTGGTCGCGCTGTGGCTGTTGGCCCTGGGCGGCACCGCCACCGTCGCCACCGGTGGCGGCTTGCCGACACCACTGCGCGCGCTGGCACTGTGCGCCATCGCCGCCATCACCGCGGTGAGCCTGTGGTCCGCCGCGCACGGCGGGGGTGTCGCGGCGCTGCTGCTGGCCTCGCTGGGTTGGGCCGCGCTGACGGCACTGGCCTCCGGCGTGGTGCGCAGCCTGCGGCTGGCTCAGCGCGCGATGCCGGCGCCGCCGGTCGCCGCTGCGGCGGTGGGCGCGTTGGGCGCAGGCCTGATGCTCGGCGATGTCGGCGACGTCACGTCGCTCGGCTGGCGGCTCGGCTTGTTCGTCGTCGCCGTCGCGGTGTTGTTGGTGGCGCTGCAGCGCGGTGTCTCCTTGCGCCCGCGGGCACCGGGGTGTCGGGCCGGCCTGTTCGACTGCTCGCTGCCGGCATGGCCGGTGGGCGCGTGGCGCGAGCCGATGCAGTGGCCCACGCTGCTGGCCGGGCTGGCGATGCTGCCGATGATGGCGGCGCTGCCGCTGATGGCCGCCTGGTGCCGCGCCGAGTCGGTGCCGCCGCAGGCGATGCTGATGCTGCATCTGGCCGCGATGTTCGCACCGGCGCTGCTGTTGCGGCGTTCGATCGCCGCGTGGTCGCCGCGCCGGCTGTCGGCACTGTGCGCGCTGCTGCTTGCGGCGGGCGCCGCCACCGTGGCGTGGGCGCCGGCACCGTTCGATCTGCTGGGCCTCGCATTGACGCATGGTGCGGCCTGGAGCGTCGCCTGGGGCGGCCAGCTGTGGGCGCCCGCGCGGCGCGGCGAACAAGGCACGTCGCCGCTGCGCGCTGCGGCAGGTTATGCGGTGCTGACGCTGCTGTTCGGCTTCGTGGTCGAACACTTCGGTGCACACGGCGTCGTGGCCGTGCACGCGACGCTGGGTGTGGTCGCCGCGGCGGCGTGGCTGACTAGCTCAGTGGCCAGGGGCGTTGCGCGGGACGCATCTGCTCGTACGCCCGCGACACCTGAAGCACACCCAGATCATCGTGCCGGTGGCCGATGATCTGCAGCCCGATCGGCAACCCCGTCGACGTGGTGCCGCAGTTGATCGAGGCGGCCGGTTGCTCGCTCATGTTGTACGGCAGCGTGAACGCGATGTGCTCCAGCGGGCGTTGCGGATCGTTGGTCGGGCTGGCCCACTCGGCGGCGTAGCTGGGTACCGGGCTCACCGGTGACAGCACGAAGTCGTACGGCCGGCAGGCGACCACCGCGGCCTCGCGCAGTGCCGCCATCTGGCTGTAGCCGTCGAACAGCTCGGCCGCGCTGAGACGCGCACCCGGCTCCACCCACTGGCGGATGTAGGGCAGCACCTTGTCGCGCCGCTCGGGCGGCAGCGCCGAGATGTCGAGCCAGCTGCGCATGCGCCAGAAGCGGTCCATGCCGTCGATCATCGCGCGCGTCGAGAACGCCGGCATCGGCTCGACGATGGCGCCGGCGCGCTCGAACGCCCGCGCCGCGGCCTGGACCGCCGCGTGCACCTCGGGCTCGACGGCCAACCCCCAGCCGGCGTCCATCTGCAGGCCGAGCCTCAGGCCCTTGACGTCGCGATCCAGCCGTGTCCACTCGATCACCTGGTACGGCAGGCTCATCGTGTCGCGCCAGTCGGGCTTGGACAGCTCGGCCATCAGCAGCGCCGAATCCATCACCGTGCGTGTCATCGGCCCCGCCACGCGGCCGGCGAACGGCGGCTTGATCGGGATGCGGCCGAGGCTCGGCTTGAGGCCGAACACGCCGCACCAGCCGGCCGGCAGCCGGATCGAGCCGCCGATGTCGGTGCCCACGTGCAGCGGCCCGTAGCCGGCGGCCGCCGCCGCGCCGGCACCCGCGCTCGAGCCGCCGGGGTTCTTGCTCAGGTCCCACGGGTTGCGGGTCAGCGGATGAAAGCTCGACAGCCCCGACGACAACATGCCGTAGTCGGGCATCGTCGTCTTGGCCAGCAGCACCGCGCCCGCTTCGCGCCAGCGTGCGGCCGGCGGCGCGTCCTCGGCGGCGGGCGTCAGCAGCGACGCCGCGGTGCCCACCGGCACCGGCGTGCCGCGCGACGCGATGTTTTCCTTCAGCGTGCCGGGCACGCCGTCGATCGCCGACAGCGGGACGCCATCGGTCCAGCGCGCCTCGCTGGCGCGCGCGGCAGCCAGCGCATGCTCGGGCTCGTAGGCGTAGAGCGCCCGCAGCTTGGGCTCGTTGAGCTCGATGTGCGCGATCACCGCGCGCACCGCCTCGACCGGCGACACCTCGCGCTTGGCGTACAGCGACGCCAGTTCGGCGGCGCCGAGCTGGTGGAGGTCAGCCATTCACCCTACGCGACCGCTCACTGCCACGACACCGAGGCGATGTCGTTGGCGGCGATCGGCGAGCTCGACCACAGGCCCTTCAAGCCCTTCCTGGCGACCGAAGGCTGCGCCGGATTGAAGAGGTAGGCGTTGACGCAGTCGGTGGCCAGCATCTTCTGCATCTCGCCGAACAGCCGCGTGCGTTCCTTCGGGTTGCCCTCGGCGGCGTGCTTGGCCGCCAGGTCGCGGAAGGCCTTGCTGTCGTAGCCCCAGTAGTACGCGGTGTTGGCGTACTGCATGTAGTCCAGCGGCTCGGCGTGGTTGACGATCGTGAGGTCGAAGTTGCCCTTGAAGGTGCCGCCGAGCCACTGCGCCCATTCGACGTTCTCGATCTTGGCGACCACGCCGACCTTGGCCAACATCGCGGCCACTACCTCGCCGCCCTTGCGCGCGTACTGCGGCGGCGGCAAGGTCAGCGTGACGTTGAGCGGCGTCTGCACGCCGGCCTCCTTGAGCAGGGCAATGGCCTTCTGCGGGTCGTACGGGTACATGCCGGTCAAGTCGACATAACCGGCATCGGTGGGCGCGAAGTGGCTGCCGATCGGCTTGGCAAAACCTTCGAGCGCACCGTCGATGAACGCCTTGCGATCGATCGCGTGCATCAGCGCGCGGCGCACGCGCACGTCGTCGAAGGGCTTCTTCTTGTTGTTGATCGTCATGATGCCCTTGCCGGCGGTGGAGCCGACCTCGACGACTAACCGCGGTTCGGCCTGCAACTGCTTGACCGCCTGCGGCGCATCGAGCCGCGGCACGCCGTCGATGTCGCCTGCCAGCAGAGCGGCCACACGCGCGGCGGGGTCGCTGATGAAGCGGAAGGTCACGCGTCTGATCTTGACCGACTTGGCATCGCGGAAACCATCCCACTTGGTCAGCGTGACCGAGTTGCCCTTCTTCCAATCCTCGAACACGTAGGGGCCGGTGCCGATCGGCTTGGTGGCCGTGTTGGCGGCCGTCTTGGGATGCAGGATGACGGCCGTGTTCTCGCCCATGCGGAACAGGAAGTTGCCGTCGGCGTTGTTGAGCGTCAGGATCACCGTGTGCGGGTCGGGCGCGCTGATCGAGCTGATGTTGTTGAACACCGCGCCCTTGGCTTTGTTGGTGCTCTTCTCGTCCTTGGCGCGCTCGAAGCTGAACTTCACCGCCGACGAGTCGAACGCCTCGCCGTCTTGGTACTTGATGCCCTTCTTCAGCTTGAACGTGTAGCTCTTGCCGTCGGGATCCATGCTCCAGCTCTCGGCCAGCAGCGGCGTCACCGAACCGTCGAGGTTGATCTTGGTGAGGCCCTCGAGGATGTTGTAGTGCACGATCTCGCCGATCGCCAAGGCCGGCGCGGTGGTCGGGTCCAGACCCGGTGCGGGCTCGAGCACCATGGCCAGCGTGACGGTGTCTTTCTTCGACTGGGCGACGGCCAGCGGTGCGGCCAGCGTGGCGGCCGCCACAACGACCACGGCAGCGGCCGCGCGTCGGTGCAATTTCATGGGAACCCTCCTGGACTGATGAACGGAAACAGGTGATCGATGGTGCCTGAATTCAACGTCCGCGGCATGGCGTGGCAACCCTAGGACAGCCGCGCGGCGGATTCGGCCTTCAGGCGGTGGCAGGCTGCGCGGCGGCCAGCAGCGTGCGCGTGTACTCGTGCTGCGGCCGGTTGAACACCTCGCGCGTGGCGCCACGCTCGACCACCACGCCGTGCTGCAGCACCAACACGTCGTCGCACACCAGGTCGACCACCGCGAGATCGTGGCTGATGAACAGGTAGGTCACCTGGTAGCGATCCTGCAGGTCCTGCATCAGGTTGAGCACCTGCGCCTGCACCGACACGTCGAGCGCGCTCACCGGCTCGTCGGCCACGATGAGCTGCGGCCGCGTGATCAGCGCCCGCGCGATCGCGATGCGCTGGCGCTGGCCGCCGGAGAACTCGTGCGGGTACTTGTCGAGGTCGCTGGCACGCAGTCCCACGGCGTCGAGCACCTCACTGGCCCGCTCGCGCTGCTCGGCGCGGCCGGCGCCGTGCAGCATCGCCAGCGGCTCGGCCACCGTCTGCAACACGGTGCGGCGCGGGTCGAGCGAGCCATAGGGATCCTGGAACACCATCTGAAAGCCGCTGCGCGCGCGCCGCAGCGCCAGCGCGTCGAGAGCGGCAAGGTCCTGGCCGTTGAAGCGCACGGCGCCGGTGTCGGGACGTTCGAGCGCCATCACCAGCCGCGCCAGCGTGCTCTTGCCCGATCCCGATTCACCGACGACACCCAGGTTGCGCCCCGCCTGCAGCATGAAGCTGACATCGCTCAGCGCGCGCACCACGGGCACCGGGCCGAACACGGTGTCGCGCGGCAGCCGGTAGTGGCGGCCGATCTGTTCGGCCGTCACCAGCGGGGGGGTGGTCTCAGGCGCCATGGGCTTGTGGTGTCTCGTGGGCTCGGATGCAGCGCGCCAGGTGCGCCGATGCCACCGTTATCGGCGGTGGCACGGCCTGCCGGCAGGCATCGATCACGCGCTCGCAGCGGTCGGCGAACGGACAGCCGGTGGGCAGGTCGACCAGCTCGGGCACGCGGCCCGCGATCGTGGCCAGCCGCGTGCCGCGCGGCAGCCCGAGGCGCGGCCGCGACTTGAAGAGGGCGCGTGTGTACGGGTGCGCGAGGCGCTGGAACACGCCCTCGGTGGGCCCGGCCTCGGCGACGATGCCGCCGTACATCACCATCAATCGGCGTACGGTGCGCGCCACCACCGCGAGGTTGTGGCTAATCAGCAGCAGCCCCATGCCGCGCTCGGCCACCAGCTCGCTGATCAGCTCGAGCACCTCGCGCTGCACCGTGGCATCGAGCGCGGTGGTCGGCTCGTCGGCGATCAACAGGTCGGGGCCGCAGGCCAGCGCGATGGCGATCACCACGCGCTGGCGCTGGCCGCCGGAGAGCTGGTGCGGATAACTGTCGAGCCGGCGCGCCGCCTGCGGCACCTGCACGCGCTCGAGCAACTGCAGCGCGCGCTGCCTCGCCTCGGCCGCCGACAGGCCGAGATGCAGCCGCAACGGCTCGGCGATCTGGTGGCCCACCGTGTGCAGCGGGTTGAGCGCGGTCATCGGCTCCTGGAAGATCATCGTCATGCGGTCGCCGCGAAGCGCGTTGAGCGACTTGCTGCTGGTGAGCTGCAGGTCCCGGCCCGACAGCACGATCCGCCCGGCGCGCGCGGTCGCCGTCTTCGGCAGCAGCCCCATAAGCGACAGCGCCGTCATCGACTTGCCGCAGCCGGATTCGCCGACGAGGCAGACGGTCTCGCCGGGCAGCACTTCGAACGAG
>DATDJF010000253.1:0-9091 GCA_036520715.1 Burkholderiaceae bacterium | reverse complement strand
AACGCCGCGTAGTCGCTCTTCTTGAGGGCCATCTGCTCACGGCCGAGCCGGATGAACTCGTCGATGTAGAACTGGTAGTTCGTGAACAGCACGAAGTTCTGAAAGTGCTCGGGCGCCGTGCCGGTGTAGTGGCGCAGCCGGTGCAGCGAGTAGTCCACCCGCGGCGCGGTGAACAACGACAGCGGCTGCGGCTGCCCCTCGCCCGGCTCGTGGGTGCCGTTGGCGATGCCATCGTCCATCGCCGCCAGGTCCGGCAGGTCGAACAGGTCGCGCATCAGCAGCCGCCGCTCGGCGCTCAGCGAGCCCTCGAGGTGGTCGGTGTCGGCCAGCGAGAAGTGCACCGGGATCGGCTGGCTGGACGGCCCCACCTCGAGCGCCACCCGGTGATTGCGCAACAGCAGCGCGAACTGCTCGCGGTAGTACTCGCCGAACAGGTCGGGCCGCGTCAGTGTGGTTTCGTAGACGCCGGGACCGGCCACGAAGCCGTAGGTGAGCCGCGAGTCAGCGCGAGCCACGGTCTGCGTGTGCACGCGCACGCTGGGGTAACACTCGCGCACCCGCGAGTGGAACTGGCGCCCCGAGATGAAGCCTTGCAGCGCCTTGCGCAGGCGCCGCGCCGCCTCCTCGTAGAGCAGGCTGGCGTGGTCCAGTGCGGCCTGGGCGTCGGTGAAGGTCTGGGTGGCGGTGGTCGTCTTGCGTCCGCTCGGGGCGCTGATTTTGGGGGCTCGGCTCATGGGCGCGAAGTATGCGTCGGCTTGTTCACAAGAATCGGGCCGCCTTGCGCGGCGGCGAGGTCGAGCGATCTTCCGTTTGGAGACAATAGCGCCCCGCAACGCGCGTCCGGCGCGATGTCTGGCAGGCACGGAGGCAACCGCGTTGCAACGGTTCGAGGAGGCGATTCCCGTCAAGACCGCCGATGGCGTGGCCGAGCTGGCCCATCGTTCGCGCGGCTTGAGCCAGCGCCATCGCACGGTGCTGCTGCTGGTCGACGGCCAGCGGCGGGCGTCGCAGGTCCTTGCCACGGCGCAGGCCGCCGGCGTCTCCGCGGCCGTGTTCGAGGAACTGGTGAACCTGGGCATGGTCGAGCTGCCGCCAGTCGCCCACATTGACCTGCCGCTCGAGGCCAGCCCGGGCGCCGATTCGTCGCTGCTGCCGGCAGCGCGATCGTTGTTGCCCGAGTCGGGCTGGTCCACGCTGTCGGGCGCACAGGCCGACACCGAAGTCGACCGCCCGCTGTACGAGGCGCGCGAGCTGTTGATGCGGGCGCTGCGCGCGCAGGCGCCGGTGTCGGGGTCGCTGACGCTGATGAAGCTGCGCCGCGCCGCCTCGCGTGACGAGGTCGAGGCGCTGCTCGACGAGGTCGAACAGCGCTTGCGCAGGCCGCACCGCATGATCATCGCCGCGCAAACGATGCGCCACGTGCGCCACCTGCTGAGCCTGCCCGAGCCCGGCCCGCGCTGAAACGGGCGGCGCGCAACTCGGCCGGGGCTGCTACGCTCACGGCATGGGCTTCCTGGCGCTTGACATCGGCAACACCCGGCTGAAGTGGGCGCTGTATCCGCGGCCCCAGCCGGCCAGCCAGCCGCAGACCCATGGCGCGGTGTTCCTGGAGACCATCGACGACCTGGCCGATGGTGACTGGAAGGGCCTGACCGCACCGACGCAGATGCTCGGCTGCATCGTCGCCGGCGAGGCGGTGCGCCTGCGCGTCGAGCAGCAGCTCGAGCTGTGGGACGTGGCGCCGCGCTGGGTGGTGCCCGGCGCGGTGCAGACGGGGGTCAGCAACGGCTACGACCACCCGTCGCGCCTGGGCGCCGATCGCTGGGTGGCGTTGATCGGCGCGCGCTGGCATGTCTTGTCGCGCGGCGCGCCGCGCCCGGCGCTGGTGGTGATGGTGGGCACCGCGGTCACGGTGGATGCGCTCGACACCGACGGCCGCTTCCTCGGCGGGCTGATCCTGCCGGGCTTCGGCCTGATGCTCAAGGCCCTCGAGATGGGCACCGCCGGCCTCAAGGTGCCCACCGGCGAAGTGGTGGAATTTCCCACCAACACCAGCGATGCGCTGATGAGCGGCGGCGCCTACGCCATCGCCGGCGCGGTGCGCCGCCAGTACCGGCGGCTGCAGGCGCGCTGCGGCGTCGAGCCGCTGCTGCTGATGGGCGGCGGCGCGGCGGTCAAGCTGGCGCCGATCACCGACCTGCCGCTGGAGACGGTCGATACGCTGATCTTCGACGGCCTGCTCGCCATCGGCGCCTCGCAGGCCTGAGCCACCCGCTGCCGACGGCAAGCGCCGGCATCAAAGGATGTAGCGCGAGAGGTCTTCGTTGCGCGCGAGCTCGGCCAGCCGCGCATTGACCGCGGCTTCGTCGATGTGGACCGTCTGTCCACTGCGATTGGGGGCGTCGAAGCTCACCTCGTCGAGCAGCCGCTCCATCACCGTGGACAAGCGACGTGCGCCGATGTTCTCGGTGCGTTCGTTGACGTCGTAGGCGATCTGCGCCAGCCGCCGGATCGCGGCTGGCTCGAACTGCAGCGTCACGCCCTCGGTGCCGAGCAGCGCCTGGTATTGCTTGAGCAGGCTGGCGTGCGTGCTGGTCAGGATCGCCTCGAAGTCGTCCACCGACAGCGGCGCCAGCTCCACGCGGATCGGAAAGCGCCCCTGCAGCTCGGGAATCAGGTCGCTCGGCTTGGACAGGTGGAACGCGCCCGAGGCGATGAACAGGATGTGGTCGGTCTTGACCATGCCGTACTTGGTGCTGACGGTCGTGCCTTCGACCAGCGGCAGCAGGTCGCGCTGCACACCCTGGCGCGACACGTCGGCCCCGCTCATCTCCGAGCGGCTGGCGATCTTGTCGATCTCGTCGATGAACACGATGCCGTTGTTCTCGGCGTTGGCGAGCGCGCGTTGCTTGATCTCGTCGTCGTTCACCAGCTTGGCGGCTTCCTCGTCGGCCAGCAGCTTCATCGCCTCGCCGATCTTGAGCTTGCGCGCCTTGCGGCGGTTGCCGCCCATCTGGCCGAACAGGCTCTTCATCTGCTCGGCCATCTCTTCCATGCCGGGCGGCGTCATGATCTCGAAGCCGGCGCGCGGCTCGGCCAGCTCGACCTCGATCTCCTTGTCGTCCAGCACGCCTTCGCGCAGGCGCTTGCGCATCACCTGGCGGGCCGTGTTGTCGCCATTGGCGGCGTTGTCGATGCCGAAGCCGGCGCGTGGCGCCGGCACCAGCACGTCGAGCACACGCTCCTCGGCGGCGTCTTCGGCGCGCGCCCGCTGGCGCTGCATCGCGGCCTCACGCTCGCGCTTGACGGCCATGTCGGCGAGGTCGCGCACGATGGCATCGACGTCCTTGCCGACGTAGCCGACCTCGGTGAACTTGGTGGCTTCGACCTTGATGAACGGTGCGTCGGCCAGCCTGGCCAGGCGGCGCGCGATCTCGGTCTTGCCCACGCCGGTGGGACCGATCATCAGGATGTTCTTCGGCGTGATCTCGCCGCGCAGCTTGTCGTCCACCTGCTGGCGCCGCCAGCGGTTGCGCAGCGCGATGGCCACCGCGCGCTTGGCGGCGTTCTGGCCGACGATGTGCCGGTCGAGTTCGGAGACGATCTCCTGCGGGGTCATGCTGGCAGACATGCGTTGGCTCGGGCGTGGCCTTGCGGCGCAGCGCTCACTCCAGGATTTCGATCGTGTGCTGCTGGTTGGTGTAGATGCACAAGTCGCCGGCGATCTCGAGCGCGCGCTTGACGATCTCGGGGGCCGGCATCTCGGTGTGTGCGAGCAGCGCCCGCGCAGCGGCCTGTGCATAGGCGCCGCCCGAGCCGATGGCCACGATGCCGTGCTCGGGCTCGAGCACGTCGCCGTTGCCGCTGATGATCAACGAGGTTTCGCGGTCGGCCACCGCCAGCATCGCCTCCAGCCGGCGCAGCACACGGTCGGTGCGCCAGTCGCGGGTGAGCTCGATCGCCGCGCGCTGCAGGTGGCCCTGGTGCTTGTCGAGCTTGGCCTCGAAGCGCTCGAACAGCGTGAAGGCGTCGGCGGTGGCGCCGGCAAAGCCCGCCAGCACGCGGTCGTGGTGCAGGCGCCGCACCTTGCGCGCGCCGGCCTTGACGACGATCTGGCCCAGCGTCACCTGGCCATCGCCGCCCAGCGCCACGCGCGGACCCGGCCCCGCGTTGCGGCGCACGCTGACGATGGTGGTGCCGTGCCAGACCGGAGAGTCGCTCATGATGTGCCGCGAAGACGTCGACCGTGCGCAGGCAAGGCTCGTGCCGACCGAGACGGACCCGCCTTCAGACCTTGCGCACCTGCACCTTGGCGTGCTCGTTGATGCCCATGGCGCCGAAGAACAGCGCCACCAGCCGGTTGGCATCGACGAAATTGACGGCCCGGTTCTCGCCGCGCTTGGCGAGCACCCAGTTCAGCAGGTCACCGGCGGCGACGAAGTCGACCCGGATCAGCCTGGCGCACGACACCGAGACGATCGGTGCCGAGGTCAGCTCGCGATCGAGCTTGCCCAGCGTGGCGCCGATGTCGCCGACGAGCTGGCCGGACAGATCGACCGCCGCCACCTGCACGCCCGCCTGCAACTCATCGGAGATGCTTGATTCGACGAACGTGCTCGACACCTCGCTGACGATCGACATCGGCGGTGAACGGGTCGACAGCGTCGAGCCGCTCAGGCGCACGCTGCACTTGGCGCGCTCCCACGACGGCGGCGAGACCTCGTAGGTGACGCAGTAGTCGATCGCGGTCTCGTCGAACTGATCGGGCCGGTTGGCCACCCGCAGCGCATCGAGGCGCAGCAGCCAGAAGGCCGGGTCGGCGTCACGCACGCCGGTGGGCGAGGCGTCCTGCAGCACGGTGAGGAAGTGCTCGCCCGACAGCCAGCGCATCTCGATGGCCTGCGTCGCCCAATGGCGCAGCAGCTCCGACAGCTGGGAAGCCGCGTCGGCCTCGACCTGCTTCAGGCCGGACCAATCGAACACCCACGGCAGCGGCAACTGCAGCGTCACCGAGCGCAGCCGTGCGATGCCATCGACATCGAGCAGGTCGGGGCACACCCAACCGACGTCGCCGACCGCGCGCGCACCACCCGACGGGCGCTCTTCGGCGGCGGCCTCGGCCACCAGCTTGGGCAACGAGAACCACTGCGGCGGCGAGAGGCCGAACTGGTGCACGTAGTCGACCGCCAGCGACTCGAAGCGGGCGTGCTGGCCGGTGGCGCGGTACAGGTCGAACAGCACCAGCCAGGTCTCGGCGTGCTGCGCACGCGAGCCGTTGCTGCCCACGAGCTGCGACAGCGACTGCTCGCACTGGGCGAAATCGGCGTTGGCGAAGGCGATCACCGCTTCGTCGAGCTCGGGGTCGTGCACGACCTCGCTGACCTCGACCTCCGGGCCAGCCACGCCGGGGCGCCCCGGCGCCACGGCGGCCGAGTTGGCGGGGGCCAGCGGCGACATGCCGCCGCCCATCACCACCGGCGACGGCGGGGCCATCGGCGGCAATTGGGCATCGCTGAGCACCGGCAACGCCGGCAGGCGGTCGAGATCGGGCCCGCCGGGCGTGGCCACCGCGGCGCCACCGTCGAATGCGGCTGCGCCGGCGCGGCCCAGCGTGGCCGGCAGCGATGCCGGCTGCGTGGGCGCGTTGTAGAACTCGGGCGTGCGCTTCTGGCTGCCGGCATAGCCGCCGTCGCCAGTCATCTGCTGCTCGATCTCGTCGATCTTGGCCTTGACGCCGGCGTCCACCGGGCGCACCGGCGGGCTGTCGGTGATGCGCACTTCGGAATCGTCGATGCGCGACGAGTGGCCCAGTGCGGCCAGTTGCTCGGGCGAGAGGCCCTCGCGGCGCATCTTGCGCAGCATGTCGAACTCGCGCTTGCGCACGAAATCGTTGCGGCGCTTGCGCTCGATCATCGCTTTGAGCTCGGACTTCTCGAGGTCGAGCTCGCCGCCGTCGTCCTGGCGCGAGTTGAGGTCGGCCCAGTCGGTGGCCGGATTGGCCACGAAACGCACCACCTTGCGGAAGAAGCTTTCGTCCTTGGGCTGCTGCGGGTCGGTCATGGCGGGCGGGGGAGCGGCTGCCTGTATGAGGTCAGTCGCCGAACATCTTTTGCTTCAACTCGCGGCGCTGCTGCGCCTCGAGCGACAGCGTCGCGGTGGGGCGCGCCAGCAGCCGGCCCAGGCCGATGGGCTCGCCCGTCTCGTCGCAATACCCGTAGTCGCCGGCCTCGATGCGCGACAGCGATTGTGTGATCTTCTTGAGCAGCTTGCGTTCGCGGTCGCGCGTGCGCAGCTCGAGCGCATGCTCTTCTTCGATGGTGGCGCGGTCGGCGGGGTCCGGCACGATCGAGGTGTCCTCGCGCAGGTGCTCGGTGGTCTCGCCGGCGTTGGACAGCAGGTCGTCCTTCAGCGTCTGCAAGCGGCTGCGGAAGAACTCGAGCTGCTTTTCGTTCATGTACTCGCCGTCGGGCATGGCGAGCAACTCGTCCTCGCTCAGGTCACGACCGGCTTTGGTCTTCCAGGCGTTGGCCAACTTGGGGTCGGCCTTGTACGTGGGGCGTACCGGTTCCACGGGTTCGGTCAACACACGCTGCGGCGGCCGCGGCGGCGCAAAGCGCTCGGTGAAGCGGGCGGCGGCGGCCGTGGCTGCAGGGCTCGCGTGCGGCTTGTCGGATGTCTTGGGCAAGGTGCTGAGGGCCGGTTGGGGCGCGGGTGAGGGGCTGACGACTGCGGTGGCGGCGCTTTGGGCGGCGAGCACGGCGGGCTTCGGGGCGGCGGCCTTCGGCGCGTGGGCGACGGCCGAGTGGCTGCGGCTGCTGGTGGGCGGGTGGTCCTTGGTGGCTGGTTTGTGAGGGGTGGCCGGTTTGGCGTGGGCTGCCTTGGCGGCGGGCCTGGCCGTGGATTTGGTGGTTGCCTTGGTGCTCGACTTCGGGGCCGGTTTGGCGGTGTGTTTGGCAGCGGGCTTGGCGGCGGGCTTGGCGCTTCGGCTGGCTGGCTTGGCCGCCGGCTTGGCTTTTGCAGGCTTGGCCGCCGGCTTGGCTGCTGCCTTGCCGGGCGCGTGCTTGCCGGCCGCGGACTTGCTGCGGACGGGCGCCTTCTTGGCCGGGCTCTTGCTCACGTCGACTTCACTCCTGGCGGGGGACGTTATACCCGCTTCTGATGGGCGGCTGTGTGATTCCAGCGTCGATTCGGGCGCGCGGATTGTAGCCACCTCGCGGTGGCGTGAAATCCGGTCTACACGAGACAGGCCTGAAGGCCCTGCAGCAGGATGTCGCGCGGCAGGTCGATGCCGATGAAGACCATCTTGCTGCCCTTTTTCTCGCCCGGCGCCCATTTCGGCCCGAGGTCGCTACCCATCAGCTGGTGCACGCCCTGGAACACCACCTTGCGGTCCGACCCTTTCATGTAGAGCACGCCCTTGTAGCGCAGCATCTTGGGGCCGTAGACCTGCACGATCGAGCCCAGGAAGTCTTCCAGCTTGGCGGCGGCAAACGCCTTGTCGCTGCGAAACACGAAGGATTTCACGTCGTCGTCGTGATGATGGTGGTGCGGGTGGTCGCAGGCACCGTCGTCGTGATCGTGTTCGTGGTGATCGTGGTCGTGATCGTGGTCGTGGCCATCGGCGCTGAGGAACTCCGGATCGATCTCCAGCTTGGCGTTGAGGTTGAAGCCGCGCAGGTCGAACACGCTGGCCAGCGGCACCTCGCCGAAGTGCACCTTCGATTGCGGAGCGCGCGGGTTCATGTGCTTGAGCCGGTGCACCAGCGCCTCCACTTCGCCGGCGTCGACCAGGTCGGTCTTGCTGATGAAGATCTGGTCTGCGAAGCCGACCTGGCGCCGTGCCTCCAGGCGGGTATCGAGCTGCTGTTCGGCGTGTTTGGCGTCGACCAGGGTCAGCACCGAGTCGAGCAGGTAGCTCTCGGCGATCTCGTCGTCCATGAAGAAGGTCTGGGCCACCGGGCCGGGGTCGGCCAGACCGGTGGTCTCGATCACCACGCGCTCGAAGTCGAGCTCGCCCTTGCGTTTTTTCTCGGCCAGCGTGGCCAGCGTCGAGCGCAGGTCTTCGCGGATCGTGCAGCAGACGCAGCCGTTGTTCATCTGGATGATCTGCTCGCCGGTTTCGGCCACCAGGATTTCGTTGTCGATGCTCTCCTCGCCGAACTCGTTTTCGATCACGGCGATCTTCTGGCCGTGCGACTCGGTGAGTACGCGCTTCAACAATGTGGTCTTTCCCGAGCCCAGGAAGCCGGTGAGGATGGTGGCGGGAATGAGGCCTTGCGACATGTCGAGCTCCGGTTCGAACGAGGGCATCTGACGGCGCCCCCGGGAGATTTCAAGGCGGGGTTGCCCGGCGCGATCGGGTATTCTCGCGCCAGCGTCCACTCCCGACACCCGACGTGTCAGACCCCCAGCAGAGCCGCCCGATGCGGCTCGACCCCCGCGCTGGCAGCGACAAGCGTAGCCTGTTCGAGCGCGTGGTGGAATTCCTGTCGCCCGGGCCGGACACCCGCGCCGAACTGATCGAGACGCTGGCCGACGCCGAGCACCGCGAGCTGATCGCGCCGGAGTCGCGCATCATGCTCGAGGGCGTCATCCGCATGGCCGACATGATCGCCGGCGACGTGATGGTGGCGGCGCCGCGCATGGACCTCTTGGACATCGACGCGCCGTACGACGAGCTGCTGGCGGTGGTGATCGAGACCAGCCACTCGCGCTTTCCGGTGTACGAGGGCCAGCGCGACAACATCATCGGCATCCTGCTGGCCAAGGACCTGCTCAAGCTGCAGCGCGCCCCCGAGTTGAACCTGCGCACCCTGCTGCGCCCGGCGGTGTTCGTGCCCGAGTCGAAGGGCCTGAACGAACTGCTGCGCGACTTCCGCTCCAACCGCAACCACCTGGCGATCGTGATCGACGAGTTCGGCAACACCGCCGGGCTGATCACGATCGAGGACGTGCTGGAAGAGATCGTCGGCGAGATCGAGGACGAGTTCGATGACCACGACGAGGAGAGCGGCGTCTACACGCTGGCCGACGGCACCCACCGCGTCGCCGGCGACACCTCGATCGCCTCCGTCAACGAGGCTTTCGGACT
>DATDJF010000252.1:0-5617 GCA_036520715.1 Burkholderiaceae bacterium | reverse complement strand
TAGAACTTGGCCACCTGGTGGAAGCCCAGCGTCAGGTCCATCACCGGCATCGAGAACTCGGTGGCGTCGATGGTGCCCAGCTGCAGCGCCTGGAAGATCTCGCCCGCCTGCAGCAGCTGCGTGCTGACGCCGAGCTTCTGCATCACGTTGGCGCCGAGGCCGAAGAAGCGCATCTTCAGGCCCTTCAGGTCGTCCAGCGTCTTGATCTCCTTGCGGAACCAGCCCGAGGCCTCGGGCGAGATCACGCCGCACATCAGGACCTCGACGTCGTACTTGGCGTGCAGCTCCTTCATCAGCTTCTCGCCGCCGCCGTGTCTCATCCAGGCGAGGTACTCGCCGACGCCGGGCCCGAACGGCACCGAGCCGTACATCGCGAAGGCGATGTCCTTGCCGGTCCAGAAGCCCGACACCGTCCAGGCCATGTCGAGCGAGCCGTTGCCCACGGCATCGAGGTACTGGTTGGCGGGTACCAAGGCGCCGGGCTCGAAGCCCTTGACGTCGATGCTGCCGGCGCTGAGCGTGCGGATCATCTCCACCAGGCGAGTCTGCGTCGGCCCGAGCAGACCAGTGGAGCTCGGGAAAGCCCAGCCCATCTGAACACGCACTTTCTTGTCCTGCGCCGCTGCCGGTGTGACCGACAAGGCAAGCGCCAACGCGGTGCCGATCAGGCACGACAAACGCTTCATGGTGTCTCCTCGTTGTTGTCGGTGCAGCGCACTAGCTGTCGACGATGACTTCGAACCACGTACAGCTCGGGTCACCGTATCACAGGGCAGCTTGCGCGCGACAGGGGGATTTCTCCCGGTGCGGCCGGCATCGGCTGACCGAGCCCCTCGCGGCACCGCAGGCCGACGCGCCCGGCCGCTGCCCGCTGGTCGCGGCCCGTGGTGCGCGACGCATCCGGGGTCGCGCCGCCCCCTCGGGTCACGCCGCGCGTTGCTCGCGTGCCACGACGGCCTCGCTCGAGGTGTTCGGCCCTTCAGACGCCCCAGCGCAGCGCCGCAGTGTGCACTGGCGCGTCCCACAGGGCCAGCGCGGTGCTGTCGACGGCGCTGACGGTGATCGAGCAGCCGGCCATCTCGAGCGACGTGACGTAGGGTCCGGTGAGGTGGCGCGCCACCTTGACCCCAGCGCCCTTGAGCACCTTGTGCGCGGCGTTGACCATCAGATAGAGCTCGAGCAGCGGCGTGCCCCCGAAGCCGTTGACCAGCAGGATCACCTCCTGCCCGGCCTTCAACGACAGGTCCTTCAGGATCGCGCCGGTCAGCTCACCCGCGATGTCGTCGGCGCTGCCGAGCTTGACGCGACGGCGCCCTGGCTCGCCGTGGATGCCCACCCCCATTTCCATTTCGTCGCCGCCGATCTGGAAGGTGGGCTTGCCGGCCGCGGGCACGGTGCACGAGGTGAGCGCCACGCCCATCGATGCGGTGGCCGAGTTGACGGCGTCGCCCAGCGATTTGAGGGCCGTCAGCTTGTCGCCGCGTTCGGCCGCGGCTCCGACCATCTTCTCGACGATCAGCGTGCCGGCCACGCCACGCCGGCCGGTGGTGTAGGTGGAGTTTTCCACCGCCACGTCGTCGTTGACGATCACGGTGGCGTTCTCGCGGTCGAGCATCTCGGCGGCCATCTGGAAGTTCATCATGTCGCCGGAGTAGTTCTTGACGATGAAGAGCACGCCGGCGCCACCGTCGACCGCTTGCGCCGCGGCCAGCATCTGGTCGGGCGTCGGCGATGTGAACACCTGGCCCGGACACGCCGCGTCGAGCATGCCGGCGCCGACGAAGCCGGCGTGCAGTGGCTCGTGACCCGAGCCGCCCCCGGAAATCAGCGCCACCTTGCCCGGCTTCAACTGTTGGCGGCGCACGAACTGGCGCTCGGGCCCGAGCGCCACGATGTCGGCATGCGCGGCGGCAAAGCCCTCGAGGCTCTCGGACAGCACGCTGTCGATGTCGTTGATGAGTTTTTTCATGGCGGTTCCTGTCGCAATCGGTTCGTTGTCGGGTTCACAGTGCGTCGCACAACGCCCCGATGATCAAGGCCATCGAACGCGACCCGGGGTCGACGTGGCCGAGCGCCCGGTCGCCGAGGAACGAGGCGCGGCCCTTGATCGCATCCATCGCGGCCGTGGCTTGTGCGCTGTCGAAGGCACATTGTTTGACGCGGATCACCAGGTCGTCACCGCCCGCGGCGAGCACCTTCTGCACCGGGTCGAGCACGTCGAGCAATGTCTTGTGGCCCACCTCGACCTTGCCGAGCCGGCTCAACGCGGTTATGCCCGCGGCGAGCGCCATGGCGATGTCGGGTGCGGCCGGTTGTGCAGGCAGTTCCTTGCCGAGGGTGACCATCAGCGTACCGAACACCGGCCCCGACGAGCCGCCGACGGTGGACATGCAGGTCATGCCCATGGTCTTCAATGCGTCGTTCAGGTTCTTGGTTTCCAGGTCGGGCAATTTGGCGCGGATGGCGAGCGCGCCACGCTTCATGTTCAGGCCGTGGTCGCCGTCGCCGATGGCCGAGTCGAGCTCGGTGAGTTCTTCGACGTGGTCGATCAGCGTCTGCGTGCACGCGTCGATGACCTTGCTCAACTCCATCTGGGGCTCCAGGTTCAGCCGGCGATGCGCCGGCCGGTGGCGTCGAAGAACAGCGGCGCCGTGAACTCCACCGACACCGCGCGCCCCGGCGCCATGCCGGTCAGGTCGCTGCACAGCGTGATCAGCTCGACGTCGGCGCCCGTGCCGCCGAGCGCCACGTGCACCTGCGTCTGGTCGCCGAGGTGCTCGATGCGGCGCACTTGCGCCTGCGCGTGGCCGCTGTCGTGGCCGTTGGCGAGCGTCAGGCGCGTGCCGTCGGGCCGCACGCCGATGGTGGCCGCAGCAGCAGGCGCCGGCAGCCGGCCGATGGCGGCGCGCGGCAGCAGGTTGATGCGCGGCGAACCCAACCGCGCCGCGACGTAGCTGCTCACCGGATCCTGGTAGATCTGCTGCGGCGTGCCGACCTGCACCAGCGCGCCTTTTTCGAGCACGCCGATGCGGGTGGCCAGCGTCATCGCCTCGACCTGGTCGTGCGTCACGTACAGCAGCGTGGCACCGAGGTCTTGCTGGATGCGCTTGAGCTCCAGCCGCAGGTCGTTGCGCAGCTTGGCATCGAGCGACGACAGCGGCTCGTCCATCAGCGTGATCGCCGGCTCGCGCACCAACGCGCGGCCGATCGCCACCCGCTGCATCTGGCCGCCCGACAGCTTGGTGGCGGGGTTCGCGAGCTTGTCGTCGATGCGCAGCACGCGCGCCACCTCGGTGACCTTGCGCAGCACCTCGGCCTCGGGCGTGCGCCGCATCGGCGAGCGCAGCGGAAACGCCAGGTTGTCGAACACGTTGAGGTGCGGGTACAGCGAGTATTGCTGGAACACGAAGGTCACGTCGCGCAGCGCCGGCGCCAGCGCAGTGACGTCGTGGCCGCCGATGTGCACCGTGCCGGCATCGGGTTTCTCGAGCCCGGCCACCAGGCGCAAAGTGGTGGTCTTGCCGGCGCCGCTGGGGCCCAGCAAGACGATGAACTCACCCGACGCGACGTCGAGCGTCAGGTCGTGCACCGCCTGCACGTCGCCGAAACGTTTGCCGATGCCCTTGATCTGCAGGTCAGCCATGGGCGGCTCCCCACACGGTGGCGCTGCGGCGCGAGGTGCGCGCCGCCGTACCGCCGTCGTGGCGGCTGGTGCGCAGCGCGCGCCCGCTGGTGGCGTCGAACAGCGACACCTGCGCGGCGTCGAACGCCAGGCCGACCTGGTCGCCGCGCTGCGCCGGTACCGCGGTGCCGACGCGGGCGCGCAGCGTCGTGCCCTGTGCCGTCTTGCAGGTCACGATCTGACTGGTGCCGAGGTACTCGGTGCCCAACACCTCGGCACGCAGCGCGGAGTCGCCGGCAAAGCGCACGTGCTCGGGCCGCACGCCGTACAGCAGCGGCGACGCGGCGGCGTCTTCGCGCAGCTCGGGCACCGCCAGCACCGCGTCGCCCAGGCGCACCTGCTGCGCGCCGGCCGCGTACCCGCCCTCGAACGGCAGGAAGTTCATCGACGGCGAGCCGATGAAATCGGCCACGAACACGCTGGCCGGCCGGTCGTACACCTCCTGCGGCGCACCGAGCTGCTCGATCACACCCTGGTTCATGATGGTGATCGTGTCGGCCATCGACATCGCCTCGAGCTGATCGTGCGTCACGTACACCGTGGTGGCCTTCAGGCGGTCGTGCAGGCCACGCAGTTCGTGGCACATCAGTTCGCGAAACTCCGAGTCGAGCGCGCCGATCGGCTCGTCCATCAAGAAGGCGAGCGGCTGGCGCACGATCGCGCGGCCGAGCGCCACGCGCTGGCGGTCGCCGCTGGACAGGCTCGACACCGGTTTGTCGATCAGGTGCTCGATGCGCAGCACGCGTGCGGCCTCGGCCACTTTGGCGTCGATCTCGCGGCGCGGCACACCCTGCGACACCAGCGGGAAGGCGATGTTGCGCCGCACGTTCATGTGCGGGTACAGCGCGAACAGCTGGAACACGAAGGCGATGTCGCGGTGCGACGCGCGTTTGAAAGTGACGTCTTCGTTGCCGAGGTGGATGGTGCCCGAGGTCGGCAGCTCGAGGCCGGCGATCATGCGCAGCGTCGTCGTCTTGCCGCAGCCCGACGGCCCGAGCAGGCAGAAGAACTCGCCGTCGTGCACCGTGAAGGTCGAGTCCTTCACCGCCACGAAGTCGGCAAATGCCTTGTGCAGATTCTGGACGCGGATCTCGGCCATGCGTTGCCCGCTATTTCGGGAACTTGGAGACGATGGTGAACATCGCCACGCCGGCCAGCGTGGTGACGAACGACCAGGTGTAGAGCGCCAGCGCGAACGGCTGCAGCATCATGAAGATGCCCAGTGCGATCACGACGCAGGCCGCCATCTCGAGCGGGCCGCGGCGCAGCCATTTGGGCCACTTGCCGGTAGTGCTCATTTCCGCACCGCGCCGAAGGTGATGCCGCGCAGCAGATGCCGGCGCAGCAGCACGGTGAACACCAGGATCGGAATCAGGAACAGCAGCGTGCCGGCGGCGACGGCCGGCCAGTCCTGCCCGCCCTCGCCGATGATGATCGGGATGAACGGCGGCGCCGTCTGCGCCTCGCCGCTGGTGAGCAGCACCGCGAACGCGTATTCGTTCCACGCGAAGATCAGGCAGAAGATGGCGGTCGCCACGATGCCGGTGGTCGCCTGGGGCAGCACCACCTTGCGAAAGGCCTGCAGCCGCGTGTAGCCGTCGACCATCGCCGCCTCTTCGTACTCGCGCGGGATCTCGTCGATGAAGCCCTTGAGCAGCCAGACCGCCAGCGAGACGTTGACCGCCGAATAGAGCAGGATCATGCCCAGCCTCGTGTCCGACAGGCCGAGTTCGCGGTACATCAGGTAGATCGGGATTGCCACCGCGATCGGCGGCATCATGCGCGTGGACAGGATGAAGAACAGCAGGTCGTCCGTGCCCGGCACCTTGAAGCGGCTGAAGGCATAGGCCGCCATCACGCCCAGGCCCACCGACAGCACGGTCGAGCCGATGGCGATGATCAGCGAGTTGAGGAAGCGCGGCAGGTAGTTCGAGC
>DATDJF010000251.1:0-13598 GCA_036520715.1 Burkholderiaceae bacterium | reverse complement strand
GTCCCAGCCGACGCCGCCGGTGGCCGACACCGAGTTCCACTTCACCGGCACAAGCCTGGTTTGGGTGCCATCGTTGGCCACGAACACCGGGTCGTAGCGAGCGTAGGCGGCATTGCCTTCCAGGTACAGCGGCGTGCCCTTGCTCCAGGTGAAGCCGCCGCCGAACTGCGTGAGGGCCAGGCCCGGGCTCGACGTCGCGCCGTTGCTGATCGACAGCGAGCTGGTGGTGACGTCCGGCGCCACGGTGTAGCTCATCACACCGAGGATGCCGTTGGCCAGCTTCTGCACGTCGACACCCCGGATCGCCCGCCCCAGCACTTGGGCGTGCGTGTGCGAACCGAGCGCGGCGACGATCAGGCAGAGCAGGCGTGGGACAAGGCTGGCGGCGGTGCGGGTCATGGTTCGATGTTTGTTCAACGAGCGGATTTTCGTTGTTGCAAGAGCCGTGCGCGCGATCGAAGGCGCAACGCGTCCGCGTCGCACGCGGTGGCCACTCAAAGCGGCCGCCCGAGATAGAAGTAGAAGCTTCCCTGCCCGTCGGCGGCGCGGCCATAGCCGAGGTACACCGGCCCGACGGGGCTGTCGGTGCCGACGAACAGCGCCAGCGACTTCAGTGTGCCGCTCGTGTTGCCCGGCACCAGCGGACTGCCGTACTTGCCGGCCTCGAGCGACACCCCGCCGTAGGCGCCGTCGAAGAAGCCGCCGCGCACGATGCGGTGGAAGTACACCACCTGTCCGAACTCCAGGCTGGATCCCACCAGTTGCCCGGTGGCGTAGCCCGACTGCCTGAGAAAGCCTCCCCACTGGAACTGGTCGTAGGCCGGCAACGGATTGGAGCCGAACCTGCCGCCGGCCACCAGATTGACGCGCGCCGTGTGCTCGCCGTACGTGTAGGCGACTCCGCCGGAGGCGTGCCACTTGCCATACGAGTCGGCCGCACCGAGGCTGGGCATCGAGTTGTACAAGCCCAGGTTGGCGCCCCAGCCATGACGCGGGAAGTTCACGTTGTCCAGCTGATCGAACAGCATGCCGGTCCTGATGCCACCCATCGCCACGCGCACGCCCGACGGGAGGACGACCGACCCGGTGTTGAGCTTCGGGACGACCCTGCCGCCTTCGACACCGACGCGAAGCGCACCGTATTGCGCGAAGTGGACCCCGAGGTCGAGTCCGCCGATGCCCGACCCGACGTCGTAGATCGCGATGCGGTCCTCGCCGCTGTAGAAGCTGACCCGGTCTTGTGCGAACGTGACACGCGGCGCGGCGAAGAACAGTTGCTTCACGTCGAACGGCTGGTAGAACTCGATGCGCAGGGCGTTGTCGAATCCGAGCTGCACGTCGGTGCGCAACTCCGCGCCGAGTGAATTGAGCCAGGTCATGCGGTGGCTCGCGAGCACGCTGAAGGAGGTTTCGCCAGTGAAGTCGCTGGACAGCCCGAGGCCGAGCCGCAGGTAGTTCGGCCCCCAGGCCTTCTCGACGGCGTCGACGGCCAGCACACGCCTGCCCGGCTCTTCGAGGATGCGGTAGTTCACGTGCTCGAAGTCGCCGGTGCCGTACAGACGCCGCATGTCGGCATCGAGCTGGCCTTGCACCAGGGGCTGGCCGACGGTGGTTTGCATCACCGCCTGCGCCGACTCGGGGTTGACGCGAGCCAGCTTGTTGAAGCGGATCTCGTCGACAGGCTTCAGGTCAGGTGCCAATACCGCCTGCTGTCGTTGGCGCAGTGCCGCATATTCGGCGGCCGGCAGGGACAGCTGCGCCAGCCGGTCGACCACCTTGCGCGCTGCCTCCTCGCCCAGCGGCGAGATCTTGGGCAGGTTGTCGAAATCGCTGGTCGAGTAATCGCCGAGCTCGGGCGAGATCAACAGATCGGTTGGCTTGAGCGATGCCAGCGAGGCCTGCACGTTCTGCTCGGTCAGGATGCTGAGCATCTGCCCGGCCACACCGACGATCGAATTGAGCTCCTCGCGCTTGAGCAGCGGCGTGCCGACGTTGACCGCGATCACGATGTCGGCGCCCATCGCACGCGCGGCGTCGACCGGCAGGTTGCTGGTCAGCATGCCGTCGACCAGGATCATGCCGGCGTACTCGGCAGGCGCCACCGCGCCGGGCACCGACATGCTGGCGCGCATCACATTGGCCAGCTCGCCTTCGCTGAAGACCACGGCCTTGCCGGTGACCAGGTTGGTCGCCACCGCACGGAAGGGAATCGGCAGGTCATCGAAGCGGTGGTACCCCTGCACGCGCGACAGCTCGCGCAGCACGGTCTCGAGTTGCACCCCGGTGACCACCCCCTTGCCCAGGATCGCCGCGCCCGAGCCGGTGCCGAGCTCCGGGCCGACGAGGTTGCGGTAGTCGTCGGCCTTGCGGCGCACCGCCAGTTCCTGGCGGGGCGGCCTTTCCTTGAACAGCTTTTCGACGCTGATGCCCGCGTTGACCTTCTCCATGTCCGCCACGCTCATGCCCGACGCATAGGCGCCGCCGACCAGCGCGCCCATGCTGGTGCCGGCGATGCAGTCGATCGGCACGCGGTATTCCTCAAGCACCTTGATCACGCCGACATGCGCGGCGCCGCGTGCACCACCGCCCGACAGCACGAGGCAGATCTTCGGCCGCGCCGCTGCTGCCGTCGACTCGTCAGCGGCGGCGGCTGTCCCGGCGATCGGGAACAGCGCAGCGGCCAGCATCGATGCGATGAAGGCACAAGCGCCGAGCCACGCGTGCCGTGCCATGCCGCTATCGTGCGTCGAGCCGGATGCGGCTGGAAAAGTCTGCCGCTGCGCCCGCCTGCTGCGCGCGTGCGTTGACGAGCGAACGCTGCTGCAACTCGGCGAACGACAGATCCCGCGCCTCCAGCCGCCCCAGGCCGTACAAGTACTCGGGCACGTGGCCGCTGGCCAGGATCCTCCAGTCCAACGGCACGTGCCCGGGGTTGACCAGCGAGTGCGTC
This sequence comes from Burkholderiaceae bacterium, assembly GCA_036520715.1. Lineage (GTDB taxonomy): Bacteria > Pseudomonadota > Gammaproteobacteria > Burkholderiales > Burkholderiaceae_C > JAEUPI01. The sequence continues at coordinate 10,648 of DATDJF010000251.1, read as the reverse complement.
CAGATCGTGGTGGTGCAGTTGGTGGTCAGCGAGTTGTAGAACTCCGGCTGCGCCTTCAGCGCGTTGAGCGAGGCCATGTAGTCGAGGAAGACGCGGCGCGCGCCGTCGGGGTTGCCCTTGAGCCTGAACACGTGCACCTGCTCGGGCGGGTCTTGGCGAAAGTTGGTGCGCAAGCCGATCACGTCGCGCTCGTCGGCCACCACGTAGTACAGCTCGTACTGGCGAAAGAAGCCGTTGACGGTGGAGTAGCCCTCGCCCTTTTCCTTGCGTGTTTCGATCGACACTGCCAGATGGTCTCCGCCGGCGAAGGCGAAGCTCAAGAAGATGTGGGCGATCGCCGGGCCCATCCAGTAGCTGGCCACCAGGTCCACGCCTTCGAGCCGCTTTAGGTCGAAGCGCTTGTCGTAGTAGGCCGGCGTGAAGTCGGTCTCGCTACGGTAGGCGAAGTTGCGCACGTTGTGCACCGTGACGGCGTCGCCGTCGATCGACGCGTAGGCCAGCCGCGCGTTTTCGGCCACCCAGTCACGATCGTTCGACGGCTCGAGGCTGGACCACCACAGCAGCACGGCCGCAAACAGCACGAGGCCCGCACCGAGCACGCGCCGGCGCCAGCGCGGCAGCGCCAGCGCGATCAACGTGGCCAGCGCAACGGCACCGGCCACGGCGGCCAACGCCTGGCGCACGGCGTCGCTGCGCGGGCCTGCGATCAGCAGCGCGGCGACGCTCCAGGCGCCGGCCGCGATGACCATCGAGCCGAGCAGCGCCCAACCCGCTGCACGCGCAGTGGCGGCCACTGCATCGACGTCGGAGAGTTGGCGCACGCGTGAATCGAGGCCGAAAAAAATCACCTGCCGGTGATGGTTGGGCTGGTGGGCGGTGCAGGTTTCGAACCTGCGACCTCGTCGGTGTGAACGACGCGCTCTACCCCTGAGCTAACCGCCCGCAAAGGGCGCGAATTATGCCATGCGCGCGCGCCACAGCGTGCGTCCGCCACTGGCCTTGTCGAGGTCGGCAAGCAGCGCGGCGTGGGCAGCCAGCTCGTCGTCGCTGGGTTCGATCACCGCCAGCGCGAATGCCGTGAGGTCGAGCGCCGAAGCCGCGTGCAGACCCGACGACTCGATGTGCGCGACATCGATCACCAGCGAGTCCTGGCCGCGCGTCATGCGGATGTACACCTCCGCCAGCAGGCCGGCGTCGAGCAAGGCGCCGTGCAGCGTGCGGTTGCTGTTGTCGACCTCCAGGCGGCGGCACAACGCGTCGAGCGAATTGGCCTTGCCGGGGTACATCTCGCGCGCCAGGGTCAGCGAGTCGGTGACCTTGGCAACACCGCTGCGCAACGGCGCGCGCCCCAGCCGCTGCAGCTCGGCGTCCATGAAGCCGACGTCGAACGGGGCGTTGTGGATCACGATCTCGGCGCCACTCAGGAACTCGGTCAACTCATCGGCCACCGTGGCGAACAGCGGCTTGTCGGCCAGAAAATCGTCGGTCAGGCCATGCACCTTCAGCGCGTCGTCGCTGCTGGCGCGTTGCGGATTGACGTAGAAGTGCTTGTTGCGGCCGGTGAGCCGGCGATTGACCATCTCGATGCAGCCGATCTCGATGATCCGATCGCCGCCTTCGTGCGACAGGCCGGTGGTTTCGGTGTCGAGGAAGACGAGGCGGGTCACTTCAGTGTCTGGCGACGAGCCGCCCAGATCATCAGCGCCACGCCGGCCAGCACCATCGGCACGCACAGCCATTGCCCGCGCGACAGGCCGAGTGCCTGCAGGCCGAGAAAGCTGTCGGGCTCGCGGAAGAACTCGGCGACGAATCGCAGCACGCCGTAGCCGACCAGGAACGCGCCGGACACCTGCCCCATCGGCCGCGGGTGCCTCGCGTACAGCCACAGCAGCGCGAACAGCAGCAAGCCTTCGAGGGCGAACTGGTACAGCTGCGACGGGTGGCGCGGATCGGGAGTGCCCGATTGCGGGAACACCATCGCCCACGGCAGCGCCGGGTCCGCGGGCCGCCCCCACAGCTCGCCGTTGATGAAGTTGCCGATGCGTCCGGCGGCCAGGCCGGTGGGCACGCACGGCGCCACCAGATCGGTCACCTGCAGGAACGGTCGCCCACGCAGGCGGCCGAACAAGGCCATCGCGGCGATGGCGCCCAGCAACCCGCCGTGAAAGGCCATGCCGCCCTTCCAGATGGCCAACGATTCCAGCGGATGTGCCGCGTAGTAGCCCGGCTTGTAGAACAGCACGTAACCCAGGCGGCCACCGATCACGACGCCGAGCACGCCGTAGAACAGCAGGTCCTCGACGTCGCGGCGCGTCCAGCCGGTGTCGGCGAACGGCGGCTGCGCCACGCGCAGGCGCGCCAGCCAGAGGAACAGGCCGAACGCGGCCAGGTAGGTGAGCCCATACCAGTGCACGGCGATCGGCACGCCGATGCGCGAGAAGTCCAGCGCCACCGGATCGAACTGCGGATGCACCAGCATCGGCTTGAGACCCTCTTCGAAAAACCGAGCGCGATTGTCGCCGCAAAAAAGCGGCGTCCCTTGCGCCGGCGCTACGATACGTTTCGCCGACCCACGCTCGCACTCGCTGAAGGACGCACTCGCATGAGCATGAACCGCCGCTCCAAGAACATCACCGAGGGCGTGGCGCGTGCGCCGAATCGCTCGATGTACTACGCGATGGGCTACGAGGCCGGCGACTTTGCCAAGCCGATGATCGGCGTGGCCAACGGGCACTCGACGATCACGCCGTGCAACTCGGGGCTGCAGCGGCTGGCCGATGCCGCCGTGCAGGCCCTGCACGATGCCGGCGCCAACCCGCAGATCTTCGGCACGCCGACCATCAGCGACGGCATGGCGATGGGCACCGAGGGCATGAAGTATTCGCTGGTGTCGCGCGAGGTGATCGCCGATTGTGTGGAGACCTGCGTCGGCGGCCAGTGGATGGACGGCGTGCTGGTGATCGGCGGCTGCGACAAGAACATGCCCGGAGGCATGATGGGCATCGTGCGCGCCAACGTGCCGGCGATCTACGTCTACGGCGGCACCATCCTGCCCGGCCGCTACAAGGGCCAGGATCTCAACATCGTCAGCGTGTTCGAGGCGGTGGGCCAGTTCTCGGCCGGCCGCATGAGCGAAGAAGACTTCTGCCAGATCGAACGGCGCGCGATCCCCGGCAGCGGCTCGTGCGGCGGCATGTACACCGCCAACACGATGAGCTCCGCGTTCGAGGCGCTCGGCATGAGCCTGCCCTTCTCGTCGACGATGGCCAACGTCGAGGACGAGATCGTCGGCCACGTCAAGCGCGCAGCCGCCGTGCTGGTCGACGCGGTGAAGAACGACTTGAAGCCACGCGACATCGTCACCCGCCGGTCGATCGAGAACGCGGTGGCGGTGATCATGGCCACCGGCGGCTCGACCAACGCGGTGCTGCACTTCCTGGCCATCGCGCACGCGGCAGGCGTGCCCTGGACCATCGACGACTTCGAGCGGGTGCGCCAGAAAGTGCCGGTGCTGTGCGACCTCAAGCCCAGTGGCCGCTTCATGGCGATCGACCTGCATCGCGCCGGCGGCATTCCACAGGTGATGAAGGTGTTGTTGAAGGCCGGGCTGCTGCACGGCGATTGCCTGACGATCACCGGCCAGACGATCGCCGAGAGCCTGGCCGACGTGCCCGACGTGCCGCGCAAGGACCAGGAGGTCATCCGCACGATCGCCGAGCCGATGTACGAACAGGGCCACCTCGCGATTCTCAAAGGCAACCTGTCGCCCGAGGGATGCGTGGCCAAGATCACCGGACTGAAGAATCCGGTGATCACCGGGCCCGCGCGCGTCTTCGACGACGAGCAATCGGCGCTGGCGGCGATCATGGCCGGCCGGATCAAGGCCGGCGACGTGATGGTGCTGCGCTACCTGGGGCCGCGCGGCGGACCGGGCATGCCCGAGATGCTGGCGCCGACGAGTGCGTTGATCGGCCAGGGCCTGGGCGAAACGGTGGGCCTGATCACCGACGGCCGCTTCTCAGGCGGCACCTGGGGCATGGTGGTCGGCCATGTCGCGCCCGAAGCATACGAAGGCGGCCTGATCGCGCTGATCCATGAGGGCGATGCGATCACCATCGACGCGCACAAGCTGCTGTTGCAGCTCGACGTGAGTGATGCCGAGATCGCGAAGCGCCGCTCCGCCTGGCGTGCGCCGGCGCCGCGCTACGTGCGCGGCGTGTTGGGCAAGTTCTGGAAGAATGCGTCGAGTGCCAGCCAGGGCGCCGTGCTCGATCGCTACGACGAGCGATGAGAGCCCTTCAGGCCGCTTTGTCGTCGACGCGCTGTGGCGGCAGCTCCTGGCGGCTGGGCAGGAACGCCGTGATCACGTCGCGGTTGTGGCGCTCATCCTCGGTCTTCTTCACCTGAGCCAATTGCGGCGGCGCGACCTTGCGTGTTTCCTTGATCACCGCCACGCGGCGGTCGCGGCGCCAGTTCAGGCCGAGCGCTTCCATGTGCTTGCGGCGGCGCTCGTGCTTGCGCTCTTCCAGCTTGTTCATCTCGCGCTGCTTGGTCAGGCCCACGCCGTCGGCGAACGACCACCAGGCGACCGCCAGGCCGAACGGCGCCAGGATCACCAACCATGACCATTCGGCGGCGAAGCCGAATTCGGTCAGTTTCATCAGCAGCAGCACGCAGCCGACCACCACGAACCACATACCCGTCTCCCGAGCAGGTCGTCGCCGGGCACCCCTGATGGAGGCGTCAACCCGCCGACCTAAAATCACGTTGCAGATCACTGTATCCGAGCCCATCGCCATCGCCGAAAGGAAACCATGAAAAAGCTCGCTCTCGCGACGATTGTTGCCGCTGTTGTCACTCCGGCCGCCTTCGCCAACCCAGCTCTGGCCGAGAAGAAAAACTGCCTGGCATGCCACCAGACGGACAAGAAGTTGGTCGGGCCCTCCTACAAGGAAGTCGCCGCCAAGTACGCCGGCCAGAAGGACGCGGCGGCCAAGCTGGCGGAGAAAATTCAAAAGGGCGGCACCGGCGTGTGGGGGCAGATTCCGATGCCGGCCAACCCGCAGGTCAACGCCGACGAGGCCAAGACGCTGGCGACCTGGGTGCTGACGGTCAAGTAGGCCGCACGCCGTTCCACGAGCAGCAAGGCCCCGCATCGCGGGGCCTTGTTGTTTGCTGCAGCCGGTCAGTTGGGCTGCGCCAACTGCTCCAGGATGGCTGGGTTCTCGAGGGTAGACGTGTCCTGCGTGATCGCTTCGCCCTTGGCGATCGAGCGCAGCAGGCGGCGCATGATCTTGCCCGAGCGGGTCTTGGGCAGGTTGTCGCCGAAGCGAATGTCCTTGGGCTTGGCGATCGGGCCGATTTCCTTGGCCACCCAGTTGCGCAATTCATTGGCGATTTTTTTGGCCTCCTCGCCGGTGGGGCGCGCGCGCTTGAGCACCACGAAGGCACACACGGCTTCGCCCGTGAGGTCGTCGGGGCGTCCCACCACCGCCGCCTCGGCCACCAGCTCGGTGTGGGCCACCAGCGCCGACTCGACCTCCATCGTGCCGAGGCGGTGTCCCGACACGTTGAGCACGTCGTCGATGCGGCCGGTGATCGTGAAGTAGCCGCGCGCCGCGTCGCGGCCGGCGCCGTCGCCCGCGAGGTAGTAGCCCTTGAGCTCCGGCGGGTAGTAGCTCTTCTTATAGCGCTCGGGGTCGCCCCAGATCGTGCGGATCATGCTGGGCCACGGCTTCTTGATCACCAGGATGCCGCTCTGCCCGTTGGGCACGTCGCCACCGGTCTCGTCGACGATCGCCGCGGTGATGCCCGGGAACGGCAGCGTGCAGGACCCCGGCACCAGCGGCGTCGCGCCGGGCAGCGGCGTGATCATGTGGCCGCCGGTCTCGGTCTGCCACCAGGTGTCGACGATCGGGCAGCGGCCGCCGCCCACGTGCTGGTGGTACCACTCCCAGGCCGCCGGGTTGATGGGTTCGCCCACCGAGCCGAGCAGACGCAGGCTGTCGAGCTTGTAGTTCCTCGGGTGCGCGGCCGGGTTGGTTTCAGCCGCCTTGATGAGCGATCGGATGGCGGTGGGCGCGGTGTAGAACACGGTGACCTTGTGCGTCTGGATCATCTTCCAGAAGCGCCCGGCATCGGGATAGGTCGGCACGCCCTCGAAGACGATCTCGGTGCCGCCGCACGCCAGCGGCCCGTAGACGATGTACGTGTGGCCCGTGACCCAGCCGATGTCGGCAGTGCACCAGAAGACGTCGTCGGGCTTGAGGTCGAAGGTCCACTTGGTGGTCAGTGCCGCATGCAGCAAGTAGCCGCCGGTGGCATGCTGCACGCCCTTGGGCTTGCCGGTGGAACCCGAGGTGTACAGCAGGAACAGCGGGTGTTCGGCGCTCACCCACTCCGGTTCGCAGGTGGCGGCCTGGCTGGCCACCACCTCGTGCAGCCACTTGTCGCGCGCGGCGTGCCATGACACGGTGCCGCCGGTGCGCTTGTAGACCAGCACGTTCTTGATGCTGTCGCAGCCGCCGAGCGCGAGCGCCTCGTCGACGATGTTCTTCAGGCCGAGCGCCTTGCCGCCTCGCATCTGCTCGTCGGCGGTGATCACCATCACCGCTCCGGCGTCTTCGACGCGATCACGCAGCGACTGCGCGGAGAAACCGCCGAACACCACCGAATGCGTGGCACCGATGCGTGCGCAGGCCTGCATCGCCACCACGCCCTCGACCGACATCGGCATGTAGACGACGACGCGGTCGCCCTTCTTCACGCCGTTGGCGCGCAGCGCGTTGGCGAGCCTGCACACCTTTTCGAGCAGCTGCCCATAGGTGACGCGGGTCACGGTGCCGTCGTCGGCCTCGAAGATGATGGCCGTCTTGCCGCCCAGCCCGCGCTCGACCTGCAGGTCCAGGCAGTTGTACGACGCATTCAGCGTGCCGTCCTCGAACCACTTGAAGAACGGCGCCTTGCTGTCGTCGAGGGTCTTGGTGAACGGCGTCTTCCAACGCACGTGCTCGCGCGCCAGCCGGGCCCAGAAGCCGGCGTAGTCGACGTCGGCCTCCTTGCACAGCGCCAGGTACGCGGGCATGCCCGATATGGCGGCACCCTCGACGGCCGCTGCAGGGGGTGGATAGACGCGTAGCTCGCTCATGGCGGTCTCCTGTGGCTCTGGCGGAAAACCTCAGCGGGCGCGACACGCCGCGGCGCAATGTGCCGCCCCGCGCTGACGAAGCCCTTACTCTAGCGACTGCTGGTGCGGACCCGCCACTAGAATTCGCCCGCCCTCGACACCGCCTTTTGCTCCGGATCAAACCTGCATGACCCCACCACGCGACCCCGCCGAAACCCGGCTGCGCCCCCTGCCCAGCTTGATCTTCGCCAGCCGTTGGCTGCAGTTGCCGCTGTACCTGGGCCTCATCGCCGCGCAGGCGGTGTACGTCTTTCATTTCTGGGTCGAGTTGTGGCACCTGGTGGAGGCCGCGTTCGGCAACCAGCAGGCGCTGGCCAGCCTGGTCAAGAGCGTCGGCTACAAGGACCACCCGGTCGACGGCCTCAACGAGACCATCATCATGCTGGTCGTGCTGGGGCTGATCGACGTGGTGATGATCAGCAACCTGCTGATCATGGTGATCGTCGGTGGCTACGAGACCTTCGTGTCGCGCCTCAACCTGCAAAGCCACCCCGACCAGCCCGAGTGGCTGAGCCACGTCAATGCGTCGGTGCTGAAGGTCAAGCTGGCTACTGCCATCATCGGCATCAGCTCGATCCATCTGCTGAAGACCTTCATCAACGCCGACAACTACACCGAGAAGACGTTGTTGTGGCAGACGGCCATCCACCTGGCCTTCCTGTTGTCGGCGCTGGCGGTGGCCGCTGCAGACCGCCTGGTCGGCGCCCCGGGCCGCGACGATCACTGACGCGCCGCCCAGCGGCGGCGCAGCGGTTTGGCAGGACTAAACTGTGTCGGCCACCATCAGCCGACAGCAGCCCGCCATGCCGACCACCCTGCGCGCCAACGACTTGATCGAGACGGTCGCCGCCACCTTGCAGTACATCAGCTACTACCACCCGGCCGACTACATCACCCACCTGGCCCGCGCTTACGAGGTGGAGCAAAGCGCGGCAGCCAAGGACGCGATCGCGCAGATCCTCACCAACTCGCGCATGAGCGCCGAGGGCCGGCGCCCGATGTGCCAGGACACCGGCATCGTCAACGTGTTCCTGCGCATCGGCATGGACGTGCGCTTCGACGGCTTCACCGGTTCGCTCGAGGATGCCGTCAACGAGGGTGTGCGCCGCGGCTACCTCGATGCCGACAACCCGCTGCGTGCATCGGTCCTGGCCGATGCGCTGTTCGAGCGCAAGAACACTCGTGACAATACACCGGCGGTGATTCACGTGGAACTGGTGCCTGGCACCACGGTGGATGTGACGGTTGCCGCAAAAGGCGGCGGCAGCGAGAACAAGAGCAAGTTCATCATGATGAATCCCAGCGACAGCCTGGTCGACTGGGTGCTGAAGACGGTGCCCACCATGGGCGCCGGCTGGTGCCCGCCCGGCATGCTGGGCATCGGCGTGGGCGGCACTGCCGAACGCGCGATGCTGTTGGCCAAGCAGGCGCTGATGGAAGACATCGACATGTCGGCGCTGCTGCAGCGCGGCCCGAGCAACAAGCTCGAGGAGCTGCGCATCGAGCTGTACGAAAAGGTCAACGCGCTGGGCATCGGTGCCCAGGGGCTGGGCGGCCTGACCACCGTGCTCGACGTGAAGATCAGGACCTACCCCACACATGCGGCCGGCAAGCCGGTGGCGATGATTCCCAATTGCGCCGCCACCCGCCACGCGCACGTGGTGCTCGATGGCTCCGGCCCGGCGTTCCTCGATCCGCCGAGCCTGAGCCTGTGGCCCGACGTGCACTGGGCGCCCGACTACAACAAGAGCCGCAAGGTCGATCTGAACGCGCTGACTCCGGCCGAGGTGGCGAGCTGGAAGCCCGGCGACACGCTGCTGCTGTCGGGCCGCATGCTCACCGGCCGCGACGCCGCGCACAAGCGCATCCAGGACATGCTCGCCAAGGGTGAGCCGCTGCCGGTGGACTTTCGCAACCGCGTCATCTACTACGTCGGCCCGGTCGACCCGGTGCGCGATGAGGTGGTCGGCCCGGCCGGCCCCACCACGGCGACGCGCATGGACAAGTTCACCGAGATGATGCTTAGCGCAACCGGCCTCATCGCGATGATCGGCAAGGCCGAGCGGGGCCCGGTGGCGATCGAGGCCATCCGCAAGCACAAGAGCGCCTACCTGATGGCGGTGGGTGGCGCCGCCTACCTGGTGGCCAAGGCGATCAAGGGCGCCAAGGTGGTGGGCTTCGCTGACCTCGGCATGGAGGCGATCTACGAGTTCGACGTCAGGGACATGCCGGTCACGGTGGCAGTCGATTCAGGTGGCACCAGCGTGCACAACACCGGGCCGCGCGAGTGGCAGGCGCGCATCGGCAAGATTCCGGTGGCCGTGGCCTGAGGGTCGGCCACTACGCCGCTTGCGTAGCGGCCAGGCGCAGCGGGCGCGCGACGAACGCCGCAAAGGCTGTCGGGTCCAGCGCCGGTGCGTACAGGTAGCCCTGCAATTCGTCGCATCCCAGATTGATCAGCAAGTCGGCCTGTTCCTGCGTTTCGACGCCTTCGGCCACCACGCGCATGTGCAAGGCGCGAGCCAACGCCAGGATCGAGCGTGTCAGCGCCAACGCGCTTTCGCGCTGTCCGAGTTCGACCACGAAGCTGCGGTCCACCTTGAGGATCTCGATCGGCAGCTTGTGCAGGTAAGACAGTGACGAGTAGCCGGTACCGAAGTCGTCCAACGCGATGCGGATGCCGCTGTCGTGAAGCTGCTGCAGCGTGCGGATCGCCGCTGACGCGTCGCCCATGAAGATCGACTCGGTGACTTCCAGCTCGAGGTCATTCGACCGCAAGCCGTGGCGGGCGAGGATCTCGGCCACGCTCGCGGGCAGGCCCGTCGCCTGCAGCTGTCGCGCCGACAGGTTGACGGCGATCGAATCCAGTGCCGTGCCTTGCGCCCGCCAACGCGCCAGTTGTGCGGCTGCCTGTTCGATGACCAGCAGCCCCACGCCGTCGATCTGGCCGGTTTCCTCCAGCAGCGAGATGAACGTGGGCGCCGGCACCATGCCGCGTTCCGGGTGTCGCCAGCGCAGCAGCGCCTCGGCGCCGATGACCTTGCCGCTGCGGGCGTGCACGCGCGGCTGATAGTGCAACTCCAGTTCGCCGCGCTCCTGTGCGTGCCGCAGAGCGGCCAGCAGCTCGGCGCGCTCGGCGACTCGTGCATCGAGCGCCGGCTCGAACCAGGCGGCCTTGCCGCCGCCGCGGGCCTTGGCGCTGTACATCGCCATGTCGGCGCGGCGCATCAAGTCGGATGTGTTCGAGCCATGCTCCGGGTGGTGCGCGATGCCGATGCTGGCACCGACCAGCGCCGTGCGTCCGTTCAGCTGGATCAGTTGCCCGAGCTCCGAGCACAGCACGCGCGCCAATTCGTCGGCAGCGGCGCGCGGCCCACGCACGACCAGCACGAACTCGTCGCCCCCAGGGCGTGCCACCAGGGTGCCGGCCGGCACGCAGCGCTGCAGGCGTCGGGCGACGGC
>DATDJF010000250.1:0-24033 GCA_036520715.1 Burkholderiaceae bacterium | reverse complement strand
AGACCGCGGACCTCGCCCACCTCGATGCCGCTGCGCCAGCCATGGCCCCAATCGAGGCTGGCGCCGATGGCGACCTTGCCGATGGCGCCGCCGTCGGTCGGCATGGCGCCACCGCCGCCGAGACCGAGCGCACCGCGCGCTTCGAGTGCGACGGGCCAGTCCGGCACCGGGGCCCAGCGCCAGCCGACGTTGCCGAGAATCTCCATGTATCCGGCAGCGCCTCCGGAGGCCGCGGCCGATGCCTCGATGCCCGTGTAGACACCGGAGGTCGTGGGTTGCCATTCGGCGCGGCCGCCCACCAATCCGATGCGGCGGGTGTCGGACCCCCGCAGCTGATAGGCGCCCACCGTGCCGGCGAGGCGCTGAAAGCCCAGTCCCGTGGTGCCGCTCGCGGGCTGCGGCTGTCCGGCAGTCGACGAGTCGAAATAGCGGAAGGGCCGTTCCCAGCTCAACACCAGCCCGAGCTGCGAACTGCTGATCTCGCCACTGGGAAAGCGCACGTGCGACCAACTGAGCCCGCCACGCAGCGGCCCGATCTCGTGGGTCAGCGTCGCTGCCGCGCGCAACATCAGGCCGCCGCCCACCGGCGCGGCGGCGCCGCCGCCGCCGCCGGCGAACACACCGGCGCGCAGATCCCAGTCCCACGGCAACACGAAGCGGCGCTGCAACTCGGCGCCGCCGACGAACAGCCCGCCGCGGTGGCCGCCGGCCGCGCCGTACACCGCCGGTCCGGCCCACCACTGGCCGCCGAGCGGAAACAGCACCGACGCACCCATCAAACCCATCTTCTCGTCGGCGGGCAACTTCAGTTGCTCGTAACCGATGCCGACGTCGATGGTCGATTCGTGTGTCGTGGGCTCGGCTGCGGAGGCCGGCAGCCAGGCGATGGCGGCGCACAGGACGACGCATCGAGAGGTGACGACTCGATCGGGGATCAGCAGGGTCGAGTGGCGCATGGGCGTTGCGCAAGTCGCTCGACTCCGCTGGCGGGTCATCGACGTGCGTGGCAAGTAACTATCTGTCTGTGCAGTGAACCCTCGCCTGAGGGAATGACGCGTGGGGGGCATCTCCCGACAATCGTATTCAGGGCCGATGGCGCTTTGCTTGGGTTGTACCCGCACATCGACCCGGCACGCAGCGCGTGCAGGCGCGAGGGGAGCCAACCATGCCGCAGACATTCAACGTGGGTTCGCGATCGCTGTTCGTCAGCGTGACGGCGTGGGTCTTCATCGTGCTCGGCGTTGCCGCCAGCGCGCTGGCCCTGATTCAGGGGGCTGCCACTGCATCGTTGCTGCCTGGCTTCGCGCTCGGCCTGGATGCGCGCCCGTTGCAAGGGTTGGCCGGGTTGCTCGCGGCCCACGTGCCGTGGGTGGCGGGTGCCGCGCTGGCGCTGTCGATCGCCACGCTGGCGGCGGCCATCGGCTTGTTGTTGCGTCTGGAGTGGGCGCGGCGTGCCTTCATCGTCGTCGTGGTGCTGGCGATGGTGGCCAACCTGGCCGGCCTGTGGCTGCAGCAGGAGTTGTTGCAGGGCTTGATCGATCACACGCTGAGCCGCTCGCCGCTGCCGCGCGAAGCGGCGGGTGTGTTCGGTGGCTTCGCCACGGCCGCGCGTGCCGCTGCCGTGACGCTGAGCGTGTTCACCTGCCTGCTGCTGGCGTGGATCATCGGGCGCTTGAACACCCAAGCGGTACGGCAAGAGTTCGCCTGAGGCGCCGCGGCGCCGCTGCCGAGCTGCCCGCAGCTAGAGCACGAGCTCCCACACCTCGCCGACCAGGTCGGCGCCAAAACTGTGGTGCGGCTCGCTGCCGACCAGCCGATAGCCCGCCTTGGCATAGATGGCGCGGGCGGCGAGCAGGGTGGACTGGGTCCACAGCTTGATGCGCCGATAGCCCACCTGGCGCGCGAAGCGCTCGCACTCGGCCACCAGGCGCGAGCCGATGCCCAGACCGCGCGTCGATGACTCGACGAGCAGCAAGCGCAACTGCGCCACGCCAGGCTCGGGCTCATCGGTCTTGTCGTCGCGCGCCTGCACCAGAAAGACGCAGCCCACGTTCTGGCCGTCGCGCTCGGCGATCCAGCAGGCCTCGCGCCTGGCGTCGAAGCGCTCGACGAAGCGCCCGGCGATGGAAGCCACCAGGCCCTCGAACGTGAGGTCCCAGCCATATTCGTGCGCGTAGATCGCGCCATGACGCGCCACCACCCAGCCGATGTCGCCGGGCTGCGGCGGGCGCAACAGGTAGGGCGCGCGGTCGGCACGCGGCGCGCCGAGCAGCGACTCAATGGTGCCGGCGGCGTGCAGCAGGCGGCGCCGGTTCGGCTCGTCCAGCGGGGCGAGCAGGGCATTGACCTGAGCCTGCGAACGCGCATCCATCGGGGCGAAGGCGCGCCGGCCGGTCGCGGTGAGCGTGAGCACCGCCTGGCGGGCGTCGGCCGGCGAGCGTTGCGCACGCACCAGGCGCCTGGCCTTGAGCGCCGCCAGCAGGCGGCTGAGGTAGCCGGCATCGAGGTCGAGCAGCCGCGCGAGCTCGCTCGCGGTGATGCCGTCGTGATGCGCCAGCTCCCACAGCACACGCGTCTGCGGCAGCGTGAACGGTGTGCCGTACAGGCGTTCGTCGAGCACGCCGATGCGGCGTGTGTAGAAACGATTGAACGCACGCAGCGCTGCCGCTTGGGCGTCGGATGTCGAGGGGGTGCCACTCATGCTTGGCATTGTCAACAATATACTTGCCAAAAGCAACCATCTGCCGCGCGCCCCTCCGCGGCGGCCGGCCGAGGTCCTACACTGCCTGCCGTGACCCTGCGACGCCGGAGACGCCGATGCTCGACCCGCAAGCCCGCGCACTGCTCGACCTGATGGCCGAACGCGGCGTGCCGCCCACGCACACGCTGGCGCCGGCCGAGGCCAGGCGCCTGTACCGCGAGCGGCGTGCCTACGTGCAGCCGGCGGCGATCACGATGGCCGAGGTGCGCGACCTGAGCGCCAACGCCCCGCACGGCGCGATCGGCTTGCGCCTGTACCGGCCGACCACCGCGCCGTCGACCGCCCCGGCGCTGCTGTACTACCACGGCGGCGGCTGGGTGATCGGCGACCTCGACACGCACGACGTGTTGTGCCGCGAGCTGGCGCACCGCGCCGGCTGTGTGGTGGTGGCGGTGGACTACCGGCTCGGGCCCGAGCATCGTTTCCCGGCGGCGGTGGACGACTGCCTGGCCGCCACGCGCTGGGTGCATGCGCAAGCCGCCCCGCTCGGCATCGACGCATCGCGGCTGGCGCTCGGCGGCGACAGCGCCGGCGGCAACCTGGCCACGGTCACCGCGATCGGCCTGCGCGACAGCGCCGGCCCGCGGCCGAAACTGCAGTTGCTGATCTACCCCGGCACCGACATGCGCGCGATCGCGCCGTCGCACACCACCAATGGCCAGGGCTACATGCTCACCAGCGACTCGATCACCTACTACCGCGGGCACTATGTGCCCAACGAGGCCGATTGGTCCGACTGGCGCACCTCGCCGCTGCTGCACCCGGATCTCTCCAAGCTGCCACCGGCGCTGGTGATCACCGCAGGCTACGACCCGCTGCGCGACGAAGGGCGGCAGTACGCCGACAAGCTGTCGCAAGCGGGCGTGCCCACGCAATACGTGTGCTTCGAGCGCCAGATCCACGGCTTCATCACGATGGGCCGCGTGATCGACGAAGCCAACACCGCGGTGGCGCTGTGCGCGACGGCGCTGCAAAGGGCGCTGGCTTAGCGGCGTCTCTTCAGGGCTCTGGTTTTCACCCGGCGAGCGGGTTGCGATGGGTACTGTATGAATGTACAGTATTCTCGTGGATCTGTCACCCCTTCTGGTTGAGCGATTGCCTGCGCTGTGGCGTGCTCACCAGCTCAGCCCGCCATCGAGTGCCGTCACCGCCAGCGGCTTTGCTGCCCTCGATGGCGAGCTGCCGGGCGGCGGCTGGCCGCATCGGGTGCTGACCGAGTTGCTGTTGCCGCACCCCGGCCTCGGTGAATTGCGCCTGCTGATGCCGGCGCTGGCGCGCATCGCGGGCGCCGGCGCATCGTCTGAGCAAAGCGGCCGCAGCGTGATGCTGTTCGATCCGCCGGCCGCGCTGTGCGGTTCGGCGCTGGTGCAGCTCGGCGTCGACGCGCAGCAGCTGCTGGTGGTCCACGGCCGTGAAGGCGTGCGTGCCACGGCGGGGCTGCGCCGCCTGCTGCCGAGTGCCGATCTTTTATGGGCGCTCGAGCAGGCCTTGAAAAGTGGCCACGTCGGCGCCGTGCTGGCGTGGCTGCCGCAGCGCCTGAAAGCCGATGCGCTGCGCCGTTTGCAGCTCGCCGCGCAGCTGCACGACGGCCCGGCGTTCCTGTTTCGCGAGGTCGATGCACGCCTCAAGCCCAGCGCGGCGCCGCTGCGGCTGCTGCTGCAAGGTGCGGGCATCGATCGGCTGTCGGTGCGTGTGCTCAAGCGGCGCGGTCCGCCACTGGCGCAGGCTCTGCCGCTGGCGTTGCCGCCCATCCTCAGCGAGCGGCTGCGTGCGCGGGCGCGCGACGAGCCCGCAGCGGCGATGGCCGCTGCGGCCGGCGCGCCGGCCATCGAAGCATCCTCCGTCGCCGGCTGAGATGACGCGTGTGCCCTCATGCTGTGGATCGCCGTGCACCTGCCGCAGTTGTCGCTGGAATCGTTCGCCGCGACGCTCGATCCGGCCTGGCAGGGCCGGCCGCTGGCGCTGATCGAAGCCCACCGCATCACGCAGGCCGACGCGCGCGCCGCAGCGCTGGGCATTCAGCCGGGCGCCAAGCGCGCCACCGCGCTCGCACTGGCCAGCGACCTGGTGCTCGGCGAGGCCGACGCGGCGCGCGATGCGTCGGCCCTGCAGGCCGCCGGCCATACCGCGCTGGCCTTCACGCCGATGGTGTGCCTCGAGCCCACCGACGGCACGGGCGCGCCGGCGCCGGTGGTGCTGCTCGAAGTGCAGGCCAGCCAGCGCTGCTTCGGCGGCTGGCGCCACCTGCTGCAGCGGCTGCGCCAGGCGCTGCAGCCGCTCGGCCATCGCTGCCGGATCGCCAGCGCGCCCACGGCGCTCGGCGCGGCGTTGCTCGCGCGCTGGCGCGACGATCTCGTGCACGGCGCGCACAGCACCGACTTCGCCGCGCTGCGCCGCCTGCTCGACGATGCACCGGTCTGGTTGTTAGGCCCCGGACGCGAGCATTGGGAGGCCTTGCAGGGCATGGGCTTGAAGCGGCTGTCCGACCTGCGCCACCTGCCGCGCGCCGGCCTGGCGCGGCGGTTCGGGCCGGCGCTGCTGGCCGATCTCGACCGCGCGCGCGGCGACGCACCCGACCCGCGCGAGCCGATCGTGCTGCCGCCGAAGTTCGAGCAACGCATCGAGCTGTTCACCCGCGCCGACAACGCCGAGCAGTTGATGGCCGGTGCGCGCGTGCTGGTCGCGCGCCTGCTGGCGTGGGCGCATGCGCGCCAGGCGCGCGTCGCCGGCTTCACGCTGCGCATGCACCACGAGGCGCGTCGCGGCGAGGTGGCGCCCAGCGAGTTGGCGATCGGCCTGGCCGAACCCTCGGCCGACGCGGCGCATCTGCAGTCGTTGCTGGGCGAGCGGCTGGCGCGTTTGCCGCTGGCCGCGCCGGCGCTGGAGTTGAGCCTGCGCTGCGATGCATGGGTGCACTCGGGCCCGCCCAACGCCGAGTTGTTTGCCACCCGCAGCAGCGAGCGCGAAGGCTTGACGCGCCTGGTCGAGCGATTGCAGGCGCGCCTGGGTGCCGAGGGGGTGCAACGGCTCACGCTGCTGGCCGACCATCGTCCCGAGCGCGCCATGGCGTGGCAGCCCGCCGAGGCGGGGCCGCAGCCTGCCAGGGCCAAGCCGCCCGCGGCTGCACCGACGCGGCCGCTGTGGCTGCTGCGCGAGCCGCAGCCGCTGCCCGAGCAGGCCTCGCGGCCGTGGCTCGACGGGGCACCGCTGCAAATGCTGGCCGGCCCCGAGCGCATCGAGTCGGGCTGGTGGGACGGCGCCCTGGCCGCGCGCGACTACTTCATCGCACGCGCCGACGATGGTGCGCTGGTGTGGATCTTCCGGGCGCGGCTGCCGCTGGCGTCGGTGCGCGACGGCAGCGGCTGGTTCCTGCAGGGTCGTTTTGCCTGAGCAGGAGGCGGTGCCGCTCAACGGCCCCCGCCATCGAACCACGCGAGCCGCACGCCGAGCGCGACGAACAGCGCACCCACGCCGCGTGCGAGCCAACGCCCGAGCGCCGGCTGCGACCCCAGCGCGCCGCGCAGCCGTGCCACCAGCGCCGCGAATGCCACGTTGACCAGCGTGCCGTTGACGGCGAACACCGCGCCGAGCGCGACGAACGCCAACGCCTTGTCGGGCGCCGCGGCGTCGATGAATTGCGGCAGGAAGGCCAGGAAGAACAGCGCCACCTTCGGATTCAGCGCGTTGGTCAGGAAACCCTGCACGAACGAGTGCCACCACGACATTGCCGGCGCAGCGGCTGCTGCCGGCGCCGAGGCGCCAGCGCCGCGCAGCAGCCCGATGCCCAGCCACACCAGGTAGGCGGCACCGGCCCAGCGCAGCACCGTGAAAGCCGCCGCCGAGCTCGCGATCAAGGCCGACAGCCCCAGCGCCGCCGCAACCACGTGCACCACACAACCCGCACCGACACCCAGCGCGGCCGCCGCGCCGCTGCGAAAGCCCTGGGCCGCGCTGCGTGCGCCGATCAACGCGAGGTCGGCCCCGGGCGTGATGTTCAGCAACAGGCCCGCGGCGATGAACAGCGGCAGGTCATGCACAGCGGGCCACATCTCTCACGCACCTCCCAAGGCACCGACCAGTGCGCCCAGCGCGATCATCCACAACGGGCTGCGATCGGTCTTCAGCATGAACACGATGGTCGCCGGCACCAGCAGCAGCGATACCGGATGCTCGACCAGCGGCAGCGCCAGCACCCAGCCGGTGGCCACCAGCAGGCCGATCGTCAGCGGCGCCAGGCCGACGCTGAATGCCTGCACCGCCAGGGCGTCTCGCCGCGCATGGCGCAGGCGCCCGACCACGAACGTGATGATGCTCGACGGCAGCATGATGCCCGCCATCGTGGCGACCATGCCCAGCGGCCCGGCGACGCTCCAGCCGAGCAGCGCCACGAACAGGATGTTGGGGCCCGGCGCGGCCTGTGCGATGGCGATCGACGCGTTGAATTCGAGCGCGTCGATCCAGCCGTGCTCGACCACCAGGTAACGCTGCATCTCCGAGGCCAGCGTGATCGCGCCGCCGACCGCCAGCAACGACAGCAGCCCGAAGTGTCCGGCGAGCTGCAGCAGGTCCCACCACCCGAGGCCCTGCAGGCCGAACCAGTCACCGCTCATGCCTGGCGACGCTGCACCTTCAAACGGTGCAACGCCCAGGTAAAGCCCGCGGCGCCGAGCCCGAGCACCACCCACACCAACGGCCAGCGCAACCAGCCGATCGCCAACGCGCTCGACGTCAGGATCAGCCCACCGGGCCAAAGGCCCATCGGGTTGCGCTTGAGCGTCGGCATCAGCTTCAGCGCGGTGGCCAGAATCAACCCGCATGCCACCGCGCCCATGCCGCGCAACGCACCCGCGACCTGCGGCACCGCGCTGAACTGCACATACAGCGCCGCCAGCCCCAGCACGATCAGCAGCGGCGCGGCCAGCATGCCGGCCATCGCGGCGAGCGCGCCGCGCCAGCCGAAATGGCGATCGCCGAACATCAGGCTCAGGTTGATGACGTTGGGCCCGGGCAGCACCTGCGACAGCGACAGCAGCTCGACGAACTGCTCCTTGCTGAGCCAGCGCAGGCGCTCGACGAGCTCGCGTTGCGCCACTGCCAGCACGCCACCGAAGCCTTGCAGCGCGAGCCACGTGAAGGCCATGAACAACTCGGTCTTGGAGCGCGGCGCGCGCAGCTCCGGCTCGACATTGCCGGCCACGCCGGACGCTGGCGGCTGCACGCTCATCGAGCATCCTCCGTGCTGCGCACTACGGAATTCGCCTTGGGAGCGGCCCGGCGGCTCATGCCGCCGGCTGCGTGCCGGCCGCCGGGTGCCTGGGTTGTCGCGACGCAGCCCATTGGCTCAACGCGATGGCCACCACCGACCACGCGAGGGCCGCCCAGGCCAAGTGCGCGAAGCCACTGACCGCCAGCATCGCGCCTCCAGTGGCCGCACCCACCGCCTGGCCGACGTAGATGGCCGCCGAGTTGAGCGCCATCGAGGCCGGGGCCAACGTTGGTGCCAGTGAGGTCAATCGAGCGTGCTGCGACGACTGCGCGGCAAAGCAGCCGAGCGACCACGGCACGATCACCAGCGCCATCGTGGCCACCGTGCCCGCCAGCGGCCACAGAGCAAAGCTGATCGCCATGCCCAGCATCAGCAGCGTCACCATGCGCGAGGCGCCGAGGCGATCGATCACGCGCGTGACCACCACGCTGCTGCTCAAACCCACCACGCCGAACACCAGGAACAGCCCCGCGATCTGCGCCGGCGTGGCGCCCAGCACCTGGCGAAAGTACGGCGCCATGTAGGTGAACAGCGTGAACTGCGCGGCGCCGGCCAGCGCGGTGACCATCACCACGGCCATCAGCACCGGGTCGGTGAACACGGTTCGCCACTGCGCGCCCGACAGCGCGGCCGGCCGCACGCCGTTGGGCATCACCAGCCACACCCACGCGGCAGCCAGCGCCGACAGGCCGGCCACGCCGCCGAATGCGACGCGCCAACCGAAGGTCTCGGCCACGTAGGCGTGCAGCGGCAGGCCGAGCACCGAAGCCACCGCCCAGCCGAGAAAGACGAAGGTGATCGCGTGGCCGCGTGCGTGCGCGGGCGTCATCACCGCGATCGCGGCGCCCGCCTGCGGTGTGAACACCGCGGCGCCGAGCAGCGTGACCGTGCGCACGATCGCCAGCACGGTGAAGTTGGGCGACAGCGCCGCCAGCGCGTGGCCGGCCGCGTACCACAGCAGCCACAGCGCCAGCAGGCGGCGGCGATCGCTGCCCGCCACCGAGGCCGCCAGCAGCGGCGCGCTGAGCGCCAGCACCACGGCACCGATGGTGATGAGTTGGCCGGCGACCGCGGCGCTCACCTGCAGCGAATCGACGAGGTCGTTCATCACGCCCGAGGGCGCCATCACGCCGCAGGCGATCGCGAAGTTGCCGCCCAGCAAGGCCCAGCGCGACCGCGCGACCGTGCGCGCGTCGAGGCCGTCGCTCACGGCAGGCCTTTCGGGCGTGTGGCTGGCGGGCGGCGGCCAGGCGCGGCGGCGCTCACGCGCGCATCACCTTCAGCGCTTCGGGATTGACGATGTTGGTCGGCTGCTGGCGAATGAAGTTGACCACGTTGTCGAATGCGGTGCCGAAGTACTGCTCGTAGCTGTCGAGCTCCACGTAGCCGATGTGCGGCGTGCACACGGCATTTTCCAGCCGCAGCAGCGGATGGCCCTGCAGGATCGGCTCGCTCTCGAACACGTCGACCGCCGCCATGCCGGGGTGGCAGCGGTTGAGCCCGGCGACCAGTGCGCCTTCTTCCACCAGCTCGGCGCGCGAGGTGTTGACGAACAGCGAGGTCGGCCTCATGCGGGCGAGGTCGGCCGCATTGACGATGCCGCGCGTGGCGGGCACCAGCCGCAGGTGCAGCGACAGCACGTCGCTGTTCTCGAACAGCGCCTCGCGGCTTTCGGCGGCCACGCAGCCGTCGGCCACCGCGCGCTGACGCGACGCTTCACTGCCCCACACGATGACTTGCATGCCGAACGCGCGGCCGTAGCCGGCGATCAGCTGACCGATCTTGCCGTAGCCCCAGATGCCCAGCGTGCGTCCGTTGAGCACCATGCCGAGGCAAAAATTGGGCGGCATCGAGGCGGCTTTGAGGCCTGATTGCTGCCAGCCGCCGTGCTTGAGCGTGGCGATGTACTGCGGCAGCCGGCGCATCGCCGCCAGCACCAGCGCCCAGGTGAGCTCGGCGGCGGCCACCGGCGAGCCCTGGCCCTCGGCCACCGCGATGCCCAGCCGCGTGCAGGTGTCGACGTCGATGTGCGGGCCGACGCGGCCGGTCTGCGCGATCAGCTTGAGCTTGGGCAGCTTCTCGAGCAGCTGCCGCGGAAAGTGCGTGCGCTCGCGGATCGTCACCAGGATGTCGGCATCGCGCAGGCGCACCGAGAGCTGGCCGATGCCCTTGACCGTGTTGGTGTGCACCTTGGCGTTGTAGGCCTCGAGCTTGGCCGCGCAACGCAGCTTGCGCACGGCGTCTTGATAGTCGTCGAGGATGATGATGTTCATGGGCGAGGGCGAGCGAGGCGATTGTGCCCGCTCCAGCATGCCGAACCCGCTCACGCTAGCATCCGGTTTCATCATGATCGTGCGGTCAACTGAAGGAGACTCGAGTCCATGAGCATTTCGATGTACACGGCCAGTGTGCCCGTTTTCAGCAAGACGCTCGGCAACATGCTGCGCTGGCTCGACAAGGCGAAGGCACACGCCGAGGCGCGCAAGTTCGATCCGGCGGTCTACCTCACACTGCGGCTGTACCCCGACATGCTGCCACTGCCCGCGCAGATCCGCATCGCCGGCGATGGCGCAAAGGGCTGCGCGGCCCGTCTGGCCGGCAAGGATGCGCCCGTGTTCGAAGACAACGAGAGCACGCTCGACCAGCTGCGCGAGCGCATCAGCAAGACCCTGGCTTACCTGGAGACCGTGAGCGCCAAGGACATCGACGGCAGCGAAGACCGCGACATCGTGATCCCGAGGGGCAACCGCGAGCCGCGGCGCTTCAAGGGCGAGTTCTACCTCAAGCACTTTGCCCTGCCGAACTTCTTCTTCCACGCCACCACGCTGTACGCGCTGCTGCGTCACAACGGCGTGGAACTCGGCAAGGCCGATTTTCTACAGGTCGACTGAAGCAGAGGAGCCAGCGCCTGTGCGCTGGCCACTGCGTTAAACGAGGTCGGGGCGCTCGTCGCCCGGTGATCTCGTGGCGTCCTAGGACGCCATCATCAGATCGTGGTCCTCGGTTCCGCCCGGCATCACGCTCTCGAGCGCACGCTGGAGTTCGGTGCGCAGTTCGGGTCCGCGCGGCGACAGCGCGTCGAACACCGCGCCGCGCAGCAGCCACAGATCGATGGCCTCGTTGGCGTGGCGCACCTGATGCTTGAGCCATTGACCGCCGCGTCCGTCCACGTGCTCCAAGACGGCCATGAAGCAGCGCTTCACGTGCACGAAGCTGCGGCGCGCGGCGATGCGGCTCGACTTGTCTGCGACCTGGCCACCGGCCAGCCAGGCGATCACGGGGGCGGCCGTCGGGGCTTGCATGTAGTGGCGGGGTGCGACGTTCATCGGGGCTCTCCTGAACGGACTCGGATGCATGGATTGTTCGATTCCCGGGCCCGCTTGAACGCACGAACAACGCCCGGCTGGCATTGCAGTTGGCGGCCCGTCGCGGAAATGGCCGCCAGAACCCGCCATTTGTGGGTTTGAGCCCCGTCCGGCCAGCCCTGCGCGATGCGCTACGCTGCGCGCCATCGGCCCCGGCCTGCGCCGGCGTCGATGCGGGGGTGAGCGATGAAGTGGTTGCGTGGTTCGTTGTGGGTGGCGTTGGCGTTGCTGCTGCTGGTCGCGTTGGCCATCGGCGTCTACACCACGCGCGCCATGCCCACGGTCGACGGCCGGCTCGACGTGCCCGGGCTGCAGCAGCCCGTGCGCATCGAGCGCGACCCGCACGGCATCCCGACGATCAAGGCGCAGAACCAGCACGATCTGCTGTTCGCACTCGGCTTCGTGCACGCCCAGGACCGGCTGTGGCAGCTCGAGACGCATCGCCGCATCGGCGCCGGCCGCCTGGCCGAGGCGTTCGGCGAGGGGGCGCTCGAGTCCGACAAGTTCCTGCGTGCGCTCGGCGTGCGCCGCGCGGCGGCCGCCCAATGGGCCACCCTCAAGCCCGAATCGCGTGCCGTGGTGCAGGCCTACACCGACGGCATCAACGCGGTGATCGCCACCCAACTGCACGCGCGCCCGCCGGAGATGCTGATCCTCGGCGTGCGGCCGCAGCCGTGGGAGCCGGTGGACAGCCTGGCGTGGTCGATCATGATGGCCTACGACCTGGGCGCCAACTGGAGCACCGAGTTGTTGCGGCTGCGCCTGGCGCTGCGGCTGCCGGTGGAGCGCATCAACGAGGTGCTGCCGCCATACCCGGGTGACAAGCCGCTGCCCACAGGCGACTACGCCACGCTGTTTCGTGCGCTCAAGCTCGACGCGGCCACCGCCACGGCAGCGCTCGACCCGGCGCTCGAGCGCCTGATGGCCGCTGCGCCGCCCTCGGGCATCGAGGGCGTGGGCTCCAACAACTGGGTGGTGGCCGGCAGCCACAGCACCACCGGCTCGCCGCTGCTGGCCAACGACCCGCACCTGAAGCTCTCGGTGCCGGCGCTGTGGTACTTCGCGCGGCTCGAGGCGCCCGGCACGCAGGTGGCCGGTGCCACGCTGCCGGGGCTGCCGATGGTGGTGCTCGGGCAGAGTCAGCACCTGGCCTGGGGCTTCACCAACACCGGGCCCGACGTGCAGGACCTCTACATCGAGCGCCTGCATCCGGCCGATGCCAACCAGGTGCAGACGCCGGAGGGCTGGGCGCCGCTGAAGATCCACGAAGAGACGATCAAGGTTCGCGGCAAGGCCGACGTGGTGGTGAAGGTTCGCGAGTCGCGGCACGGACCGGTGATATCGGATGCCGGCCTCGCCGACGAGTTGCTGGGCAACAAGAGCCGCAACGCGTACGCGATCGCGATGCGCTGGACTGCGCTCGACGCCGACATCGACCCGGTGAGTGTCGGGCAGGCGATGAACAGCGCCACCGACGTGGCGTCGTTCGTCGAGGCGGTCAAGGGCTGGGCGGCGCCGATGCAGAACATGGTGGTGGCCGACCGTGCGGGGCACATCGGCTACATCGCGCCGGGGCGCGTGCCGCTGCGCAAGCCGAACAACGACTTGAAAGGCCTGGTGCCGGCGCTCGGTTGGGACTCACGCTACGACTGGGCCGGCTGGCTCGGCGTCGATGCGCTGCCGCAGGAGCGTGACCCTGCGCGCGGCTGGATCGCCACCGCCAACCAGCGCGTGGTGGCGGCCGACTACCCGCACTTCCTGACCAGCGAATGGGCGCTGCCGTACCGGCAGCAGCGCATCGAGCAACTGCTCGCGGCAAAGCCGAAGCACTCGATCGACGACCTGGCCACGATCCAGGCCGACGTGAAGTCACTCGCCGCCGTCGAGATGCTGCCGTGGCTGCAGCGTGCCAGGTCGGACCACGCGTTGGCCGCTGCTGCCAAGCAAGCGCTCGATGGCTTTGACGGCACCATGGCGGCCGACCGTGCGGCCCCGCTCATCTTGTGGGCGTGGCAACGCAACCTGACGCAGCAGATCTTTGCCGACGAGATGGGCCCCGTGTACGAGCGCGCGATCGCCTCGCGCACGCTGCGCGATGCGCTGCAGGCCGTGCTCGAGAAGGACAACGCCTGGTGGTGCGACGACAAGGCCACGCCGGCCGCCGAGACCTGTGCCTTGCAGGTCGACAAGGCGTTCGGCGCCGCGCTCGACGAGTTGCAGCAGGCGCACGGCAGCGACGTCTCGAAGTGGCAGTGGGGCCGCGCGCACCAGGCGCGTTCGGAGCATCGGCCTTTTTCGCGGGTGAAGCTGCTGGCGCGCTGGTTCGAGCTGCGCACGCCGGTGGGTGGTGATACCTACACGGTGAACGTGTCGCGCGTGCTGTTCAAGCCCGATCCCACCACCGGCGAGCACTACCTCGACGAGCACGGACCCAGCCTGCGTGCGCTGTACGACGTGGCCGACCCCAAGAAGTCGCGCATCATGCACAGCACGGGGCAAAGCGGCCTGGCATGGTCGAAGTGGTATTCGGCCTTCGTCGAAGACTGGGCCAAGGTCGACTATGTGCCGCTGTGGAGCGACGAGCCGCCGATGGCGACGTTGCTGCTGCAGCCGACGAAGTGACTGCCGCGTCGCCGCCGCGGCGTGTCACGGCATGCCGTTGCGGCCGTGCTGTTGGAACCCTGGTCGCTCGCTGAGCCGCTCGTAGTAGGCCTCGACCGCCGGCAGCGCAGGGTGCTGCATCGGCGTCATGAACCAGCGGTGCGTGGACAGGCCGAGCACGATGTCGGCCAGCGTGAAGGCGCTGCCCGCGACGTAAGCACCGGTGCGCTGCAACTGGTTGTCGAGCAGCGCCATGTGGCGGTGCCAGCTCGCCACGCTGGCCTCGATGGCGCTGGCATCGGTGTAGTCGGCGCTCTTGCGCACCAGCGCCATGAAGGCATAGCGCCACGCGGTGTTGAGCTCCGAGAGCTGCCAGTCCATCCACTTTTCCACCTGCGCGCGCGGCGCCGGCTCGTGGGGCAGGAGGTCGGTGCGGCCCTCGCGCGACGCCAGGTAGCGGCAGATCGTGTTGGACTCCCACAGCACGAGGCCGCCATCGCGCACCACCGGCACCAGCGCGTTGGGGTTCAGCGCCAGAAACTCCGGCGAGCGCAACGGCATCTCGGCCGTGCCCCAGGGCTCGTGCTGATGCGTCAGCTCGAGCTCGGCGCACAACCACAGCACCTTGCGAACGTTGATCGAGGTGGGGCGGCCGAGGACTTGCAGCATGGCTGCAGATTCTGTCAGGCCAAGGCAGCCAACTCAGACGCTGCCGTACAAGACTTTGCGTTGCGCGGTGTAGGTCCACCACGGCGCGGGTGCTGCGCCGCGCATGAAATCGGTGATCGCCATGAAGGTGTCGAGCACGCAGGGGTCCTGCCGCTTGCCGGTGTGCGCGCACAACGATTGGTAGAGCACGAACGGATCGCGATGCGCCAGCTCGCGCGGGTGGGCCACGCCGAGCGCGCGCAGGTCGGCCGCCATCGCGGGGCCGACGTTGGGCAATTGCTCGAAGGAATCGCACTCGCCCGGGTGTGCGGCCTTGCGCGGCTTGATGCGCGGGCCGAAGCCCATGGCCAGGCACGGCGACGAGGGATCGTGCTGCGGGTGCTCGGCAGCGGCGGCGCGGTCGGGTGGGCTCACATCAGCATCGTGTTGCGGACCAGGCCCACAGCCACGCCCTCGAGCTCGAAATCCACGTCGCCGAACGGCACGACGATGGTCTTGAAATCCGGGTTCTCGGCGATCAGCTCGATCGTGCTGCGCGTGCGCCGAAAGCGCTTGACGGTGACATCGTCGCCGAGCCGCGCCACCACGATCTGGCCATTTTTGGCTTCGCGCGTTTTCTGCACGGCGAGCAGGTCGCCATCGAGGATGCCCGCGTCGCGCATGCTCATGCCACGCACCTTGAGCAGGTAGTCGGGGCGCCGCGGGAACATGCTGGCCTCGACGAGATACGTCTGGTCGATGTGCTCCTGCGCCAGGATGGGGCTGCCGGCTGCGACGCGCCCGACCAACGGCAGCGCGAGTTGGGCCAGGCTCGGCAGCGGCAGCGAGAACTGTTTGCCCCGCGTTTGATTGAGCGCGCGTAGAGTCTCGGGACGCAGGCGAATGCCGCGCGAGGTGCCGCCGACCAGCTCGATGACGCCTTTGCGGGCGAGCGCTTGCAAGTGCTCTTCGGCCGCGTTGGGCGAACGAAAGCCCAGCTCGGCCGCGATCTCGGCGCGGGTAGGGGGCGCGCCGCTGCGTTCGATGGTGCTTTGCACCAGGTCGAGGATTTGTTGCTGGCGGGCAGTGAGCTTGGGGCTTTCTTCCACGGCGGTGCCTGTTGATGCATCCAGTGGCTGTATTTTTATCCAGATGGGACAAAAATGCAAAGCATTGTTGTGATCCTCGGCACCGGCGGCACGATCGCGGGCGTCGTGCCCGACGGCAAGGGCGATCTCGCCTACCAGGCGGCGCAGCTCAGCGTCGCGGCGCTGGTACAGGCGGTGCCCGAGCTGGCCGACGCCTCGCTCGAGACCGAGCAGGTGGCGCAAGTCGACAGCAAGGACATGACCCACACGATCTGGCAGGCGCTGGCACAACGGGTGCAGCACCACCTGCAGCGCGAAGAAGTGACCGGCGTCGTGATCACGCACGGCACCGACACGATGGAGGAAACCGCCTATCTGCTGCACCGCGTGCTGGCACCCAACAAGCCGGTGGTGCTGACCGGGGCCATGCGCCCGGCCACGTCGCGCCAGGCCGACGGACCCGACAACCTGATGCTGGCAGTGGCCGCGGCGCAGGAGTCCGGCGCGCACGGTGTGCTGGTCGCGATGTCCGGCGCGGTGCACGGCGCGGCCGATGTGCGCAAGACGCATCCGCACAAGCTGGATGCCTTCGGCTCGGGTGACGTGGGGCCGCTGGCGCGGATCGAGGATGGGCGGCTGCGGCGGCTGCGTGCGTGGCCTGCGGGAGAGGGGTTGGGGCTGGCCGTTCTCGAAGCCGATCCCGCGAGTTGGCCGGCGGTGGAGATCGTCACCAGTCACGCTGGGTCCAGTGGCGCGCTGATCGACGCATTGGCGCGCAGCGGCACCAAAGGCATCGTGATCGCCGCCACCGGCAACGGCACGGTGCACGAAGCGATCGAACACGCGTTGCTCGATGCTGCCTGGGCAGGCATGGTGGTGGTGCGCGCGACGCGCTGCGGGGATGGCGCGATCCTCGACGCCGACAACGGGAAGAGCGGGTGGCCTTCGGCGGGAGCGCTGACGCCTGGCAAAGCGAGGGTGGAGTTGATGTTGAGGCTGATGGCGGCGGTGCGCGACTGACGTACAGTGGACTCACAGACGCGGTTCGACAATCGCTCAACTTGAGTGCTGCTGATTTGGCGGGACTTGACGCTACCTGACGACTCATCGACATTCGCGGTCAACATGAAATGATGTTGGGTGCAATGGCCCGCCTATCGACTGCGCGCGATATGGCCGGAGCGCGATTCGACCTATTTCCTTTCGCGGCCGCTGTTCAGATGTTCGGAAAACCAGGGGAGACGCAGCCTTACCCGTCGAGCGCGCGGTCATTGATGACCAAAACCCCGCCTAATCTCGGTTCCACGCGTTCCGTCCATCTAACGTTAGCCCGCACTACCGTTCACCTACCGGAGGAGGCTCAATTGGCATCGCACGATGTTTCTTTTCTCGTTCCGCAGAAGTTCGTTCTGGCCAAGGATGTCGAGTTCCACGTCAAGTCCAACGGCGCAAGACTCGGCAAGCTCCTTATCAGCAAGGGCAACATCGAGTGGGTTCCTGCATACAAGAGCGTCAAGAAGCGTCGCCTTTCTTGGGAGCAGTTCGACCAGTTCATGCGCTCCCAGGGCAAAGAGGCGCGCATCAAGTAGGCATGCGGGCTAACCCTTCGTTGCACACCGACGCGCTACGGCTGGCTGCGCCAGCCTTCGCGCGCGGGTGAACTCAAACGTTAGGCGTCACAAGCATGTCCACAACGCCACCTACTTCGATTCAGGTTTCAGCGGCGGAGATTCTGAGGGTGCTCACCAAGGCGCGGGAGCAAGCCAAGGGGCGAGGCGAACTCGACGGCCCAACAATTTCTGAGATCACGGGTTTGGAGCCACACGATGTGAACGATGCAGTCGCATTGCTCCGCGATTCTGGTTACGTTGAGTGGATTCAGTTCCTGGAAACCGTTGACTACGACTTCGCTCAGGTTTGGGTCACTCCTGCGGGCCGCATGGAAGGTGAGCGCTTGTCAAACATCTTTGCTGAACCACTTCGCCTCGACCCAACGACGGGGCAGCGTGCGCCGCCGCACAAGAGTCCAGTTGCACTTCCCCCGGCTCCGATCGGCTCGCCGTATGGCTTCAGCGATGAAGATTGGGAGCACATCGCGCAGATGCGATCTCGGACGTCGGAACTTCGCGTCGTGCTTGGCTATCAATTCAAGTCACAACACTATGACGCCGACGCTCTTCGTGAAAACGTCAAGCACATGTTGGTTGGAGCAGTGTCAGCCTACAACGATTCACGTGGCTCGCTGAAGACGCACTTAGTCTACGCACCCCTCGCGGCCGGATATGGTGAGCACCTCTTTAATGAGATTGCGCGCGACATCATCGCTGCTGACATAGCGGTTTTCGAGACCTCAGACCTGAACCCAAACGTCATGCTCGAACTAGGCGTGGCGCTGACGTGGGGCACACGAGTCCTGCCGATCAAACACCATAGTCGCCCGAAACCACCCTCCGACATTTCAGGTCAAACGTGGGCTGACTACGATGACAGTGCGTTGCGATTCATGGACCCGGAGCACGCCGAGAAGATGCTTCGTATGGTGCAGCGCGCAGTGCTCAAGAAGGGGCGTGCGCGGTGACGCCTAACCCTTCGGTTGCACCCGACTCGCTACGGCTGGCTTCGCCAGCCTCCGCGAGCGGGTGAACTCAAAGGTCCTGGCGACGTTGTGGGGCGCGCACAATGGCACCTATGCTCAACATTGGAGGTCGCCGTGGATAGTCAGGCACCGCACAACGTCCCGCGCGATGATGCTGTATCTGAGGCAATCGCCGACCTCGAAAAGCTGATCGTCGAACATTCGCGTGCTGCGCGCGGGGTCGTCACCTATTTGGTTGGCGCATTCCTGCTCTTGCTCGCAAGTGGCACTGTCATGCACCTTGCTGAAACATACATGGCCATAACAGTCGTCTCAGGCTTTGACACCGCGCTCGTGAAACTCCGCAAGGTCCCTGGAGCACAGAACGATGAACCAGAGCCACCTATTAGTCGGATTGAAGAGCAACTCCGACCCCAGATCAACGCCATAGCCAATCACGCCAAGACTTTTGGTGGCCAGTACTACAGCGCACTTCTGCTCTCCGGCGCAGCGGTCTTCGCGCTGGTCTTCGGATTGCTTATGGCCGTATACAGGCATCACCTAACAGAGATTTCCAAGCTTCAGCACTACAAGACAGCCTTCACAAGACTCCGAGTTGCGATACGCACCTCGACGACCCCCGATGCGCGAGCGCTGGCACTTGCGTCACTTATGGATCATGCGTTCGACTACCGCTCAGGCAAGGAGAAGGTGGTAGAAAGCCCAGCTCCGGGTCATCCGCTATCTGATGCCTCCACTTTGCTACTAAACAAACTGCTTGACGCTCTTGACGCAACTAAGAAGGGGAAGGACGCCTAACCCTTTGTTGCACCTGACTCGCTACGGCTGGCTTCGCCAGCCTCCGCGAGGAGGTGAACTCAAACGTTAGGCGGCACGGGAGCAACGGTGCCCAATGCGTTGTCCGCGTGGAGCTATGCGCCGAGCGTTCCTCCTCCACGACAGGCTGCGCTAGCCTCGCCATCCTCGTTTGATGACCTCGTCGCACTCGCGGTCGCCGACATTTCCAATGTTCGAGCGCGCGTCGCGTCTGGGCGCGACCCTGGGCTGGAGCATTGCCTCCAGCCCGTCTTCTCGTTTGAATTGCAGAACACAGGCGATCGGCTCTTCAACGGTCCGTATGGCTATCGCGCCGAGTATCGTCACAGCCCGTCTCGAGGCCTAGCAGCAAACGCGGCCCTGCTGATCGCGCTCACTCCAAAACTCTTGGCCGCTGTCGATGCAACGCTAGAGCCACGGTTCTGCAAGTTGGATCCATGCGTTTCGCTGCGCGCTGTGTCTGCCAAGTTCTGGGTTCAAGAGATTCCGTCGGTCCTCGTGTCTCCAACCGAAGACCTCCATGTCCAACCCTGGCTTGCCGAGGCGCAACGCGGTGTCCAGTTGGCTCGCTGGGGCGTTTGTGCGCCCGAGGTCACGCGGTTCGACATCAAGGGTGCTTTGCTGGATGCTCATGGCAACGAGGTGGTCCCTTCCAGAAAGGTTGCCCGTCACTATGACATTCACAACTATGGCTTCTCTTGAGGTGCCGCCTAACCCTTCGTTGCACCTGACAGCCTACAGCGGGCTTCGCCCGCTACCGTCCGCGGGTGAACTCAAACGCCAGGCAGACCTCTGGCCTTGCCCAGCAAATGCTGCCCGCGATGCGCCGTTGCTTGTCCGCGCCGAGCGCGGTGGGCAAAGCGTACCTCGGCATCAGCCGTGACAAGGTGCGCCATGATCAACTCGCGGATCAGTTGACTTGCGCTGACGTCCTGGAGTTTCGAGAGGTCTTTCAAGCGCTTTAGCGTGTCATCTGGTAGGCGGATGGTCACGGCTCGCATACTGTGTATCCCTGGCTGATGCACTTTGACCGGCAGCGGTTGCTGCCAGTCAGCAAGAATCCGTCATTCAGACCACGCTCAGACTCACATCGACGTTCCCCCGCGTCGCATTCGAATACGGGCACACCTCGTGCGCCGCTTTCACCAGCGCCTCGGCAGCGGCCTTGTCCATGCCCGGCACGCTGACCGCCATCGCCACCGCGATGCCGAAGGCGCCCGGCTTGCCGGTCATCGGGCCGATCGAGACGTCGGACTTGATGCTCACGTTGGCCGGCAGGCTGATCTTCTGGCGTGCCGCCACGGCCTTCATCGCGCCGATGAAGCAGGCCGAGTAGCCGGCGGCGAACAGTTGCTCGGGGTTGGTGCCCGGGCCGTCGTCACCGCCCAGCGCCTTGGGCGTGGACAGGTTCAGCTCGAAGCGCCCGTCGGACGACTTGGTGGTGCCGGTGCGGCCGCCGGTGGACGTGGCTTGTGCGGTGTAGAGGGCTTTTTCGATGGCCATCGCATTCTCCAGACAGTGGTGGACGGTGCGCCATTCTTGCGCGTTCAGCCGCCCGCGGCGAGTGCCTCGATCTGCGCATGCAGCTCGAGCCAGCGCTCCTCGATCATCGCGGTCTCGGCAGCGATGTGGTTGAGCCGGCGCCCCGCCTCGGCGATGTCGGGGCCGGCGAGGGTGCCCGCCACCAGCGTGGCCTCGATCTCGGCCTTCTCGGCACCGAGCTTTTCGAGCCGGCCGTCGATCTGCTGGATCTCCAAACGCAGCGGCCGCGTGCGGTTGGCAAGCTGCGATCGCGACTGCGCCTGCTGCTTGCGTTCGTCGCGGCGGTTGGCGCCTGCGGCTTGTGGTGTGGGCGAGGGCTGCACTGCCTTGGCTGCCGGCGCGGGTGCGTTCGCTGCCGGCTCACGCGTCGTGCCCGGCCGCGCCGGCGGCTCGCCGCCGCGCGCCCGCGCCCGCGACACCTCGAGCAGCCAGCGTTGGTACTCGTCGAGGTCGGCGTCGAGCTCTTCGACGCCGCCATCGACCACCAGCCAGAACTCGTCGCACACCTCGCGCAGCAGCGCGCGGTCGTGGCTGACCAGCATCACGCTGCCTTCGAACTCGTTGAGCGCCATCGACAGCGCCTCGCGGGTGGTGAGGTCCAGGTGGTTGGTCGGCTCGTCGAGCAGCAGCAGGTTGGGGCGCTGGTAGACGATCGTGCACAGCACGAGCCGCGCGCGCTCGCCGCCCGAGAGGGTGCCCACACGCTGGTGCACCATCTCGCCGGGGAACGAAAACTGGCCGAGGAAATTGCGCAGGTCCTGTTCGCGCGCCTCGGCACCGAGCGTGCGCGACAGCCGCGTCATCATCTGCAGCGGCGTGTCGTCTTCGTTGAGCAGATCCATCTCCTGCTGCGCGAAGTAGCCGATCACCAGGCCCTTGCCGACGCTCATGCTGCCGCCCAGCGGCTGCAGCGCGCCGGTGATGGTTTTCACCAGCGTCGACTTGCCCTGGCCGTTGGCGCCGAGCACGCCGATGCGCTGGCCGGCCGTCACGCTGCGCGTGACGCTGCGCAGGATGATCGCGTCGTTGCCGTATCCGCAGCGGACATCGCGCAAGTTCAACATCGGATTGGGCAAGCTCGCCGGCTCGCGAAACTCGAACTGGAAGTCGCTGGCGGTGAGCACTGGTGCCAGCCGCTCCATGCGATCGAGCGCCTTGACGCGGCTTTGCGCCTGGCGAGCCTTGGTGGCCTTGGCCTTGAAGCGCTCGATGAAGCGCGTCAGGTGCGCGATCTTTTCCTGCTGGCGCGAGTAGGCCGCCTGCGCCTGCGAGATGCGCTCGGCGCGCGCCTCCTCGAAGGCGCTGTAGTTGCCGGTGTAGCGGTCCACGTGCGCCGCGTCCACATGTAGCGTGACGCGCGTGATCGCATCGAGAAACTCGCGGTCGTGGCTGATGATGATCAGCGTGCCCGCATAACGCACGAGCCAGCTCTCCAGCCACACCAGCGCGTCGAGGTCGAGGTGATTGGTCGGCTCGTCGAGCAGCAGCGCATCGCTGGGCGCCATCAGCGCCCGCGCCAGTTGCAGCCGCATGCGCCAGCCACCGGAGAAGCTGCTGACCGGCGCGTCGAGCTGCTCGACACGAAAACCCAGCCCCAGCAGCAGCGCCTGCGCACGCGCCCGCGCGTCGAAGGTGCCGGCCTCCTCGAGCGCCAGGTGCGCTTCGGCGATCGCGTGGCCGTCGCCGCTGGTTTCGGCCGCGATGAGCAACGCCTGCGCGCGCATCAGCACGTCGTCGCCCTGCAGCACGAACTCGGTGGCGCCGTCGCCCGTCTCGGGCATCGACTGCGCGACCTCGCCGACACGCCAGCGCGGCGGCACCTCGACGTCGCCCTTGTCGGCATGCAGGCGGCCGGCCAACATGGCGAACAGCGAC
Source organism: Burkholderiaceae bacterium (assembly GCA_036520715.1). GTDB lineage: Bacteria > Pseudomonadota > Gammaproteobacteria > Burkholderiales > Burkholderiaceae_C > JAEUPI01. Next base: position 1,475 of record DATDJF010000250.1, on the reverse strand, counting down.
GATTTGCCGGCGCCGTTGCGGCCGACCAGGCCCACCTTCTCGCCCGCATGCACGGTGAGGCTGGTGCGCTCGAGCACCACCTTCGCGCCGCGGCGCAGCGTGACGTCGCGCAGCGTGATCATGGCGCTGCGGTCATGCTCTTTCGAGAGCCTCGCGGCTGATCAGCAGCACCGCGTCGTCGCCTTCGCTGGTGGGCAAGCCCACGACTTCGAGCGACGGAAACGCGGCGTCGAAGTGCGCGCGCTCGTGGCCGATTTCGAGCACCAGCAGGCCCTGCGGCTGCAGGTGTACCGCCGCGCCATGCACCACGCGGCGCACGAAGTCCATGCCGTCGTCGCCGCCGGCCAGCGCCAACGCGGGCTCGGCCTTGAATTCGGGCGGCAGCGTGGCCATCGACGACGCGTTCACATACGGCGGGTTGCAGACGATCAGATCGTAGCGGTCGTGCACGGCGGCAAGGCCGTCGCCTGGCAGCAGCGCGATGCGATCCGCCAGGTCGTGGCGCTCGATGTTGACGCGCGCCAGATTCAGCGCGTCGGACGACACGTCCGACGCGTCCACCCATGTCGCCGGCCAGCGCAGCGCGGCCAGCACCGCCAGGCTGCCGTTGCCGGTGCACAGGTCGAGCACACGCGCCGGCGGCCCGTGCAGCCAGGCGTCGAGGGTGCCGTCGGCCAGCACCTCGGCGATCAGCGAGCGCGGCACGATGCTGCGGTGGTCGATGGTGAACGGCACGCCTTGCAGCCACGCCTCACCGGTGAGGTACGCCGCCGGCTGGCGGGTCTCGATGCGTCGCGCGATCAATGCGTCGACGAGGGCGCATTGTTGGTCGTCCAGCGCGCGATCGGCCACCTCGTCCAGCGCATCGAGCGGCAGATTCAGGCGCCACAGCACCAGCCACGCCGCCTCGTCGAAGGCGTTGGTCGTGCCTTGGCCAAACGAAACGCCCGCCTGTTCGAGGCGGGCGCTGCTGCGCTCGATCAGTTCGATGAGGGTCACGTCAACAAGGCTTCGAGTGTGCGGCGATAGACATTCTTCAGCGGCTCGATGTCGGCCACGATCACGTTCTCGTCGATTTTATGGATGGTTTCGTTCAGCGGCCCGAACTCCACCACCTGCGGGCAGATCTTGGCGATGTAGCGGCCGTCGGAGGTGCCGCCGGTGGTCGACAGCACCGGCGTCACGCCGCACTCGGCGCGGATCGCCGCGCTGAGCGCTTCGCTCAGCGTGCCCGGTGTGGTGAGAAACGGCTCGCCGCCCAGCACCCAGGCGGTGTCGCAGGCCAGGCCGTGGCGGTCGAGCACGGCCTGCACGCGAGCTTTCAACGAGTCGGGCGTGGATTCGGTGCTGAAGCGGAAGTTGAAGTCGACGGCCACCGTGCCCGGAATCACGTTCAATGCGCCGGTGCCGCCGTGGATGTTGGACACCTGGAACGTGGTGGCCGGGAAGTGCGTGTTGCCCTCGTCCCAAACGGT
>DATDJF010000249.1:0-7898 GCA_036520715.1 Burkholderiaceae bacterium | reverse complement strand
CAGCGCCAGCGGGTGGCGATGGGCCGCGCGATCGTGCGCGACCCCAAGGTGTTCCTGTTCGACGAGCCGTTGTCCAACCTCGACGCCAAGCTGCGGGTGGCGATGCGCGCCGAGATCAAGGCGCTGCACCAGCGGCTGAAGACCACCACGGTGTACGTCACCCACGACCAGATCGAGGCCATGACGATGGCCGACCGCATCGTGGTGATGCACGACGGCATCGTCGAGCAGATCGGCACGCCGCTGGAGCTGTTCGACCGCCCGGGCAACCTGTTCGTCGCCCAGTTCATCGGCTCGCCGGCAATGAACGTGCTGCCGGGCACGCTGCGCCGCGGCGCCAACGGCGCCTACGTCGAGGCGCTGGGTGAACGCTGGCCGGTGCCCGGCACCGTGAGCGGCGACGACGGTCAGGCCGTCAGCTACGGCATCCGTCCCGGCGATTTGAGCCTGGCCGATGCCGGCGTCAAGGCCAGCGTGTTCGTCGTCGAGCCCACCGGTGCCGAAACCGAGCTGCTGCTGCGGGTCGGCAGCGAACAGGCCGGCGAAGCGCAGCTGACGCTGGTGATGCACGGCCGCACCAATGCCCAGCCCGACGACGCGGTGCAGCTGGCGATCGACGCGGCGCATGCGCACGTGTTCGACCAGGCCAGCGGCCGGCGATTGAGCTAGCGGCGTGCGCCCCGTGGTCGTGATGGGGGTCTGCGGCAGCGGCAAGAGCACGGTCGGCGCCGCGCTCGCGCTGAAGCTCGACGCGGCGTTCCTCGAGGGCGATCAATTTCATCCGCCCGCCAACGTGGCGCGCATGGCCGCCGGCATCGCGCTCACCGATGAAGATCGCCAGGGCTGGTTGCTGGCCCTCGGCGCACAACTGGGCGCGGCCAGCCGCGAGGGCCGGTCGGTGGTGTTGTCGTGCTCGGCGCTCAAGCGCAGCTACCGCGACATCTTGCGCTCGCAGGCCGGCGAACTCGCCCTGATCCATCTAACCGGCACCCCCGAGCTGCTGACCGAGCGCATGGCCGGGCGCAGTGGCCACTACATGCCGCCGTCGCTGCTGGCCAGCCAGCTCGCGACGCTGGAGCCGCCGCAAGCCGATGAACACGCGCTGACGCTCGACATCGCGCGCCCGTCGCCGGCGATCGTGCAGGACGCGCTGGCCTGGCTGGGGCGCTCCCATGCCGCGTGATGCGCCGCGCGCGGAGCGTGCAGGGGCCGTGATCAAGAACGCGCACGGCCAGGCCGTCGATCGCATCGGCGGCGCCATCGTCGGCGGGCGCTACGCGGTCGGTGCCACGTTGCCGGCCGAACCACTGCTGTGCGACGAACTCGGCGTCAGCCGCACGGTGGTGCGCGAAGCGGTCAAGTCGCTGGCGGCCAAGGGCTTGCTGGTGGCCGGCCCCAAGGTCGGCACCCGTGTGCTGCCGGCCGACAACTGGAACTGGTTCGATCCCGACGTCGTGGCATGGCAAACCGGGGCCGGCCTGACGCGCGAGTTCCTGCGCGACCTGCAGGAGCTGCGCCGCGTGATCGAGCCCGCTGCGGTGCGCATGGCTGCCGAACGGGCCAGCGCGCAGGAGATCGCCGAGATCGAGGCCGCCTATGCGGGCATGAAGCACGCCGTCGAGCACGGCGGCGACTACGTCGCCAACGACCTGCGTTTTCACCAGGGCCTGCTGCGCGCCGGCGGCAACCGCATGATGGTGCAGATGAGCAAGGCCATCGGCGCATTGCTGCGCACCAGCTTCGAAGTCTCGACCACCTTGCTCCACGGGCCGGCCTCGTCGCTGCCGCTGCATCGGGCCGTGCTCGATGCGGTGATTGCGCACAAGCCCGAGCGGGCCGAGCGCGCGAGCCTCAAGCTGATCGACAGCGCTGCCGATGACATCGACCAGGTGCTGGCCTCGGGGCGCAAGCTGCCGTGGCTGCGCCGCGCTGCGCCGAGCCCCAGGCGCACCAGCCGGGGGCGCGGCGTCGATGCGCCCGGCGACAAGCCAGCAGGGGCTTGATCCGCCCGCCGATACGGCCTAGTCTTGCGTTTCCTGCGGCCTTGCCGGGAGTTGTCATGAAGTGGTTGTCGATCGTGCTCGCCTTCGTCGGTGCCGGTGCGTTGGCCTGTCCGGCCGACGACGTCAAGGATGCCCAGGCCAACGTGCCGAGCAAGCCAATGGCTGCAGCGAAGGCGGCGCCGCCGACGGCGGCCAAGCCGGTGGCGTCGAAGAAGACGCAATCGACCAAGGTCGCCGACAAGGCGACTGCCGAGACGGCACCCAAGTCGTCGCTGTAGGCGGCTTCAGGTCGTACCCCGGCGCCGTAGCGCCGGGCGGGCGACCGTGATCGCCAGCCAGCCCCACTTCAGTTTCGCCGTGGCAGCACGGCGAGTTGCGGTCGCGTGCCTTCCACTTTGCCGCTGATCGGCGGCGTGGGCAGTGCGGCGTCACCGTGCTGCACCACGAAGCGGCGCTCCAGCGAATACCAGGCGCCGCTCACGTCGGCAGCCGGCGCCGGCTCGCTGGCGCTGTCGTGCAGCACGTAGTGCGCCACCAGTGCTTGCGTGACGCCGAACTGCGAGTCGGTCTCGAGGTTCGGATCGTCGCTCGAGTACACCTGCGAGAACTGCGTCTTGTAGCCAGGCTTGTGGATCATGAAGTGCAGATGCGCCGGCCGCAGGTTGTGGCGTCCCTGCGCGCGCAGCAGGTCGCCCACCGGGCCGCTCACCGGCACCGGGTAGCCCGCGGGCTTGACGGTGCGAAATCCGATGTGGCCCAACGCATCGGTGGTGAAGGTGCCGCGCAGGTTCATCGATGCCTGGCTGGGATCCTGGTTCTCGTAGAAGCCCTCCGGTGACGCGTGCCAGACGTCGACGCGCGCGCCGGCCAACGGCCGGCCTTCGGCATCGTGCACCCAGGCGTCGACGAACACCGGCAGCCCCGGCGTCGGCGAGCGCACGATCGACGCGCCGTTGGCCAAATGAGGTGATCCCTCCCGCCAGAACGGCCCCATCAGGTTGGCCGTGGTCTGCTCGACGCCGCCACCGTTGTTGAGCAGGCACACCAGCGCCGAGACGCCGAGCGAGCCCGCCGCCAGCATCACCTCGTTGTGCGCCTCGTTGGTCAATTGCCCGAGGCGAGCGATCACGGTGCAGAGGTGTCGGAACTCGTTCTCGGTGAGCTTGGCGTCGCGCACGAAGCCGTGCAGGTGGCGGATGCCGGCCGTCAGGATCTCGCGCGTGCGCGCATCGGGTGCGCGCGCGGCCTCGGCCAGCACGGCGCGGGTGACGTCGCTGTCGGTGGCAATCAGCATGGCGCCTCCTGGCGGGTGTGTGGCCGATGGTATCGGCGGGCTGTGGCGCGCACGCGTCGCAAGACGGCCCGTTGTCCTACAGGACCAGCCGGCACGGCCCGACGGGCGGCGAGCGGCGGCCCTTGCAGACTCGCCGGCATGAACAAGATCCATCTCGCGGCCTGCGCCGCTGCGTTCGCGCTGTCGGCGGCGGGCGCCGGCGCACAAGTCATCCGCATCGACCCCGCCACCGACCGCCCGAAGCCGGACCTCTCGGCCAAGCCGCGCACCGGCAAGGCCTCGTTCTACGCCACGTTCTTCGGCGGCCGCACGATGGCCGACGGCACGCCGATGCGGCTCGATGGCGACAACGCCGCCAGCCGCACACTGCCGCTGGGCACCGTGGCCCGTGTCACCAACCTGAGCACGGGCTTGAGCGCGGTGGTGAGGATCCGCGACCGCGGGCCGTATGTGCAAGGGCGCATCGTCGATCTGTCGCCGGCCACCGCGCAGCAGATCGGCATCACGCCGAAGATGGGCCTGGCCATGGTGGAAGTGACACCGATCAAGGTGCCATTGCCCAACGGCGGCGTGCGCTGGGGCGACCTGGCCGAGGTGGCGCGCGCCGATGACGACGGCTCGACGCGCGGGCAGTAAATAGACATCTGCACCGCCGGCGATCGGCCCCGAGCGGCGCGACGCGCGCGAGGCGGTCACGCCGGCCGCGTAGACTGCGCGCGCCGCCGAGGCCGCCATGACCGTCGAGACCCAGCTCGCCGATTTCGTCTGCACGCTGCAAGCGCGCGACGTGTCGCCGGCTGCCCGGCAGGTGCTGCGCCGCATGCTGATGGCGGTGACCGGCAGCGCGCTGGCCGGTGCCGGCGAGGACGGCATCGCCGGGTTGCGCGCGCTGCTGCGCGAACGCGGCGGTGCCGCACAGGCCGGCACGCTGGTGTTCGGCGACCGCCTGCCCGCGGCGGCGGCGGCACGCTTCAACGGCACGCTGTGCCGCGCGCTCGACTTCTGCGATGCGATGTCGCCCGGCCCGCACATCGGCTCGTCGCTGTTTCCGGCGGCGCTGGCCGCGGCCGAGTTGGCTGGCGGCTGCAGCGGCGCCGAGTTCGTCGCCGCGCTGGCCGCCGGCGCCGAAGTGAGTTCGCGCCTGAACCTCAGCGAATCGCAATACGACGGCTTCGATCCCACTGGCGTGCTGGTGGTGTTCGCCGCCACCGCGGCGGCCGCCCGCATCCTGCGCCTGACCTCGGAGCAGACGCTGCACGCGCTGGCGCTGGCCTTCAACCGCTGCGGCGGCAGCTTCCAGAGCAACGTCGACGGCACCTTGGCGGTGCGCATGGTGCAAGGCTGGGTCGCCGAGACCGGCGTCGACTGCGCGCAGATGGCGCAGCGTGGCATCACCGGGCCGCCGAACTTCATCACCGGCCACTACGGCTATGCACACCTGTACGGCCGCGGCCGCCTCGATCCGGCAACGATCACCGTGCAGCTCGGCCACGAGTGGCGGCTGCAGCGCATGGTGTTCAAGAAGTATCCGAGCTGCGGCGTCACGCAAGGGGTCACCGAACTCGCGCTTGCGCTGGTGCATGAGGAAGGTCTGGCCGCCGGGCAGGTGCGCAGCGCGCACGTGCGCCTGCCGCCGTACGCGCACAGGCTGGTCGGCCATGCGTTTCGCATCGGCGCCAATCCGCGGGTCGATGCGCAGTTCAATGCCCGCTACTGCGTCGCCAACGTGCTGCAGCGTGGCGGCTCGAAGCTCGCGCACTTCGCGCCGGCGCAGGTGGCCGACGCCGCACTGCGGCCGCTGATCGATCGCATCGACGTGGTGGCCGATGCCGCCCTCGATGCCCGTGGCCACACCGCGGTCGACCTCGAGGTCACCACCACCACGGGCCGCGTGCTGCAACGCGCGCTCGACATCGCGCCGGGCTTTCCGGGCGCCGAGCTCAGCGATGCGTTGCACCGCGCGCGCTTCGACGACTGCGTCGACTATGCGCCGCAGCGGCCGCCGCCGCAGCAGCTGGCGCAGTTGCTGGCCGCAATCGAAGAGGTCGATGCGCTCGCCGATGCGCGCACGCTGGCTGCCCTGCTGGTGGCGCCGACTGTCCTTTAATCGATGAACCCGAATCTCCTGGGCAGCACGAGCACGATCTCCGGGAAGATGACGCACAGCACCAGCGCGACCAGTTGCACCAGTACGAACGGCGTGATGCCCTTGTAGATGTCGAGCATCGTCACGCTGGGCGGCACGGTGCCCTTCATGTAGAACAGCGCGAAGCCGAACGGCGGCGTCAGGAAGGCGGTCTGCATGTTTACCGCCATCAGGATCGCGAACCAGGCCAGGATCACCTGCTGGCCCTGCACCGCGGTGCCGTAGTCGAGCTTGGCGATGATGGGCGCGAAGATCGGCAGCACGATCAGGCAGATCTCGATCCAGTCGAAGAAGAAGCCCATGATGAAGACGAGCACCATCACGAAGGCCATCACCTCCCAGCCGGTGTCGATGCCGGCGGCCTTGAGGATCTCGGCCACCAGGTCGTCGCCGCCGAGCGCACGAAAGACATAGCTGAAGAGGGTGGCGCCGAAGATGATGAAGAACACGAGCGCATTGGTCAGCGCGGCGGAGGTCATCACCTCGCGCAGCGCGCGCATGCTGAAACGCTTGTTGCCGATCGCCAGCAGGATGGAACCCAGCGCGCCGACGCCCGACGCCTCGGTGGGCGTGGCCCAGCCGGCGAAGATGCTGCCCAGCACCAGGGTGATCAGCAATGCGGGGGGCACGAAGCTGCGCACCAGCAGCCTCGTCGTCAGCGCATCGCCGCCGACGTTGCCGCTGGCGGGCATGCGCGGCGCCAGGCGCGGCCACACAAAACAGGCGATGGCGATGAAGACGATGTACAGGCCGCTCATCAACAGGCCCGGCAGGATGGCGCCGGTGAACAGCGTGCCCACCGGCACGCCCACCAGGTCGCCCATGATCACCAGCATGATCGACGGCGGGATCAGGATGCCCAGCGTGCCGGCGCTGGCGATGGTGCCCACCGACAGCGCCTTGTCGTAGCCCCGGGCCAGCATCACCGGCAGCGCGATCAGCGTCAGCATGATCACCGAGGCACCGACGATGCCGGTGGTGGCGGCCATGATGGTGCCCAGCACCGTGACAGCGATGGCCAGCCCGCCGGGCACGCGCCGCAGCATCAGCTGCAGCGCGTGCAGCAGCTCTTCGGCGACGCCGCTCTTCTCGAGCATGGTGCCCATGAAGACGAACATCGGGATCGCCACCAGCACCTGGTTCTGCACCGCCTGGCCGTAGATGCGCGGCAACAGGTTGGCGAACTGCGCGACGTTGAAGATGTCGGTCAGCACGCCCAGGAAGCCGAAGCCGATGCCCATGGCCCCCAGCAGAAAGGCCACCGGGTAGCCCAGGAACATGATGAAGATGAGGCCGAAGAACATCACGACGGCGAGGTGGTCGATCAGCCAGTCCATTGCTGTCGCTCCTCAGGCCTTGTGCGCGAACGGCGTGTAGGCGCGTGCCGCCTGCTCGGGCGTGCCGAACAGGGCCACCACGCAGCGCGCCATCACCGCCAGCACCGCCGCCAGCACGGTGACGAAGCCGAGGAACAGAAAGCCCTTGATCACCCAGCGCGACGGCAGCCCGGTGGGCGCGTCGGAGCTTTCGCCCTGGCGGAACGACACGAGGAAGAATTCCAGCGCGTACGGCAGCGCCACCACCAGGTAGGGCAGCGCGAAGAGGATGCAGCACCACAGCTCCAGCCACAGCTTGCTGCGCGGCGAGAGCCCACCGATGAAGACATCGATGCGCACGTGCGTGTTCCGGATGTACCCGTAACCGAGCCAGGTGCAGAACAGCACCGCGTGCAGGTGCCACTCGAGCTCCTGCAGGCGGGTCGAGCCCATGCCGGGGACCTGAAACCCGAACTTGCGCGTCACCACGTCGAGCGTGATGACGGCGATGCAGGCGATGAAGGCCCAGGCACCGGCGTCGGCGATGCGGCGCAACACCGCCTCGATGGCATCGGCAATCTTCAGCAACGCCTGCATGCGGGCTCCCCGGTTGCCGCGGACAGCCCGGTGCGCAGGCGCGTCACTTCAAGTAGCCCATGTCCTTCCAGATCGCGTAGTCCTTGCGAAACGCGCTGTAGCTGTCCCAGGCCTTCTTGAACTCCGGGCTCTTGGCGGCCTGCTCGGCGGCCACTTCGACCCAGGCCTTCTCGTAGGCATCGAGAAAGTTCTGCGGCCACGTCTTGAGCTGCACGCCCTTGGCCTGGATCTCCTTCATCGCCTTGAACTGCACCGCCTCGCCCTCGGCGAACTGCTGCAGCATCGTCGCGTCGCAGGCGGCCTGGAGAATGGCCTTCTGCGTGTCGCTGAACTCGGCCCACTTCTTCTTGCTGATGATCAGCTCGTTGATCGTGGCCTGCTGGTGCCAGCCCGGGAAGTAGTAGAACTTGGCCACCTGGTGGAAGCCCAGCGTCAGGTCCATCACCGGCATCGAGAACTCGGTGGCGTCGATGGTGCCCAGCTGCAGCGCCTGGAAGATCTCGCCCGCCTGCAGCAGCTGCGTGCTGACGCCGAGCTTCTGC
>DATDJF010000248.1:0-4788 GCA_036520715.1 Burkholderiaceae bacterium | reverse complement strand
TGTGCGACGGCAGCGACATTGTGCGGCGCCGAGGAACGCAGGGCTCGTGGCCGCGCGCGCCAGCGCGCTTCGTCTTCTGACTCGTCGCGATTGTTCGAGCGCAGCGACCGAAGGGAGCGTAGCGAGTTTCGCGACGGGCCGCGAGACCGAGTACCGCAGGGGAGTCGGCCCGCAGGGCCGACCGCCGTACACGAGCGCCGGCGCATACCCGCCCGCGGCTTTGCACGCTCGATCGCGGACCGGCTTCGCAAGAGTCTCAAGGAGCATGTCAGTGTCCTGGCCTGAACCCGTCACCCTGCGCGGCCAGCACGTCCGCGTCGAACCGCTTTCCGCCACTCACGAACCCGGCCTCATCGAAGCGGTGAAAGACGGCGAACTCTGGCGGCTCTGGTACACGGCCGTGCCGACGCCCGAGGGCATGGCCAAGGAGATCGCGCGGCGGCTCGACCTGCACGCCAAGGGCTCGATGACGCCGTTCACGGTGTTCGATGCCGACGGCCGCATTGCCGGCATGACCACCTACATGAACGTCGATGCGGCGCACAAGCGCGTCGAGATCGGCTCCACCTGGTACGCCAGGCGTGTGCAGCGCGGTCCGCTGAATACCGAGTGCAAGCGACTGCTGCTGGCGCATGCGTTCGACACCCTGCAGTGCATCGCGGTGGAGTTCCGCACGCACCGCTTCAATACGCAGAGCCGCCGCGCGATCGAGCGGCTCGGCGCGTTGCTCGACGGCATGCTGCGCTCGCACCAGCGCGACGGCCAGGGCAATCTGCGCGACACCGCCGTCTACAGCATCACCGCGGGCGAGTGGCCCACCGTGCGCGCCCACCTCGACTGGCAGCTCCAGAAGCCGCGCTGACCGCCAGGCAGGACGGGTTCGTCATCACCGCAGCGGCGCAGGCCAAGCCCATGGCGAAGAAAAAGAAGATCGACGTCGATGCCCTGTGGAAGATCGAGCGGCTGGGCAGCGTGTCGCTGTCGCCCGACGGCGCGTTGGCCGCGGTGGCGGTGTCGCGCTACTCGATGCACGACAACACGTCGCACGCGTCGATCTGGCTGCTGTCCACGCTGGGCGGCGAGCCGCGGGCGCTCACCCAGTGCGGCGACAAGGACGGCCAGCCCGCGTTCAGTCCGCGCGGCGATCTCGTGGGCTTCGTCGCCAAGCGCGAGCAACAGGGCCACAAGGACGAGCAGCCGCAGTTCTACCTGATCGCGCCCGACGGCGGCGAGGCACGGCGCGTCGGCAGCGTGGCCACCGGTATCGAGGGCTTCCGCTGGTTCCCCGACGGCAAGCGCATCGCGTTCGTGTCATGGGTGTGGCCCGATGCCAAGGGTGAGGCCGCGCAGGCGAAGCGGGTGAAGGAATCCAAGGACCGCAAGGAAACCGGCTACGCCACCAGCGAGGCGCTGTACCGCTTCTGGGATCATTCGCTGCCGATGGGCCGCGTGCCTCAGCTGCACGTGATGGAGATCGCCAGCGGGCGGGTGCACAACCTGTTCCAGGGCAGCGGCTATGAGCTCGAGCGCGCCGAGCCCGGTGCCCACAGCTTCGACATCTCGCCCGACGGCCAGCGCATCGTGTTCGCCTACGACCCGGCCGACGAGAAGCGCCTGGACAACCGGTTCGCGCTGGCCGAGCTGCGCCTGAAGAGCGGCCGCTTCGACGTGCTGGTGCACGACGCCAACTGGAGTGTCGGTGCACCGCGCTACAGCCCCGACGGCTCGCAGATCGCCTTTCTCGCCAAGCACGACGGCCTGAAGCACACGATGCCCGACCAGCTCGCGGTGTGGGATCGCGCCAGCAAGCGCTGGGAGGTCGAGAGTGCGCAGTGGGACCACGAGGTGATGGCGCCGCTGCACTGGGAAGACGACGGCCAGGCGCTGCTGCTGATGGCCGAGCAGAAGGGCCGCACGCACCTGTGGCGCTTCGACCGTAGCGACCGCCGTGCCGAGGCGATCGTCGAAGGCGGCACCGTGCACGGCTACGACAAGCGCGCCGGCACGCTGGTGACGCTGGCCGACGCGGCCGATCATCCGGCACGCGCCACCGCCTGGGTGCCGGGCGAGGCACCGCGGCGCATCGAACACTTCAACGACAAGCTGCTGAGCGCGCTCGACCTCGGCCGCCACGAGGAGGTGTGGATCAAGGGTGCGCTGGGCGATCGTGTGCAGATGTGGGTTTTCTATCCGCCCGGATTCGACCCCAGGAAGAAGAAACACTACCCGCTGCTGCACACGATCCACGGCGGGCCGCACACGGCGGCCGGCGACGGCTGGCACTATCGCTGGAACAACAAGGTGTTCGCCGCGCAGGGCTACGTGGTCGCGGCGGTCAACTACCACGGCTCGTCGGGCTTCGGCTACGCCTTCCTCGACTCGATCACCCATCGCTGGGGCAAGCTCGAGTTGAAGGACATCGAGGCGGCGACCGACTCGCTCCTCGGGCAGCCGTGGCTCGACCCGCGGCGCGTGCACGCCGCCGGCGGCAGCTACGGCGGCTACCTGGTGGCGTGGATGAACGCCCACGCCAAGCGCGGCCGTTACGCGGCGTACGTGTGCCACGCCGGCTGCTTCGACTGGGTCGGCATGTTCGCCGAGGACGCCTACACCTGGTTCCCCAAGGAGCTGGGCGCCGCCTACTGGGACGACATGGCCAAGGTGCACGCGCAAAGCCCGCACGCACACGCGGGCACCATGCACACGCCGACGCTGGTGGTGCACGGGGCCCTCGACTACCGCGTGCCCGACGCGCAGGGGCTGGCCTACTACAACACGCTCAAGGCGCGCGGCGTGCCCGCGCGGCTGCTGTGGTTCCCCGACGAGAACCACTGGGTGCTCAAGCCGCGCAACAGCAGGCTGTGGTATCGCGAGTTCTTCGAGTTTCTGGCCCGGCACCAGGCGGGCGCGGCCACAAGCGAGCCCGCGTCCGCTCGACAGCGCAGGCAGCGCGGCGCCGGCAGACAGCACTGACGCGCCATTTGCGCGCTTGTGCGGATGCGCGCGCCGGTTTCGGGCGTGATACTCGGCACGGGCGCGCCGCCGTCGCGGCGCGGGCTGCAGACCCACTGTTACCGGTGGCTAACAAGCCGGTTCCTACAATGCCGCCACAGGTCGACTATTTGATGAGTTGGGGGAGGCCATGAACACATTTGTCCGCACCCTGCGCGCGCTGCTCGCATCGGCTGCACTGGCGGCGCTGGCCTCGTGCGGCGGCAGCCCCGCGAAGGACGGCGAAGTCAAGGCACAGGCCTGCTCGGTCAACAACCCGTTCCGAGCCGACGCGAAGGCGCCCATCAGCGGCGGCAACCTCGCCACCGAGAAGACCTGGCTGCGCGACCACGTCGACCGCAAGTACCTGTGGTACGACAAGGTGCCCGCGGTCGACGCCAACCTGGCGGTCTACAGCCGCGACACGCCCACCGGTTTCTACGGGTCGATCGACACCTACTTCCTCGATCTGGTGCAGCCGCTGACCAATCCGCCGGGCAAGCCGGTCGACCAGTTCAGCTTCACCTACCCCACCAAGGACTGGGACGCGCTGCTCAACAGCGGCTCCGCGGTCGGCTACGGCATCGAATGGCACTTCGACTCGACGACCCCGCCGCGCAACATCCGCGTCGCCTACGTGCATGCCGGCTCCACGGCCGCGGCCGAGGGCCTCCTGCGCGGCGACACGCTGGTGACGGCCGACAACATCCCGGCCGACGACCCGGTGGAGACGAACGCACTCAACGCGGCGCTGTTTCCGGCGACGGGCACGACCCACGCCTTCCGCTTCACGCGCACCGGCACCTCGACGCCGATCGACGTCTCGATGACCGCCGGCCCCGTGACGCTGACGCCGGTGCAGTCGAACATCCTCACTCTTGCCGGAGGGCAACGCGTCGGCTATCTCCTGTTCAACGACCACGTGCTGACCGCCGAGCAGTCGCTGATCAACGCGTTCACCTCGCTGCAGAACGCCAATCCGCCGATCAACGACCTCGTGCTCGACCTGCGCTACAACGGCGGCGGCTACCTCTTCATCGCCAGCGAGGTCGGCTACATGATCGCCGGCGCGGCGCGCACCACGGGCGCGGTGCCACCCAAGCCGTTCGAGAGCACGGTGTTCAGCGACAAGCGCAGCAGCGAGAACACGACCGCCTTCTTCGAGAACCGCGCCTGCCTGCCGAACCCGGCGAGCTTCGACTGCACCAGCAACGCGCCGCTGCCGACGCTGAACCTGCCGCGCGTCTACGTGCTGGTCAGCGGCAGCACCTGCTCGGCCAGCGAGGCGATCGTCAACGGCCTGCGCGGCGTCGACGTCGCAGTGCACCTGATCGGCAGCACCACTTGCGGCAAGCCCTACGGCTTCTTCGGCCAGGACAACTGCGGCATCACCTATTTCCCCATCGAGTTTCAGGGCGTCAACGCCAAGAATTTCGGCGCCTATGCCGACGGCTTCAAGCCGGCCAACGGCAGCGGCGCGGGCTTCGCCGTGCCGGGCTGCTCGGCCAACGACGACCTCGACCACGCATTGGGCGATCCCGCGGAAGGGCAGCTATCGGCAGCGCTGGCCTATCGCCACAGCAACAATGCCACCTGCCCGCCGCCAACGGCTGTCGGCCGGCAGGCCGCGCAGGCCGCGGGCCAGGCCGCCGTGCCGTCGCAGGGCCGCGTGGTCAAGCCGGCCGCTCTCACCAGCCGCTTCGGGCGCATGCCGGCGCGCTGACAGCCCGGCGCGCCGCGACGCGCCCAGAGCCGCCGCGCCGCCGCCGCGGCGGCCCAAGCCCGGCTATGCTTGGC
>DATDJF010000247.1:0-31323 GCA_036520715.1 Burkholderiaceae bacterium | reverse complement strand
GCAGCCGGCGGCGATCCGCCTGAATTACGGCATGCAGCGTGTCGCCGGCGGCGGCAATGCGGTGCGGCTGATCGCGCTGCTGCCTTGCCTCACCGGGGCCTGGCGCCATCGCGCCGGTGGCCTGCTGTTGTCGGCCTCGGGCTGGTTCAAGGGCGTACGCGGCGACGCGGCGCTGTACAGGCCCGATCTGCTTGCCGGCCGCACGCCGCGCACCATCAACATGACCACGATCGGCGACGACCTGCTGCGCGAGGCCTCGCCCGCCTTCGGCCCGAAGATCGAGGCGCTGGTGGTCTACAACAGCAACCCGGTGGCGGTGGCGCCTCACTCGGGCCGGGTGGTGCAGGGCTTCGCCCGCGAAGACCTGTTCACCGTGGTGCTCGAGCACTTCATGACCGACACCGCCGACCATGCCGACATCGTGCTGCCGGCCACCACGCAGCCCGAGCACCTGGACGTGCACGTCTCGTACGGCCACACCTACGCGATGTTCAACGAGCCGGCGATTGCCCCGCTCGGCGAGGCGAAACCGAATTCGCAGTTCTTTCGCGAGCTGGCGCAACACCTTGGCTTTTCCGAGCCGTGCTTCGGCGACGACGACGAAGCGCTGGCGCGCACCGCGTTGCCAGGGGTGGACTTCGAGGTGCTGCGGCGCGACGGCTGGGTCAAGGTGCCGCTGCCCGAGGCGCCGTTCGCCGACGGCCACTTCCAGACGCCGAGCGGCAAGGTGTGGGTCGACGCGCCGGGCATCGGCGTGCCCGACTACGTGCCGCCGCGCGAGGGTGCGACCTCGCCGCTGGCGGCGCGTTACCCGCTGGCGATGATCTCGCCGCCGGCGCGCAACTTCCTCAACTCGAGCTTCGTCAACGTGGCGTCGCTGCGCGAGACCGAGCGCGAGCCGCTGCTCGAGATGCACCCCGACGACGCCGCGGCCCGCGGCATCGCCGACGGCGCGATGGTCGAGGTCTTCAACGAGCGCGGGCGCTACCACTGCCGCGCGCGTGTGGGCCAGCGGGCGCGGCCGGGCGTGGTCAACGGCCTGGGGGTGTGGTGGCGCAAGTTCGGCGTGCGCGGCACCAACGTCAACGAGCTGACCAGCCAGCGGCTCACCGACATCGGCCGTGCGCCGACGTTCTACGATTGCCGCGTCGAGGTGCGGCCGGCGTGAGGATCGACCGCGGCCTTCACGATCGACGGATGCGGTGCGACGCACGACGCTGCTGATGGCCGGGCTCGGTGCCACCGTGGCCGTCGTGGTCGCAGCGGTCGCGCTGGCGTGCGGCACCAGCGGCTGCTCGTCGCTCGGCTACATCGGCCAGTCGGTCGGCGGCCATCTCGACCTCATGCAGCGCGCGCGGCCGGTCGACCAGTGGCTGGCGGATGGTGCCACCGGCGAGCCTCTGAAACGCAAGCTCGCGCTGTCGCAGCGCATGCGCGAATTCGCGGTGCACGAACTGCACCTGCCGGACAACGCCAGCTACACGCGCTACGCCGACATCGGCCGCAGCGCCGTGGTGTGGAACGTGGTGGCCACGCCGGAGCTGTCGCTGACGCTGAAGACCTGGTGCTTTCCGGTGATGGGCTGCGTCGCTTACCGCGGCTACTTCGACAAGGCCGGCGCCGACGCGCTGGCCACCCAGTTGCGAAACGAGGCGCTGGAGGTCGACGTCTACGGCGTGCCCGCGTACTCCACGCTCGGCTGGACCAACTGGCTCGGCGGCGACCCGCTGCTGTCGACCTTCATCAACTGGCCCGACCCCGAGGTCGCGCGGCTGGTGTTTCACGAACTCGCGCACCAGGTGGTCTACGCCGCCGACGACACCGCGTTCAACGAGTCGTTCGCGGTGGCGGTGGAGCGCATCGGCGGCACGCGCTGGCTGGCCATCGAGGGCGACGCCCAGGCGCTGCACGAGTTCCAGGCGATGCAGGAGCGGCGCGAGGAGTTCCGCGCGTTGACGCTGAAGACCCGCACCGCGCTGCAGGCGCTGTACACGAGCGCGCTGCCCGATGCCGACAAGCGCCGGCGCAAGGCCGAGTTGTTCGAGACGATGCGCACCGACTACGCGCGGCTGAAGAGCGAGCGCTGGGGAGGCTTCGCCGGCTACGACGCCTTCATGGCGCGTGCCAACAACGCGTCGCTGGCGGTGCAGGGTGCCTACAACGATCTGGTGCCCGACTTCGAGCGCCTGTTTCGGCGCTTGGGCGGCGACTTCGATGCTTTCTACGCCGAGGTCAAGCGGCTGGCCGCCTTGCCCAAGGCCGAACGCCACGCCACACTGCGCGCGATGACCGCAGGAGTTCCCTGATGCCCGACATCCGCATCCACCGCCAACACAAGCTG
The DNA here is from genome assembly GCA_036520715.1 of Burkholderiaceae bacterium. Lineage (GTDB taxonomy): Bacteria > Pseudomonadota > Gammaproteobacteria > Burkholderiales > Burkholderiaceae_C > JAEUPI01. The sequence continues at coordinate 28,982 of DATDJF010000247.1, read as the reverse complement.
GGCCTGGCCAAGGCACGCAAGGTCGCTTGGGCCTGGGCCGAGGACGTGGAGAAGAAGTTCGACATGGAATGCAGCGTGCTCGAGGGCGAGACCAGCGACACGGTGGAGTTCACGCGTGCGGGCGTCAACGGCCGCCTGATCGTGGCGGCGGACCACTTCGACCTCGATGCCAAGCTCGGCTTCCTGCTCGGCGCGTTCGCGGGCACGATCGAGCGCGAGATCGAGAAGAACCTCGATGCGTTGCTCGGCAAGGCCGCTGCCGCCGCCAAGAGGGCGCCCGCGAAGAAGAAGTAGCCCCGCAGGGCAGGGCGCCTGCGGCGCCGCGCTACTTCAACGACTCGATGAGGTCGACGTACTCCTGCATCGCGCTGCTGGTGTCCTTGCCCTTGACCGCGTTCCAGGCGTCCCACTTGGCGCGGCCCACCATGTCGGAGAAGCCCGGCCGCTTGCCATCGACGTCGCCTGCGGTGGCCTGCTTGTACAGCGCGTATATCTGCAGCAGCGTGGCGTTGTCGGGCTTCTCGGGCAGGCTCTTGCTCTCGGCAACGGCCTTGTCGAAGGCAGCTTTCAGGTCGGCCATGGTGACTCCTGTGCGGGCTTGTGACGGTTGACGACCGGCATCTTAGCCAGCATCGTTGCACCCCCGTTCGACCGCCACGACCTCGAGGAGACCTCCGATGCCATCCGCCGCCAGCGAACGCATGTCGCGCGTCGACACCGCCTGGCTGCGCATGGACAACGAGGTCAACCTGATGATGATCGTCGGCGTCTGGCTGTTGCAGCCGGCGCTCGACTACGAGGTGCTGTGCGAGCGGGTGGCCGCCAGGCTGCTGCGCTACGACCGTTTCGCGCAGAAGGTGGTGCAAGACGCGGTCGGCGCGATGTGGGTCGACGATGCCGATTTCGACATCCACCATCACGTGGTGCGCGAGAAGCTCGCACGCCGCAAGGGCCACAGCGAGCGCGCCGCGCTGCAGGCGCTGTGCGGCAAGCTGGCCACGCAGCCGCTCGATGCCAAGCGGCCGCTGTGGCAGTTTCACCTGATCGAGCGCTACGAGGGCGGCTCGGCGCTGATCGTGCGCATCCACCACTGCATCGGCGACGGCATCTCGCTGATCTCGGTGGTGCAGTCGATCACCGATGGCGGCAACGAGCCGCCCTCGCGCCAGCGCCGCACGCGCGACGACGCCGAGTCCGATTGGCTGTCCGATTCGGTGATCCAGCCGCTCACCGACATCGCCGTCAAGGCGCTGGGCATGACGGGCAGCGGCGTCGCGCGATCGGTCGAGGCGCTGTCGCAGCCGCAGCAGCTGCTGGGGTCGCTCGAGATGGCGCGTGTGGGTTACCAGGTGCTGGGCGACGTCGCCGCGATGGCGTTGATGGCCGACGATTCGGCCACGCGCCTGAAGGGCATGCCCGAGGGCAACAAACGAGTGGCCTGGAACGAGCCGTTGCCGCTCGATGCCGTGAAGACCATCGGCAAGGGCCTCAACTGCTCGATCAACGACGTGCTGCTCTCATGCGTGGCCGGCGCGATCGGCGGGTACCTGCGCGACCGCGGCGACGACCCCACCGGACAGGAGATCCGCGCCATGGTGCCGGTGAACCTGCGTCCGCTCGACCAGGCCTGGCAGCTCGGCAACAAGTTCGGCCTGGCGCCGCTGGTGCTGCCGATCGGCATTCACAACCCGATCGAACGCCTGTACGCCGTGCGCCGGCGCATGAGCGAGTTGAAGGGCAGCTACCAGCCGCTGCTGGCGTTCGCGGTGCTGGCGGTCGCCGGGCTGATGATCAAGCCGGTGCAGGACGCGATCCTCGGCCTGTTCGCCAAGAAGGCGACCGCGGTGATGACCAACGTGCCCGGGCCTGCCAAGCCGCTGCAGTTTTGCGGCTCGACGATCCGGCAGACGATGTTCTGGGTGCCGGCCTCGGGCCACATCGGCGTCGGCGTGTCGATCCTCAGCTACGCGGGCGGCGTGCAGTTCGGGCTCATCACCGACGCCAAGCTGTGCCCCGATCCGCAGGCGATCATCGAGCGCTTCCAGCCGGAGTTCGACAAGCTGCTGCTGGTGACGCTGATGCTCCCTTGGGGCGAGGCCGGACGTCAGCTGACGCCTGCGCGTCAGCGAACGCCTGCCGAGCGGGCCGGGCATGCAGGCCCGGCCCTGGGGTGACCTAGTCTTCCAGCTCTTCCTTCGCCATCTCCACGTCGAGCCGCTCCATCGCATCGAGCGGCTCGCACTCGGCGGCCTCGGCGTAGAGCTTTTCGGCCTCCTTCATCCGCTTGTCGCCTTCGAGCATCACCAGTCCGTTGGCGTACTCGACCCGGGCGATCGCGCTGGCCGGGTTGAGCTTGAGCGCCTGCTGGAACATCTTCAAGCCGGTGGCCGTGTCGGCGCCCTGCGTCTTGCCGAGCAGCTTGCCGACCTTGTCGATCACCTCGGCGTGGAAAGTGCCCAGCGCGATGTGCGCATCGGCGTGCTTGGGCGCGAGCTTGATCGTGGTTTCCAGAGCGCCCTTGACCTTGCCGCCCAGGCCCTGCGCCAACGCCTTGGCCACGCTGATGCCCTGGCTGTAGCGGCCGAGCGCGTAGGCCATCCAGTAGTGGGCGTTCGGATTCCTGGCGTCGCTCTTTTGCTGCGCCTCGGCGCGCTCGGCCACCTCGAGGAACAACCCGAGCTTGTTCTTCTCGCTCTTCTCCAGGTAGTTGGCGTAGATCGCCTGCGCCTTGTTGGCCACCGCGAGGCCACCGTCACCCGCCTTCAGCCCTGCCTCGCAGGCCTTCTGGAATTCGCCGGCGTGGAACAGCGACCACGCCGCCAGCACCTTGTCGTCCTTGGGCAGCGGCTCGGCGTCGCCGGCGTGCAGGCGCGCCCACTTCTTCTTCAGCGCGGCGGCGTCGTAGACGTAGTCGGCGCTGGCGTACGGAAAGGCGGTCCACTTGGCCATCACACGGGTCTCCTGTCGTCACTCGGTCGTCACCTGGTCACTCGGCCGGCGCATTGTCCCGGTACGCACCGGCCAGCGCCATCAGGTGTTCGCGCGCAGCCGGCTCGAGATAAGGCAGCAGCAGGCTCAGCACATGGAAGGCGCCGCGGTTGAGCGCCGCGGCGGCACGCTCGGGCTCCAGCGCGCGGCGCGGGTCGCGCACGTATTCGTAGCTGAGCCAGTAGGTCAGCACCACCACCATGGCGTTGGACACCGTGGCGGAGTCCGGCGGCTGCTCGCTCAGCGCCTGGCCGCGGGCCAGCCCATCGAGCAGGGCCTGCACGGCGCGCACCTTCTCGCGCAGCACCGCCTGGAAATGTGTTTCGAGGTGGCGGTTCTTGCTCAGCAGGTCGTTCAGGTCGCGGTACAGGAATCGATAGTTCCAGATCAGCTCGAACAGCATGTGCACGAACAGCCAGGCGTCCTCGACGTTGCGCACCTGCTCGGCAGCGCCCAGCAACTCCGACAGCGCACGCCGGTAGCGATCGACCAGCGCATTGATCAGCTCGTCCTTGGCCGGGTAGTGGTAGTACAGGTTGCCCGGGCTGATGCGCAACTCGGCCGAGATCACCGTGGTGCTGACGTTCGGCTCGCCGAAGCGGTTGAACAACTCCAGCGTCACCTCGAGGATGCGCTCGGCGGTGCGGCGGGGTTTTTTCTTCTCGGTCGCCATGGAGGCCTCGATTCTTGCATCGGAACCGCACGGCGTCGCCTGCCTACAATCGGCAACGATGCCTGCGGTCCGGTTCGAGCAAGTCGGCAAGACCTACGCCGGGCCGCGCGGCGAGTTGCGCGCGCTCGACGGCGTGAGCTTTCAGATCGAGCGCGGCGAGTTCTTCGGCCTGCTGGGCCCCAACGGCGCGGGCAAGACCACCCTCATCAGCATCCTGGCCGGCCTGACGCGGGCCAGCGCCGGCCGCGTCGCCGTGATGGGCCATGACGTGTGGACCGACTACGCTGCCGCGCGCAAGGCGCTGGGCGTGGTGCCGCAGGAGCTGGTGTTCGACCCCTTCTTCAGCGTGCGCGAGACGCTGCGCATCCAGAGCGGCTACTTCGGCGTGCACGACAACGACGCCTGGATCGACGAGTTGCTGAGCGAGCTCGGCCTGGCCGACAAGGGCGAGTCCAACATGCGGCAGCTCTCCGGCGGCATGAAGCGGCGCGTGCTGGTGGCGCAGGCGCTGGTGCACCGGCCGCCGGTGATCGTGCTCGACGAGCCCACCGCCGGCGTCGACGTCGAGCTTCGGCAGACGCTGTGGCAGTTCGTCGCGCGCCTCAACAAGCAGGGCCACACGGTGCTGCTGACCACGCACTACCTCGAGGAGGCCGAGGCGCTGTGCGGCCGCATCGCGATGCTGAAGCTTGGGCGTGTGGTGGCGCTCGACCGCACCGCCAACCTGCTGGCCGGCACCGCGAGCACGATGCTGCGCTTCAAGACCGATGACGTCTTGCCGGCTCCGGTGGCCGCGCACGCGCGAGTCACCGGCCGCATCGCCCAGGTCAGCGCGCACGACGCCGCCGAGGTCGAGATCATCCTCGGCCAGTTGCGCGCCGGCGGCGTGCGCATCGAAGACCTCGAGATCGGCCGCGCCGACCTGGAGGACGTGTTCCTCGAGATCATGCACGACGGCGACGGCAAGCCGGTCAGCGCCGCGCCCGTGCACCTGCCAGTCGAGTGAGCGTGCGCGCGTAGCCCGGCGCCGTGGGCTCGTGCATGAAGTAGGCGTAGGCCTGCGTCCACCCGGTGGCGGCCAGGCGCGCCGCCCACGCCGCCAGGTCGTCGTCGGAGTAGTTTTCCAGGCGCAGCCGCACGTAGCCCCAGGGCGCCGTTTCCACCAGCGGCGGCGGGGCGTTGTCTTCGCGCTCCGAGAAGCACAGCGACGCGCCGGCCGACTTCAGTGCCGCATACACCTCCTCGTCGAACCAGCTCTCGTTGCGAAACTCGAACGCCGCGCGGTGGTCGGGCGGCAGCAGCTTCAGAAAGGCCGTCAGGCGCGGCACGTCCTTCTTCAAGTTGGGCGGCAGCTGGAACAGCACCGCGCCGAGCTTGGCGCCGAGCGCCTCCAGGCTCCCGTAGAGATAACGCAATGGCTCGGCTACCGCGTCGACCTTGAGGCGGCCGTCGTGCGTGATGCGCCGCGTCGCCTTGATGGCGAAGCGAAACGTCTCGGGCGTGGCCTCGGCCCACTTGGCGAGCACCTCGCGCTTGGGGTTGCGGTAGAAGGTGTTGTTGATCTCCACCGTGTTGAGGTGGGTCGCGTACCAGGCGAGCATGTCGGCGTCGGCCAGGTCCTGCGGGTAGAACGGGCCTTTCCACTCCTTGTACGAGTAGCCGCTCGCGCCCGCCCACAGCCACGGGGCGTCGTTCATCGCCGGTGCTCCTCGTGGCCGCTCGAATGCATGCGCTATCGTGCCACCATGGCCACGATCTCGCTCACCGGCGCGGGCACCCTGTTCTACAAGGAGGTGCTGCGCTTCTGGAAGGTCGGATTCCAGACCGTGGCGGCGCCGGTGCTGACGGCAGTGCTGTACCTGTTGATCTTCGGCCACGTGCTGGAAGACCGCGTGCAGGTCTACCCCGGGGTTCGCTACACCAGCTTCCTGATTCCGGGGCTGGTGATGATGAGCGTGCTGCAAAACGCGTTCGCCAACTCGAGCTCGTCGCTGATCCAGAGCAAGATCACCGGCAACCTGGTGTTCCTGCTGGTCACGCCGCTGTCGCCGGCGGCGTGGTACGCGGCCTATGTCGGCGCCTCGGTGGTGCGCGGGCTGGTGGTCGGCACGGGCGTGCTGGCGGTCACGCTGTGGTTCGCGCCGGTGGCGCCGGTGCAGCCGTGGTGGATCGTGGTCTTCGGCGTGCTGGGCGCGGCGATGATGGGCTCGCTCGGCCTCATCGCCGGCCTGTGGGCGGAGAAGTTCGATCAGATGGCAGCGTTCCAGAACTTCGTGATCGTGCCGATGACGTTTCTCTCCGGCGTGTTCTATTCGGTGCACTCGTTGCCGGCGTTCTGGCAGGCAGCCAGCCACCTCAATCCGTTCTTCTACATGGTCGACGGCTTTCGACGCGGCTTCTTCGGCGTCAGCGACGTCTCGCCGGCCATCAGCCTGGCCGTGGTGGCGATCAGCTTCGCCGTGGTGGCGGCGATCGCGCTGCGGCTGCTGCACAACGGCTACAAGATCCGGCACTGAGCAAGGCCATAATCCGCTCACCATGGCCGACCCCACCGCCGACGACGTGCGCCGCTTCATCGCGGCAGGGCTGGCTTGCGAGCACCTGGCGGTCGAAGGCGACGGCCGGCACTTCTTTGCCACCATCGTGTCGCCTGCGTTCGAGGGTCTGGCCCGCGTGCGGCGCCACCAGCAGGTGTACGCGGCGCTGGGCGATAGAATGCGTGAGCAGATTCACGCCCTGTCGATGAAGACGCTCACCCCCGCCGAATGGGCCGCTGAGAACCAGCGGTCGCAACACCATCACCATTGAACCGTCCGCGGCGCGATGCTGCGGGTGGCGGTGATGGCGTGGCCTGATTGGGCTGTCGCGTTCCCCGGCTCCCACAGCCCGCTCCGCGAACAACCCAGACCATGGACAAATTGCTGATTCGCGGCGGTCGGCGCCTCCAAGGCGAGGTGACGATCTCAGGCGCAAAGAACGCGGCGCTGCCCGGCCTGTGCGCGGCGCTGCTCAGCCCGACGCCGCTCGCGCTCGCCAACGTGCCGCGGCTGCAGGACGTGAGCACCACGCTCAAGCTGCTGCGCAGCATGGGCGCCGGCGCCGAGCGCTCGACCACCGCGCCGGATCAAGTGCACATCGACGCCTCGACAGTCGCGTCGCCGCAGGCGCCGTACGAGCTGGTCAAGACCATGCGCGCGGCGATCCTGGTGCTCGGGCCGCTGCTGGCGCGCTTCGGCGAGGCCCGGGTGTCGTTGCCCGGGGGCTGCGCGATCGGCTCGCGCCCGGTGGACCAGCACATCCAGGGCCTGCGGGCGATGGGTGCCGACATCCGCGTCGAGCACGGCTACATCCTGGCGCGCGCCAAGCGCTTGAAGGGCGCCTCGATCGCCACCGACATGGTGACCGTCACCGGCACCGAAAACCTGATGATGGCCGCCACGCTGGCAGACGGCGAAACGGTGCTCGAAAACGCCGCGCAGGAGCCCGAGGTGGCCGACCTCGCCGAGCTGCTGATCGCCATGGGTGCGCGCATCGAGGGCCACGGTACGAGCCGCGTGCGCATCCAGGGCGTGGCGTCGCTGAACGCGCCGCGCGAGCCGCACGGCTTCATTCCCGATCGCATCGAGACCGGCACCTTCCTGTGCGCGGTGGCGGCGTGCGGCGGCGACGTGCTGCTGCGCGGCGCCGACCCGTTGCTGCTGGAGGCGGTGATCGAGCGCCTGCGCGAGGCCGGCGCGGTGATCGACGCGGTCACCGGCGGCATCCGCGTGCGTGCCGACCGGCGGCCGCGCGCGGTGAGCATCCGCACCAGCGAATACCCGGCGTTTCCCACCGACATGCAGGCGCAGTTCATGGCGGTGGACGCCATTGCCGACGGCGCGGCGCAGATCGTCGAGACGATCTTCGAGAACCGCTTCATGCACGTCAACGAACTGCTGCGGCTGGGTGCGCAGATCGAGGTCGACGGCCGCACGGCGTTCGTGCGCGGCGTGCCGCAGCTGTCGGGCGCCAGCGTGATGGCCACCGACCTGCGCGCCTCGGCCTCGCTGGTGATCGCCGGGCTGGTGGCCGACGGCGAGACGCTGGTCGATCGCATCTACCACCTCGACCGCGGCTACGAACGCATGGAAGAAAAACTGCGCACACTCGGTGCCGCCATCGAAAGGGTCAAGTGAAAACCTCGACCCCGCTGATGCTGGCGCTGTCGAAAGGCCGCATCTTCGACGAGACGCTGCCGCTGCTGGCGCGCGCCGGCCTGTCGGTGCTCGAGGACGCCGAGACCTCGCGCAAGCTGATCCTGCCGACCAACCGCCCCGACCTGCAGGTGGTGCTGGTGCGGGCGAGCGACGTGCCGACCTACGTGCAGTACGGCGGCGCCGATTTCGGTGTCGTCGGCCTCGACGTGTTGCTCGAGCATGGCGCCGCCTGGGGCCACGCGGGCGGCGCCACCGGCCTGTACCAGCCGTTGGATCTCGGTATCGCGCGCTGCCGCCTGAGCGTGGCGGTGCGCGCCGACTTCGACTACCCGGCGGCAGTGAAGCAGGGCTCGCGCATCCGCGTGGCCACGAAGTACGTGCAGCTGGCGCGCCAGCACTTCGCCGACAAGGGCGTGCACGTCGACCTGATCAAGCTCTACGGCTCGATGGAGCTGGCCCCGCTCACCGGGCTGGCCGATGCCATCGTCGACCTGGTGTCCTCCGGCAGCACGCTGAAGGCCAACCGGCTCGTCGAGGTCGAGCACGTGATGGACATCAGCGCGCGGCTGGTCGTCAATCCGGCGGCGCTGAAGTTGAAGCGCGAATCGCTGCGGCCGGTGATCGAGGCGCTGGCTGCTGCCTGCGCGGTGCCCCAATGAGCCCGCTGCGTCTGCGGCGGCTGAGCACCGCGGCGAGCGACTTCGACGCGCAGCTGCAGCGTGTGCTGCACTGGTCGAGCGAGACCGATCACGCCATCGAAGACACGGCGGCCCGCATCGTCGACGACGTGCGTGCGCGCGGCGACGCCGCGTTGCTGGAGCACACGGCGCGTCTGGATGGCGTGCACGCAGCGTCGGCGGCCGAGCTCGAAGTGCCGCGCGGCGAACTGCAGCGCGCACTCGACAGCCTGCCGGCCGCCCAGCGCGACGCGCTGCAGGCCGCGGCGTCGCGGGTGCGCCACTACCACGAGCATCAGCAACGCGCCTGCTGCCAGAGCTGGCAGATCTGCGACGCCGACGGCACGCTGCTCGGCCAGAAGGTGACACCGCTCGACCGCGTGGGCATCTATGTGCCGGGCGGCAAGGCGGCCTATCCGTCGTCGGTGCTGATGAACGCGATCCCGGCGCAGGTGGCCGGGGTCGGCGAGATCGTGATGGTGGTGCCCACGCCCAAGGGGCAGCGTAATGCGCTGGTGCTGGCCGCGGCCCAGGTGGCAGGCGTGCACCGTGTCTTCACGCTCGGCGGCGCCCAGGCGATCGCCGCGCTCGCCTACGGCACGGCCACGCTGCCGCGCGTCGACAAGATCATCGGGCCCGGCAACGCCTACGTCGCGAGCGCCAAGCGCCGCGTGTTCGGCCAGGTCGGCATCGACATGGTGGCCGGCCCCAGCGAGATCCTGGTGCTGGCCGACGGCAGCACCGACCCCGAGTGGGTGGTGATGGACCTGTTCAGCCAGGCCGAGCACGACGAACTGGCGCAGAGCATCCTGCTGTCGCCCGACGCCGCGTATCTCGATGCGGTGGCCGCCGCGATCGAGCGGCTGCTGCCCGAGCTGCCGCGGCGCGACGTGATCCGCGCGTCGCTGGAAGGCCGCGGCGCGTTGATCCACACGCGCTCGATGGCCGAAGCGTGCACGATCAGCAACCGCATCGCACCCGAGCACCTGGAGATCAGCGCGCGCGAGCCGTCGCGCTGGGAGCCGCTGCTCAAGCACGCCGGCGCGATCTTCCTCGGTGCCTTCACCAGCGAGAGCCTGGGCGACTACTGTGCGGGGCCCAACCACGTGCTGCCGACCTCGGGCACCGCACGCTTCAGCTCGCCACTGGGCGTGTACGACTTCGTCAAGCGCTCGAGCCTGATCGAGGTGAGCGCGTTGGGCGCGCAGGTGCTGGGCCCGATCGCTGCAGAGCTGGCTCTCGGCGAGGGCCTGCAGGCGCACGCGCGCGCCGCACAGATGCGGCTCGGCGCCGCCGGGGATGGCGGCAATACCGGATTTCATCTGCGCACGGTGACCGATGCCAACGTCGACCTGCTGATCCAGCTCGAAGTGGCGCCCGATCAGCGGGGCCTGGTGGCACCGGTCGCAAAGTCGCTCGCGCAGGCCTCGGTGCGCGCGGCGGGCCGGCCGCTGGGCATCTACGACGGTGAGCAGCCGGTGGGGCTGCTGTTGCTGTGGGACGTGCGCCGCGATCCCGACGAGCCGGCCGACCAGCTCTACGTGTGGCGCCTGATGATCGATGCCAAACACCAGAAGAAGGGTTACGGCGCACGCACGATGCGCTGGGTGATCGACGAGGCGCGGCGCCTGGGCGTGGCGTCGGTCGGCCTGTCGCACCAGACGTTGCCGGGTCACGCCGGTCCGTTCTACGAGAAGCTCGGCTTTCGCTACACCGGCAAGGTCGAGCACGACGAGCATGTGATGCAACTGCTGCTGAGCGAGGTGAACCGTGGCTGAGTCGACCCCGCTGGCGCAGCGCCTGGCCCGCGTGATCCGGCAGGACGTGCAGTCGACGCACGGCTACGCGATCCAGCCGAGCGCGGGCCTGGTCAAGCTCGACGCGATGGAAAACCCGTTCCGCCTGCCCGAGCCGCTCCAGAGAGAACTCGGCGAGCGCCTCGCGCGCGTGGCGATCAACCGCTACCCGGCGCAATGCGCGACCGACGTGGTGGTCGCGCTGTCGCGCTACGTCGAGTTGCCTGCCGGCTGCAAGCTGATGCTCGGCAACGGGTCCGACGAGTTGATCGACATGCTGTCGGTCGCCTGCAACGTCAAGGGTGCCGCGATCCTGGCGCCCGAACCCGGCTTCGTGATGTACCGGTTGTCGGCGCAACTGCGCGGGTTGCGTTTCATCGGTGTGTCGCTGACGCCGGAGTTCGAGCTCGACGAGGCCGCGATGCTGGCGGCGATCGAGCGCGAACGGCCGGCGCTGACCTACATCGCCTACCCCAACAACCCGACCTGCAACCTGTGGGACGACGCGGTGATCGACCGCATCGTCGCCGCGGTGGCCGCGCAAGACGGCCTGGTGGTGTTCGACGAGGCCTATCAACCCTTCTCGTCGCGCACCTGGATGCAGCGCATGGCCGCGCACGACCATGTGCTGGTGATGCGCACATTGAGCAAGTTCGGGCTGGCCGGCGTGCGCCTCGGCTATCTGTGCGGCCGCGCCGCGCTGATCGAGGAGGTCGAGAAGGTGCGCCCGCCTTACAACGTGAGCGTGCTCAATGCCGAGGCCACGCTGTTCGCGCTCGAGCACGCCGACGAGTACGCACGCCAGGCGGCCATCCTGCGCGCCGAGCGCGAGCGGCTGCAGGCCGCGTTGCGCGCGCTGCCGGGCGTGCGGCCGTTTCCCAGCGAGGCCAACATGATCCTGGCGCGGGTGCCCGACTCCAAGCGTGCGTTCGACGGCATGAAGGCGCGCGGCGTGCTGGTCAAGAACATCGGTGCCGCGTTGCCGCACCCACTGCTGGCCAACTGCCTGCGCCTGACGGTGGGCACGCCACAGGAGAACACCCTGATGATCGATGCGCTGAAAGCGAGCCTGTAGATGAAATCACCGACCCGCGCCGCCGCCGAGCCGCCCAAGCAGCCGCGCGCCACAGCGGCGCCGCGCCACGCCGAGGTGCAGCGCAACACCAAGGAAACGCAGATCCGGGTGCGCGTCGTGCTCGACGGCAGCGGCCACGCGAAGTTGGCCACCGGCATCGGATTCTTCGACCACATGCTCGACCAGGTGGTGCGCCACGGCCTGCTCGACCTCGAGGTCGACGCCAAGGGCGATTTGCACATCGACGGCCACCATCTGGTCGAAGACGTCGGCATCACGCTGGGCATGGCGGTGGCGCAGGCGGTGGCCGACAAGGCCGGGCTCACGCGCTACGGGCACGCCTACGTGCCGCTCGACGAGGCGCTGTCGCGCGTGGTGATCGATTTTTCCGGCCGCCCCGGGCTGCACATGCGGGTGCCGTTCAAGGCGGCCATGGTGGGCGGCTTCGACACCCAGCTCGCCTACGAGTTCTTCCAGGGCTTTGCCAACCACGCGATGGTGACGCTGCACATCGACAACCTGCACGGCGACAACGCGCACCACCAGTGCGAGACCGTGTTCAAGGCGTTCGCGCGGGCGTTGCGCATGGCGCTGGCGGTCGACCCGCGCAGCGCCGGGGTGGTGCCGTCGACCAAGGGCAGCCTGTGACCAGTGCTTGCCGCCGCGGTGGCTGGCCATGACGCGCCTGGTGGCGGTGGTCGATCACGGCATGGGCAACCTGCGCTCGGTGTCGCAGGCGCTGCTGCACGCTGCCGCCGGCAGCGACTGCCGGGTGGTGGTGACCTCACGGCCCGACGAGGTGCTGGCGGCCGAGCGGGTGGTGCTGCCTGGCCAGGGTGCGATGCGCGATTGCATGCGTGAGCTGCAGCGTTCAGGGCTGCAAGACGCGGTGCTGGCGGCCAGCCGCAACCGCCCGTTGCTGGGTGTGTGCGTCGGCATGCAGATGCTGCTGGACCACAGCGACGAGCAGGACACGCCGGGCCTCGGGCTGGTGCCCGGCCGGGTGGTGCGATTCCAGCTCGAGGGGCGGCGCCAGAGCGACGGCAGCCACTTCAAGCTGCCGCAGATGGGCTGGAACCAGGTGCGCCAGCGCGCCGCACACCCCCTGTGGCGCGAGGTGCCAGATGACAGCTGGTTCTACTTTCTGCACAGCTACCACGCCAAACCGTCGGACGAATGCCACAGTGCAGCGCATTCCGACTACGGCGGCAGCTTTACCTGTGCCGTGGCGAGGGATAACATTTTTGCCACGCAGTTCCACCCCGAGAAGAGCGCCACCCACGGTCTGACCCTCTATCGGAACTTCCTCGCCTGGATGCCTTGACAGCGCTGCGGCTGCTATACGCGCCGCGCCATCGAAGCGAATCCGGCACCCCCCACCCCACCGCGAGCCTGCGCACCCGCTCGAGTTCCAGCCATGCTGCTGATCCCGGCGATCGACCTCAAAGACGGCAAGTGCGTGCGTCTGGAGCAAGGCGACATGAAGGCCGCCACCACGTTCGGCGACAACCCGGCAGCGATGGCGCGCCGCTGGCTCGACGCCGGCGCGCGGCGGCTGCACCTGGTCGACCTGAACGGCGCCTTCGCCGGCAAGCCGGTCAACGAGCCGGCAGTCAAGGCGATCGTGCGCGAGGTCGGCGACCAGATCCCGGTGCAGCTCGGCGGCGGCCTGCGCGACCTCGACACCATCGAGCGTTATCTCGACGATGGCCTGAGCTACGTGATCATCGGCACCGCAGCGGTCAAGAACCCCGGCTTCCTGAAGGACGCCTGCAGCGCGTTCGGCGGCCATGTCATCGTCGGGCTCGATGCCAAGGACGGCAAGGTGGCTACCGACGGCTGGAGCAAGCTCACCGGCCACGAGGTGATCGACCTGGCCAAGAAGTTCGAGGACTATGGCGTCGAGGGCGTGATCTACACCGACATCGGCCGCGACGGCATGCTCACCGGCATCAACCTCGAGGCCACCGTCAAGCTGGCACAGTCGCTCACCATACCGGTGTTCGCCTCCGGCGGGCTGAGCGGGATGACCGACATCGAAAAGCTGTGCGCGCTGGAAGACGACGGCATCCGCGGCGTCATCTGCGGGCGCGCCATCTACAGCGGCGCGCTCGACTTCGCCGCGGCCCAAAAGCGCGCCGACGAGCTCAACGGCGGCGCCTGACCCTCACTCGAAACCGCTCAGCGCGGCACCAGCCACGTCCGCACCCATGCTCGCCAAACGCATCATTCCCTGCCTCGACGTGACCGCCGGCCGTGTGGTCAAGGGCGTCAACTTCGTCGATCTGCGCGACGCCGGCGATCCGGTGGCGGTGGCGGCGCGCTACAACGAGCAGGGCGCCGACGAGCTGACCTTCCTCGACATCACCGCCACCAGCGACGGGCGCGACCTGATCCTGCACATCATCGAGGCGGTGGCGTCGCAGGTGTTCATCCCGCTCACGGTGGGCGGCGGCGTGCGCACGGTGGCCGATGTGCGGCGGCTGCTCAATGCCGGCGCCGACAAGGTGAGCTTCAACTCCGCGGCGGTGGCCGACCCGCAGGTGATCCGTGACGCGTCCGACAAGTACGGCGCGCAGTGCATCGTGGTGGCGATCGACGCCAAGCGCCGCGGCGGCGATGACGAGCGTGCGCGCGGCCCGGGCTGGGACGTCTACAGCCACGGCGGACGCCGGCCCACGGGGCTCGACGCGGTGTCGTGGGCGCGCCGCATGGTCGAGCAGGGCGCCGGCGAGATCCTGCTGACCAGCATGGACCGCGACGGCACCAAGGCCGGCTTCGACCTCGACCTCACCCGCGCGGTGGTCGACGCCGTGCCGGTGCCGGTGGTCGCCTCGGGCGGCGTCGGCACGCTGGAGCACCTGGTCGACGGCATCCGCATCGGCGGCGCCGACGCGGTGCTGGCGGCCAGCATCTTTCACTACGGCGAGTACACGGTGGGGCAGGCCAAGGCCTTGATGGCCGAGCGCGGCCTGGTGGTTCGGCAGTGAGCGCCGCGCGGCCTGCCGCGCACAAGGCGCGCGGTTTGCCGCAACAGGTGCGCATCGTCGGCGGCCGCCTGAAGCGCAGCACGTTGCAGGTGCTCGACCGCCCGGGGTTGCGCCCGACACCGCAGCGGGTGCGCGAAACGCTCTTCAACTGGCTCGGCCAAGACCTCACCGGGTGGGCCTGCCTGGACGCCTTTGCAGGCACCGGCGCGCTGGGTTTCGAGGCGGCGTCGCGCGGGGCTGCGCCGGTGGTGCTGCTCGAGCGCGAGCCGGTCCTGGTGGCTGCCTTGCGGGCCGCGCAGGCTCGGCTGAAAGTGCCGTCGGTGACGGTGGAGCGAGCCGAGGCCGTGTCCTGGATGCGTTCGGGCGCGGATGCGCGATTTCAACTGGTGCTGCTCGACCCGCCGTTCGACGACCCAACGCTGCTGGAGCATGCAATCGAAGCCGCCACTCACTTGGTGGCAGGCAACGGTTTCATCTACGTCGAAGCCGCGCGACCGCTCGAGCGCTGTCCAGACGGCTTCGCGCAGTGGCGGCATGACCGGGCCGGTGCAGTGTGCTTTCACCTGCTGCGGCGCAATAGCACCGGCTAAACTGCCTGCGCCCTCATTGAGAGATGTGAGCCATGCGCAGCCCGCTGATCGCTGTCTACCCAGGCACCTTCGACCCGATGACCCTGGGACACGAAGACTTGATGCGCCGGGCCTGCGGCTTGTTCGACAAGCTGCTGCTGGCGGTGGCGGCGGGGCACCACAAGCGCACGATGTTCACGATCGACGAACGCATCGACATCGCCAGGGAGATCTCGAATCCGTACAAGAACGTCGAAGTGGTGGCCTTTCGCGGCCTGCTGCGCGACTTCGTGGTCGAAAACGGCGGCAAGGTCGTGGTGCGCGGCCTGCGTGCCGTCTCGGACTTCGAATACGAGTTCCAGATGGCCGGAATGAACCGCCAGCTGATGCCAGAGGTCGAAACCATCTTCATGACGCCATCGGACCAATACCAGTTCGTCAGCGGCACCTTCGTGCGCGAGATCGCCATGCTCGGCGGCGACGTGTCCAAATTCGTCGCGCCGTCGGTGCTGAGCCGGCTGCGCGACCGCGTGACGCACAGCGTCGACACGTGAGGAAGGTGCTCGCCAGATGGCCTTGATGATCACCGACGAGTGCATCAACTGCGACGTCTGCGAGCCGGAGTGCCCCAACGACGCCATCTCGCTCGGCCCGGAGCACTACGACATCGAGCCGTCCAAGTGCACCGAGTGCGTGGGCCACTACAACGAGCCGCAATGCGTGCAGGTCTGCCCGGTGGCGTGCATCCCGGTCGATCCGCAACGGGTCGAAACCCGCGATCAGCTCTGGGCCAAGTTCACGACGCTGGTGCGCACCAAGGCCGCCGGGTAGAGCCTCGCGGCGGGCCGCCCCCGGGTCAGCGAGTGGCGGCGGCGCGGTAGAGCGTGACGGACGGCGTCTTGCCTTTGCGGCTCGTCGAAGGCTCGCCGCGGCTGCATGCCGCACCCTTGCCCTTGGCGCACCGCTTGTCGTCAAAGCTCGTCGGCTTCACCGACGGGCCGATCAGCACCGGGCCTTGCCGGGCAGCCAGGCGTTCGGCCTGCAGGCGCTGCCGCTCCAGCGCGTCGGCCTGGCGTGCGTCGCGCAGCGCCACCTGCCGCGCCTGCGCGGCCTGCTGCGCACTGCGCGCGTCGGCGACGTCGATGCCGCGGCCGTCGGCGCATGCTTCGTGCACGTAGGCGTCACCGCAGCGGTAGACGCGGTCCTGCGCGAACGTTGCCTGCGTCAGCGCCGCCAGCGAGGCGGCTAGCGCACACAAGGCCCGGCGGCTCATGGCGCAGGCGCCGCGGGCGCGGCCTTCGGCTTGGCATGGATCTTCATCATCGCGCGCTCCATCGGTCCATCGATCAACAGGTCCAGCGTGTCCAGCGACCGCTCCACGCACGACTCGATCGCCGTGCGCTGCTCGGCCGACGGCTTGCACAGCACCCAGTCGGCCACTTCGTCCTTGTTGCCCGGGTGGCCCACCCCGATGCGCAGGCGCCAGAAGTCGGCGCTGCCGAGTTGGGCCTGGATGTCCTTGAGGCCGTTGTGGCCGGCGACGCCGCCGCCGAGCTTGAGCTTCATCTGGCCGGGCGGCAGGTCGATCTCGTCGTGCACCACCAGCATCTCGGCCGGCGCGATCTTGAAGAATCGCGCCAGCCCGGCCACCGACTTGCCAGACAGGTTCATGTAGGTCTGCGGTTCGAGCAGGAACAGCGGGCCTTCGCGGCGGTTCACGCGTGCCAGCAGACCGTGGTAGCTGCGATCGCTTTTCATTGCGGCGCCGAGCTTGCGTGCCGCGCCGTCGACCCACCAGAAGCCCACGTTGTGGCGGGTGCGCTCGTATTCGGTGCCGGGGTTGCCCAGGCCGACGATCAATCGAATCATGGCGGCGATTATCGAGGTCGATGCCAAAAGAAACGGCCCCCGTCGGGGGGCCGCTGTTGGGGGATGCGCGTGGCGCGCGTCCGTGCGATCACTTCTTCTTCTTGTCGTCCTTGGCCGGCGCCGCGGCCTTGCCCTTGGCAGCGGCGGCCGGCGCAGCGGCAGCGGCCGCCGGAGCGGCTGCTGCGCCCGCGGCCGGAGCCGCACCGGGCACACCCGCTGCGGCGGCGTCGGCGGCCGGCGCTTCTTCTTCCTCGATCTTGGGCAGCGTGACCGCCACGATCACCGGGTTGAGCGTGCCGTGGCGCACGATGCGCACGCCGGTGGGCGGCACGATGTCGGACACGTGCAGCGACTGGCCCTTGACCAGCGCGCTCAGGTCGACCGCGATGAACTCGGGCAGTTGTGTGGCCAGGCACTCGATCTCGACGTCGTTGGCGACGTGGCTGATCAGGCACTTGTCGGTCTTGACCGCCGGCGAATTCTCTTCGCCGCCGTAGTGCAGCGGCACCTTGATGCGCAGCTTGGTGCTCGGGTCGACACGCTGGAAGTCGATGTGCAGCACCTGTTGCTTCCACGGGTGCATCTGGAAGTCGCGCAACAGCACCTTGTGCGTGTTGCCGCCCAGTTCCATCTCGAGGATCGACGAGTGGAAGGCCTCCTTCTTCAACGCATGGAACAGCGCGTTGTGATCGACCTCGATCGTGCGCGGGTCACCCGCGCCATAGACGATGCCGGGCACCTTGCCGGCGTTGCGCAGGCGGCGGCTCGCTCCGGTCCCCTGCAATGTGCGCTCGAAAGCGACGAACTTCATGTTTCACTCCAAGTGAATGAGGGCCCGCGACCAGGCGACTCGAAAAACGGATCCGAAGGATCCACCAAGGAAAGGGTTGCCGCAGGCAACCCGCTTCTCCACCTAAAAATTATTGTTCTGCTCCGCGAACAGCGACGTCACCGACTCGCCGTCCGAAATGCGCCGGATCGTCTCGGCGAACAGGAACGCCACCGAGAGCTGGCGGATCTTCTTGCAACCCTGCGCGGCCTTGTTCAGCGCGATCGTGTTGGTGATCACCACCTCGTCGAGCTGGCTCGCGGCGATGCGCTCGATCGCCGGCCCCGAGAACACCGGGTGCGTGCAGTAGGCGTAGACCCGATTGGCGCCGCGCTCCTTCAGCACCTCGGCCGCCTTCACCAGCGTGCCCGCGGTGTCGATCATGTCGTCCATGATCACGCAGTTGCGGCCTTCGATGTCGCCGATCACGTGCATCACTTCCGACACGTTGGCCGCGGCGCGCCGCTTGTCGATGATCGCCAGGTCGCTGCCGAGCTGCTTGGCCAGCGCGCGTGCGCGCACCACGCCGCCGACATCGGGCGACACCACCACCAGGTTGGGGTAAGCCTTGCTCTTCAGGTCCGACAACAGCACCGGCGAGGCGTAGATGTTGTCCACCGGGATGTCGAAGAAGCCCTGGATCTGGTCGGCGTGCAGGTCCATCGTCAGCAGCCGCTCGACACCCACCGTCTGCAGCAGGTTGGCCACCACCTTGGCGCTGATCGGCACTCGCGTCGAGCGCGGCCGACGATCCTGCCGCGCGTAGCCGTAGTACGGGATCACGGCGGTGATGCGGCGTGCGCTGGCACGCTTGAACGCATCGACCATGATCATCAGCTCCATCAGGAACTCGTTGGTCGGCGCGCAGGTGGGCTGCACCACGAAGACGTCGCGGGCGCGCACGTTCTGCTGGATCTCGACATCCACCTCGCCGTCGGAGAAACGCTCGACCTTGGCCTTGCCGAGCTCGACCCCCAGGGTCTGGGCGATCTCGCGCGCCAGCGCCGGATTGGCGTTGCCGGTGAAGAGCACGGTGTTGAAGAGCACGGCGCGGGCCTCGTGATGCGGGGTCAGCGGGATGTTTGGCAGGGGAGGAAGGACTCGAACCCTCGTATGTCGGAATCAAAATCCGATGCCTTAACCAACTTGGCGACTCCCCTACACAGGCGCCGATTCAACACCGCCGCCTCGAAAAACCGACTCAGTCCGACCAGTGCAGCAACGGATGCGTGGCCAGGCTGCGGCACATGCGGCCAACCCAGTGCGGCGGCAGCTCAGCGCTGCCCCAGGTCGCCAACGGTCGGTCGCCCGTGCCGGCTCTCGCGAACACTGCGCTGCCCGACCCCGACATGCGGCAGTTGCCGAAACGCGCCTGCAACCACTGGGCCGCCTGGCCCACCTCGGCGCATTGGAGTTGCGCAACCGCTTGCAGGTCGTTGCGCCCGAATCCCGGTGCGGCGCAGTCGCTCAGCTGGGTGTCTGCGAGAAAGTCGGCGAGTATAACAGCGGGGGTGGCGCGCTCGAGGGCGGGGCTGGCGAAGATCTGCGCGGTGGGCAACGAGGTCGGCGGCTTGACCACGGCCAGCCACAGGGCCGGCAGCCCGATCGGCGTGACTTGCTCGCCGACGCCCTGCACGAAGGCGTTGTGGCCGTGCACGAAGAAGGGCACGTCGGCGCCCAGCGTCAGGGCCAGCGCGGCCAGGCGGTCGAGCGGCCAGTGAAGGCTCCACAGCCGATTGAGCGCCAGCAGCGTGGTGGCCGCGTCGGAGCTACCGCCACCCAACCCCGCCCCGGTGGGTACGCGCTTGTGCAGGTGGATGTCGGCGCCCAGGGTGGTGCCGCTGGCCTGCTGCAGCGCCCGCGCGGCGCGCAGGCACAGGTCGTCGTCGGGCAGCGGGGTCGCCAGGTCGTGGCGGCGCAGCGAGCCGTCGCCGCGGCGCTCGAAGTGCAGCGTGTCGGCCCAGTCGATCAGCACGAACGCCGACTGCAGCAGGTGATAGCCGTCGGCGCGGCGACCGACCACGTGCAGGAACAGGTTCACCTTGGCCGGTGCGGCCAGGTCGTACAGGGCCTTCATGGCGCGGCCGCGGCCGCGGGGTCGAGCCGTGCGCGCATCGTCACCGCCGGCGCGGCATCGCGCTTGGCGTCGACCCAGCCTTCCGCATAACGGGCCAGGCCGACGCGCCAGCCCATCTGCGTGAAGCCCGCTTCGCCGGCAGGCAGCGGCTGGCTGGCCGATCCCGGCCACGGGCGGCCGCGCAACCAATCGAACAACGCGGCCAGCGGCACCCGCTCGCCCAACGCCCGCTCGGACAGCGCATCGAGGTCGGGGTAGCGCGCGCTGGAACCCGGCGTTTCGAGCACCGCCTCGCCGGGCGACCAGCGCGCCTGAGCCAGCGTCGAGCCGATCGGCGAAGTCAGCACCATCGCACCGGCGCGGGCGTCGCCGCTGAGTTCGAAGGCTGCACTGAGCGCGCGTGCAGGCTCGGAGTCGACGCGCACGCTCAAGCGTCCGCTGAGCACCTGCGCACCGTCGCGATGCGGCGGCGCCGGCGTGGCGCAGGCCTGCAGCAGGGTCAGCGCCGCGGCCAGCGCCAGCGCCGCGCGACGCCTCACAAGCTGACTTTGAGACGCGCCAGCGTCTCCTTGAGCACCTCGTTGGCGGCGTCACGGCCGCGCGCGTCTTGCCAGACGCGGCGCGCTTCGTCGCGCTTGCCCGCCGCCCATAACACTTCGCCCAGGTGGGCGGCGATCTCGGTGTCGGGACGCGACGCGTAGGCCTGACGCAGCCAACGCAATGCCTCGTCGCGATTGCCCATGCGGAACTCGACCCAGCCCATGCTGTCGATGATGAACGGGTCGCCGGGCGCCAGCGTCATCGCCTTCTGGATCAGGCTCTTGGCCTCGGGCAGGCGCAGGCTGCGATCGGCCAGCGAGTAGCCGAGCGCGTTGTGGGCATGCGGGTTGTCGGGCTTGAGCGCGATCACCCGCTGCAGCAGCCGCTCCATCTCGGCATAGCGGGCGAGCTTGTCCTCGAGCATCGCCTGTTCGTACAGCAGGTCGGCATCGTCGGGGAACCGCTTGTTGGCCGCAGCCAGCACGTCGATGGCCTCACGCCAGCGCTTGAACTCGCGCAGCAGTTGCACCTCGGCCAGCACCTTGGCCCGTGCCTCTTCGTCGTTGCGCTCGGGCATGCGGCGGATCAGCTCGCGCGCCTGCGCCATCTGGCCCTGGCGCGCCAGCAGCGATGCACGCCGGCTTTGCACCTCGAGCGCGCTCTTGGGATCGTCGATCTTGGCCAGCCACGCTTCGGCCGCCTTCAGGTCGCCGCGTTGCTCGGCGATCTGCGCCAGCAGCAGCCAGGCCTGCGTCAGGCGCCGATCGTCGGCAGACTCGCCGGCGCCATCGGCCGCATCGGCATCGCCGGGGTCGGCGCCTTGCGGCGGCGCGGCTGGTTGCTTTTGCACCAGTTCGACATACCGCGTCAGCGCGGCCTCGGCCTCGCGCGGCTGCTTCATGTCCAGGCGCAACGCGCCGAGCGTGAGCCACGGCGCAGCCAGGTTGGGCTCGGCCTGCGTCAGCCGGTCGAGTTGCTGCGCTGCCTCGGCATAACGCTGAGAACGTGTGAGGGCCGTCACGTACGACAGGCGCACGCCGGTGTCGGCCTGAGGCAACGACACGTATTGCGTCACCATCGCCTCGGCCTCGGGTTGCACCGTCATCATGTCGACGGCCAACAGCATCGGCGCGGTCGCGGTGGGATCGTCCGCCGCAGCCTGCTTGACCAGCTGCAGCGCCTTCGTGGGCTCGCTGGCAGCCAGCCACATGCGGCCGAGCGCCACCCGCACGGCGGTGCGCGTCTCCGGCGCTTCACGGTAAGGCGCGAGCCACTGCTCCAGCAACGCGGCAGCCTGCTTGCGATCGCTCACCCGCTGCAGCATGCGCGGCGAGGCGGCGATCATCGCGGAGCGTTGCTCGGCCGGGGTCTGCGCCAGCCAGCTCTGGAACGGCTCGCCGGCTTCCTCGACCTTGTTGAGCGCGATCAGGATCTGCAGCTGATAGCGCTTGGCATCGGCACTCGCCGGCGCCGCCTGGCGCCAGGCGCGCGTGGCGTCGAGCGCCTGCTCGCCGGCACGTGCCTGCAACGCGATGTCGACGGCACGCCGGAACAGCGCTTCGTCGCGCGTGCGCTTGGCGGCATCGAACACCACTTCGAAGGCCGCGCCGGCATGTCCGGCACTGAGTTCGATCTCGCCGATCAGGAGCTGATAGAACAGCGGCGCATCGAGCGATGAATTGGCGGGCGCGCTGCGGGCCGCAGCGGCCGACGCCGCCGCCGGAGGCGACTGCGCCCATGCACACACACAGGCACTCGACAACGCCGCGATCAACCCACGGAGCGTCCAACTGCGACAGCGATGACCGTGAGCCGGCACGAGCAACTCCCCTAGTGAACGGTCATTCTAGGACGCCGCCGCGAGGGCGGGGTCGATAATCCCCACATGCCCGAGTTGCCCGAGGTGGAGGTCACGCGAATCGGTTTGGCCACACGTTTGTGCGGCGCGCGGG
This sequence comes from Burkholderiaceae bacterium, assembly GCA_036520715.1. Lineage (GTDB taxonomy): Bacteria > Pseudomonadota > Gammaproteobacteria > Burkholderiales > Burkholderiaceae_C > JAEUPI01. Next base: position 6,751 of record DATDJF010000247.1, on the reverse strand, counting down.
TGCATGCGGTGCACGTCGGTTCGCCGCTGCGCTGGCCATTGGGTGTCGCCGCGCGCGCACTTCACGATCTGGAGATCGGCGAGCTCACTCGTCGCGGCAAGTACATCTGGATGCCATTGCGGGGGCGCGCGCGCAGCGGCGGCCTGCTGTGGCACCTGGGCATGTCGGGCTCGTTGATGCTGCACGAGCGGGCGCCGCCGCCGCGCGGCCGGCACGATCACTTCGAACTGGTCAGCAGCGCCGGCACGTTGCGGCTGACCGATCCGCGCCGCTTCGGCGCGGTGCTGTGGTCCGACGCGATCGACGCCGACCCCGCGCGCCGGCTGCTCGCCAGCCTGGGCGCCGAGCCGTTCGACACGCGCTTCACAGCACAGGCCCTGCATGCCGGCTGCAAGCGGCGGCGCTGCTCGATCAAGGCCGCGCTGCTGGCCGGCGACATCGTCGTCGGGGCCGGCAACATCTACGCGTGCGAGGCCCTGTTTCGTGCCGGCATCGACCCGCGCACCCGCTGCCATCGGCTGTCGCTCGCGCGCTGCGAGCGTTTGCTGATCGCTTTGCGCGAGGTGCTGTCGCAGGCGCTCGCGCTCGGTGGCTCGACGCTGCGCGACTTTCGCGATGCGCACGGCGGCGCCGGCGAGTTCCAGGCCAAAGCCAGCGTCTACGGGCGCGAAGCGCAGCCCTGCGTGCAGTGCGCGACCCCGGTGCGGCGGGTGGTGCAGGCGCAGCGATCGACGTTTTTTTACCCGCACTGCCAGACGCGCTGAGCGGTAGCACGCCGCCCGGCGCCCGTGACCCGCGTGCCTGCGCACAAAGTGGCGCCCCGACCGTGAGCGCTGTCAGCAGTTGTATCGCCTGGCGGCCGGACGACAACGGCTGCGCTAGGATCGTCCGGCTCGTCACCTTGACTGTTTCATGACCTCCACACTTGCGCGTCGCCTGGACGCCCTCGCCGATTGGCGCCGCGCGCTCGACCGTTCGGTCGAGCAGTTCTCGGCCTTCCTGGCCGACCACGAACTGCGCGACGCTTCGGCGGCCGCCCAGATCGACGCGTTGCGGCAGCGACTGGCCAGCGATCGGCTGGTGCTGGCGTTCGTGGCCGAGTTCTCGCGTGGCAAGTCCGAGTTGATCAACGCGATCTTCTTCGCCGATGCCGGCCGCCGCGTGCTGCCGGCCACGCCGGGGCGCACGACGATGTGCCCGGTGGAGCTGTCGTGGAACGCCGAGCTCCCGCCAGGGGTGTCGCTGCTGCCGATCGACAGCCGCCTGAAGGCGGTGTCGCTGGCCGACCTGCGCGAGCGGCCCGATCAGTGGCGTCGCATCGAGCTGCCGGTGCTCGAACCGGCGCAACTGGCCGAGGCACTGGCCGAGGTCAAGCGCACGACGCAGGTGTCGCTCGACGAGGCGCGCCAGCTCGGCTTCTGGAACGACGAGAACCCGCAGGACAACCCGCCGCAGGCACCCGATGGCACGGTCGAAGTGCCGGCGTGGCGCCACGCGCTGATCAACTACCCGCATCCGCTGCTCAAGCGCGGGCTGGTGGTGATCGACACGCCGGGGCTGAATGCGATCGGTGCCGAGCCCGAGTTGACGCTGGGGCTGCTGCCGTCGGCGCATGCCACGGTGTTCATCCTCGGCGCCGACACCGGGGTCACCAAGTCGGACCTCGAGATCTGGCGCGAGCACCTCGACGGCCGAGCGCTCGAGCGCTTCGTGGTCCTGAACAAGATCGACACGCTGGCCGACCCGTTGAGCACGCGACAGGAGGTCGAGGCGCAGGTCCTGCACCAGTGCGACGTGGTGGCGCAGACGCTGGCGGTCGAGCGCTCCCGCGTGTTCCCGCTGTCGGCGCGTGATGCGCTGGCGGCCCGCGTGGCGGGCGACGATGCGGCGTTGCAGACCAGCCGCCTGCCGGCGCTGGAGGAGGCGCTGTCGGCGCAGCTGATGCCGCAGCGCAGCGCCGTGATCGGGCGCATCGCGGTCGACGGCATCGAGGCCCTGCGCCAGCAGGCCGCCCGGCGGCTGGGCGACCAGCGCCGCCAGCTCACCGAGCAGTTGCTCGAGTTGCGCGGCCTGCGCGGAAAAAGCGGCGGCAAGGTCAAACTGATGCTCGAGCGCGCGCAGGCCGATTCGGCCGAGTTCGAGCGCTGCACGGTGCGCCTGTCGGCGTTGAAGGCGGTGCACTCGCGCCAGCTCAAGCAGGTGATGCATCTGCTGTCGAGCGACCGCGTGCGCGACGAAGTCGGCCAGATGCGCAAGAGCAGCGATGCGAGCTGGTTCAAGCTCGGCTCGCGCAAGGCGTTCGTCGCCTTGTGCGAGCGGCTGCGCGCGATGATGACGCAGTCGTCGCAGAAGGTCGGCGAGATCGAGCAGATGCTCGCCGGCAGCTTCAAGCAGCTCAACGCCGAGTACGGCTTCGCGCTGGCATCCGCTGCGATGCCGAGCATGGATCGCTACGAGCGCGAACTGGCGCTGATCGAGTCGAGCTACACGCGTTATCTGGGCGCCGCCAACGCGTGGCGCCTGTCGGAGCCGGGCTTCCTCGACCACTTCTTGCGCATGCTGGTGTCCAAGCTGCGCGTGGTGTTCGAAAACGCCGCCGGCGACATCGAGATGTGGAGCCGCTCCACCGCGGCGCAGATGGAGTCGCAACTGCGCGATCGGCGCCGCGGCTTCAAGCGCCGCCGCGAGGCGCTCGAGCGCATCCAGGGCGCCGCCGGCGACCTCGAGCGCCGCATCACCGAAGTGCAGGCGCAGGACGAGCGCCTGAGCCAGTGGCTGCTCAAGGTCGAGGCGCTGGCCGACGCGCTGCGCCAGCTCGCGGCCACGCCGCCGTCGACGCAGGAGTCGCCCGAGCGCGCGCCGCACCTGTCGCTGGTGCGCGCCAAGCCGGCGCTGCACGACAGCCCGGCCGAGGCCGCGGGCGGCACCGCCTGACGCCGCGGCGTCGTCTGTAGCCCTGCACCGCCAGTGAACCGCGCCCCGCCGCGCGCTGCCTCGGTGGCGGCACGCGTGCTGCGCTGGCACCGTCAATCGGGCCGGCGCGGGCTGCCCTGGCAAGGCGTGCGCGACCCGTATCGCGTGTGGCTGTCCGAGGTGATGCTGCAGCAGACGCAGGTGGCCACGGCGCTCGCGTACTACGAGCGCTTCGTGCGGCGCTTTCCCGATGTCGCTGCGCTGGCCGCGGCGCCGCTGGACGACGTGCTCGCGCTGTGGAGCGGCCTGGGCTACTACAGCCGTGCCCGCCACCTGCACCGTTGCGCGCAGGTCATCGTGGCCGACCATGCGGGCGTGTTCCCGCGCCGCAGCGCCGAGCTGGCGCGATTGCCCGGCATCGGCCGCTCCACTGCGGCAGCGATCGCGGCCTTCTGCTTCGACGAGCGTGCGGCGATCCTCGACGGTAACGTCAAGCGGGTGCTGGCGCGCCACGCCGGCTTCGAGGCCGACCTGGCCAACGCGGCAGCCGAGCGCGAGCTGTGGGCCCATGCCGAGTCGTTGTTGCCCGCGGCGGCGCAGATGGCACGCTACACGCAGGGCTTGATGGACCTCGGCGCGCTGGTGTGCCTGCCGCGCCAGCCGCGATGCGAGGCGTGCCCGCTGGCCGCCACCTGCGTGGCGCGGCGCAGCGGCCGCACCGCCGAGCTGCCGCTGAAATCGCGCCGCCTGCAGCGCGGCGAACGTTGCAACACGCTGCTGTGGCTGCGCCTTCGTGGCGAGGTGCTGCTGGTGCGCCGGCCCGAGCGCGGCGTCTGGGCCGGTCTGTGGAGCCTGCCTGAATTCAGCGACCTCGACAGCGCCTCGGCGGTGGCTGCGCGTTGGCGCGGCAAGCGCCTGGCCCTGCCGGCGATCCGGCACGTGCTGACGCACTTCGACTGGCACCTGCAGCCGCTGCGCTGCGAGCTGCCGCCGCGGTTGGGCAGCGCCACGCGCGAGGCCATCGCCAGCGGCCTCGGCGGGCGCTGGGTCGGCGAGGCCGACGCGCTGCAAATGAGTCTGCCGGCGCCGGTGCGTCAGCTCCTGAGCCAGGCGCTCGCCACCTAAGCCGGGACGACGCCTTTGCCGCGCAGGTACTCGTCGACCAGGCGCAGCCGCATCTGCGGATCCTCCAGCGCCATCAGCTTCTGCTTGGCGGCCAGCGAGATCGGCAGCAACTCGCACCAGCGGTTGGCCACCCAGCCGGCATCGTCGAAGCGATAGGGCTTGAGAAACGGCGAGCCGCCCTTGCGCTCGAGCGCGCCGATGGCGTTGGCCAGGGCGCGCACGGTGGCCACCATCGAATCGGACGGCGCCACCACTGCATCGTCGTCGATCAGCCAGGCGCGGGCGGTCCACAGACCGTCGGGTTGTTGCGCCGGCTCGTCGATCTCGAAGCGCTGCGTGCCCAGGCAGCGCACGCGCAGCACGCCGGCCTGCTCGGCATCGACCTCCTCGAGCTTGGCGAGCACGCCGGTGGTCTCGAGCAGCACGGTGTCGTCGGCGCTGGTGCGCACCTCGGAGCCCTGGCGCAGGCAGATGGCGCCGAACGGCTGCTGCTCGCGCAGGCAGCGGCTGACCAGATCGAGGTAACGCGCCTCGAACACGCGCAGGTTCAACTGCGCCCCGGGGAACAGCACGCTTTGCAGCGGGAACAGCGGCAGCCCGGGCAGGCTGTGCGGGTCGGGCTTGGAGTCGCTCAATCGCTTGCGTCCAGTTCGCGGTGCCGCACCAGCGCGGCACCGAAGTCGGCGAATCGCCTGGCCAGTTGCTCGACGATGTACACCGAGCGGTGCTGGCCGCCGGTGCAGCCGATCGCCACCGTCAGGTAGCTGCGCTGGTCGGCCTCGAAGGCCGGCAGCCAGCGGCGCAGGAAGGTCTCGATCTGCGCCAGCATCTCGTCGCTCTCGGGCTGCGCGCGCAGGTAGTCGGCCACCGGCGCGTCGGCACCGGTGAGCGCGCGCAGCTCGCGGATGTAGTAGGGGTTGGGCAGCACGCGCACGTCGAACACGAAGTCGGCGTCCAGCGGCACGCCGAACTTGAACGCGAACGACTCGAACACCAGCGTCAGCGCGGCGTGGCGCGCCTGCACCAGCCGCCGCACCCAGGTGCGCAGCGCGGCCGGCCGCAACTGGCTGGTGTCGATCACGGTCGACACCTCGCGCAGCTCGCCGAGCAGCAGGCGTTCCAGCTCGATCGCTTCGACCAATGCGGTCTGGTTGTCGTTGGCCGCCGATGGGTTGGCCAGCGGATGCGGACGCCGCGTCTCGGAGAATCGCCGCACCAGCGCGTCGGTGGTGGAGTCGAGGAACAGCGCGCGCACCAGGATGCCTTCGCCGCGCATCTCGTCCATCAACGGGACCAGCGGCGACAGCGAGCGTGCGGCTCGCACGTCGACGGCCACTGCCACCCGGTGCGTGCCGCGCGCATGCTCCAGGCGCACGAACTCGCGCATCAACTCCGGCGGCAGGTTGTCGACGCAGAAGTAGCCAGCGTCCTCCAACGCATGCAGCGCGACCGACTTGCCCGAGCCCGAGATGCCGGTGACCAGCACCACCTCGCGCGGGGGCAACCCTGCCGGCGACGGCGTGCTCATGTGTGCACCCTTGGGACTTCGGCCCGTCCCTCCGAGAGGGAATGAGCCCCTTGGGGCGGCCGTGCGGGGCTCATGTGCGTGATCGGCGCTTGCCCGCGCGTGCGCGAGCACGCGGCGCGGCAGCGCCTTGCAGCAGCGCCTGCGCGTGCGCGGTGCCCGACAGGCGCTCGCCGCCCAGCATGCGTGCGATCTCGGCGACGCGGGCTTCGCCGGTGGCGCGCTGCAGGTCGCTCTGCGCATGGCCGGCGTGCAGGCGCTTGCTCACCACCCAGTGATGGTCGCCACAGGCGGCCACCTGCGCGAGATGGGTCACCGCCAGCACCTGCGCCGATGCCCCAAGCTGCTTCATCAGCGCGCCGACCACGTCGCCCACCGTGCCGCCGATGCCGGCGTCGATCTCGTCGAAGATCAGCGTCACGCTGCCGCTGGCCGGCGCATCGGCGGTCAACTCGGGCCGTGCGCGCGAGGTGGTGACCGCGATGGCCAGCGCCAGGCGCGACAGCTCGCCGCCCGAAGCCACCTTGGCCAGCGCGCGCGGCGTCGCCCCGGCGTGGCCGGCGACCTGGAACTCGACGCTTTCGAGGCCGAAGCTCTGCGGCTGCGCTTGCGGCAGCAGCGCGATGTCGAAGCGGCCGCCGGCCATGCCCAGCCCTTGCATCGCCTGCGTCACCGCACGCGCCAGCGTGACGGCCGCATGCTGGCGCAGCGCTGTCAGTTGTTCGGCGTCGTGGCGGTAGTCGCGCTCGGCCTGCGCAATCGCGGCCTCGAGCGCCGACACGTCGCGCGCGGCCTCCAGCGCCTGCAACTCGCTGCGCCACGACGCGAGCAGCGCCGGCAGCTCGGCCGGCGGGCGGCGCAGGCGCCGCGCCAGGCCGTGCCAGGCCGAGAGCCTGGCGTCGAGCTCGGCCAGCCGCGAGGCATCGGCGCGGTCGCGGTCGAGGTAGGCGTGCAGCGAGTGCGCAGCGTCGGCGAGCTGGGCCTGCGCGCCTTGCAGCACCTCGATCATCGGCGCCAGCGCGGGGTCGTAGCGCGCCACCGGCTGCAGCGCGGCCAGCGCGCGCTCGGTCTGCTCGATCGCGCTGCCGTCGGCCTGCGAAAGGCCGTCGAGCGCCGAGCGGGCGGCATCGATCAGTGCCTGCGCGTGCGACAGGCGGCCGTGCTCGGCGTTGAGGTCGTCCCACTCGG
>DATDJF010000246.1:0-10806 GCA_036520715.1 Burkholderiaceae bacterium | reverse complement strand
AGAATCGCCAGTTGAAGCCATCTCATGACACACCTCTCATGCGCGGCTGCGGATGTCGCCGCGTTGCACAGTCAGTTGCCAAACTACCATCGTCGGTTCAGGGTTAACCATTAAATAGGTGGGTCACAGGCGATCTGATCCGGCGCGAGCAGCACTGGGTCGCCGAAAGCGCCACTTTCCGGCAGTTCCAGTTCACAGACTTCGCAGGGCATCCGCCATGCCGCCGCACTGCAGCATGGCCGCACCGGGCCGAAGCTGCGAAGCGCGCAGCGCCGAAAAGGTCACCGACCGATGAGCGCCCACGCGGGCACGAACGCAACGGGCAAGGCCCCGCGTTTGCCGTGGCGTTGAAGCGACCTACTGTTCCAGCCGCAGGATCTCGAGTTGCTCGGGCACGGTTTCGAACGTGCCGGTGCCGGCCGGCATCTGCATCAGCGGCTTGCCTTGGCCGTCGAGCAGCCACACGCTCGGATAGACCAGCAGGCGTGCGCGCTCATCGCCGATCGAGCGCTGGAAATCGGCATAACGCAGGGCCTTGTCGCCGATGCGAACGTACAGCCGGTCCGCCTGCACCGACAGGCTGCTGCGCAGATCGACCACGAGGTAGTCCTTCGCGAAGTGGGGCGCCAGCTCCATCGAGTTGCCTTCTAGAAAGGCTTCGTACTTGCGGCAATACGCGCAGTCGTCGGCGCCGAGGTAGACATACAGGCGCTTGCGCTCCTGCCGTGCCCGGCGCAGCGCCGCGGTGAGGTCGAACTCGTAGCGCTGCGGCGCCCCGGTGGGCAGCACCACCGTGGGCGCATAGGGCGCCGGAACCCCGGCCATGGCCGCCAGCGCAAGCGTGCACAGACCCAGCAGCAGAGCCAGCGCCCGCCACCGGCTCATCGGCTCATCCGACCGCCAGCGTGCCGACGAAGCGCCCGTCCTTCGAGTCGGTGACCTCGGCGCGCAGCTCGCCGGGGCCGTGCGGCACGAAGTTGAAGCGCAACATCGGGTTCTCGCTGACCGAGAAGTCGAGCTCGGCGTCGAACACCCTGCGCTTGGCGTAGCTGACGCCGATCGAGCGCACGAAGTGCGGCGGGATGTACATCACGGTCACCTGGTTCAGCTCGAAGCCGGTGTCGTTGGGATGCAGCACGGTCACGTCGGCGGGCGTCGGCTCGTTCATGCGCAGTTCGCCGGCCACCTTGAGCTGTGTGCGGCCGATCAGGTGCAGCGCGTCGCGGTTGGGCGGTGCCGTGCAGCCGCCCGAGGTCTTGACGTAGCGCGAGTCGGTGTGCAACTCGCCGTTGGACAGCTCGCTCACCACGCGCACGTGGCTGTACTCGTCGACACGCAGCCGGGTTTCGAAATCGGCCTGGCCGACTTCGATGCTGAGGTCGAGCACGGCGGCCACCGGTGATGGATTCTTGTCGACCACCAGGTAGAGCTTGCGCACATGCAACTGCGCGCTCTGTGGCAGCTTGGAGACCACCTTGACCGGCACCGAGGCACCGTACGCCGCGCGCAGCGGCGCGATCAACTGGACGGCGCTTTGGCCCGCCATGAGCTTGCGCCCCGGGAACAGGCGTTCACTCAACTGCTGCCACTCGGGCGACGTGGCGTCGTGCGTGGCGTTGGGCAGCCCGCCGACGGCGGGCCACACGCTGCTCGGTGCCAGCGCGAGGGCGCCGAGCCCCTGCAGGGCGCGACGCCGGGAAGGCGACTTGGATGCCATCGTGTCGGACCTCCTCTAGTGCTACTTGAACAACAACTCGCGTTCGACGCGGACGTAGGCGACCGACGCGTTGCGACGATGGATCGTGTCGTACTGGTCCCAGCTCTCGAACTCGGACAGCTCGCTGGCGTCGGCCACGTCCAGCAACGAGGTGCCCGAGGCCACCAGTGTACGAATTCGTGCCTCCAGCTGCAGCAGATAACGCTGGTTGGTCGTGATCAATGGTGACGCGGAGACCGCGGCGCCGTGGCCGGGCACCACGGTCGCCAGCGGCAGCGCCTGCATTTCACGCAGGGCCTTGTGCCAGCCCGCCAGGTCGCTGTCCTGGATGTCGGGCACGCGTCGCGCATCGAGCAGGCCGCCGGCGTAGAGCACAGCGCTGCGCCGATCGAGCACGGCCACGTCGCCCGGCCCGCTGGAGTGGCCAAAGTACAGCACCTGCAGCGGACGGCCGATGGCGTCGAGCTCATGGCTGGCGTCGAACTCCTCATCTGCCCTGTACACGGCCGTGCCCCGCATCGCCTCTTCGCCCACCGTCTGGCGCAGCGTCTTCAGGCAAGTCTCGCAGCGCGAGGTCATCAGCCGGGCGGCGCGGCTGTGCATGCGGATCGGGATGCCCCGTTCCCGGAACGCCGTGCCGCCGAACACGAACTCGGGCCGGACGTGGGTGATGACGGCCACTCGCACCGGTTGCTCGGTGACTTCGCGAATCGCCGCCAACAGCGCCTGGCCATGAGCATGGGAGGTCCCGGTGTCGATGGCGACCACGCCTCGTTCGCCGACGATGAAGCCGGCGTTGCCGATGCGCCCGAGGTTGTGCTCGTCGGCGGCGCCGCCGGTGCCGGCCACCATGTAGACGCCAGGCGCCACTTCGATGGCGCGCGGCGCCGATGTCGTGCGCGGCGTTGCGCACGCCGCCAGCGCCGCGGCAGCCGCACTGCAGCCGATCAGCGCGCGCCGCCGCGTGATGTGACAGGCCGGCAGGGACCTACCTCTTTTCGATGAAGCAGGCCTTGTTGACCCGCGCCTGCAGCTCGCGAAAGCGCGCGATCTGGGGCTTCAGTGATTCGTTGTCGCGCATTTCGCTGCCGCGCTCGCCGCCGATGGTGATGGCGTTGACGATCGTGCTCATCGAGACGTAGTCGTCGTATTTCACTTCGCTGGCCAGCCGATCGAGCGCGCAGGAACACTTGTTGACCATCTCGAACTGCGGGCCGGGATTGGCACGCATGCACTCGTTCACGTACAACACCCGCTCGGCGGTGGGGAAGTCGTTGGCACTCGCCGCCGTCGTCAGCGGCAGGGCGCACAGCAGCAGGAGGGTTCGCGACAGCGTCATTCTGGGCATGGCGTCAGGGTTGGCGGGCGACGCCCTCGAGCGTCATTTCCTCGAGCAGCAGCGGCACCGGGGTGCCGTCGACCTGCGAACGGATGCCGACCACGCCGCCGGGCACCTGGTCGGACAGCGTGAAGACATAACGCTTCCCCGCCAGTGCCTCGAAGCGCACGCGCAACGGGTCGTCGAGATAGGGCGCCACCGCGATTTGCCGGGCCGCGACGTTGCGCCCGCGGTAGCTGACCGAGACATCACTCATCGTGGCGCCCTGGTACACGGCCATGCGGATGCGCTTGCGAAAGTAGCTCGCCTGACCTTTGGTGAGGCGCTGCATCTCGCGGATGTCGCGCTCCAGGAAGTACAGGATCACCGGGTTGCCCTGCGCCGACTCGACCTCGGGCAGCGAGAGACGGCGTGATCCGCTCAGAAACTCGGCGGCGGCGGCGCAGCAGCGCCCGTCGGGCTGTGCGCGCAACGAGATCGACACCTTGTCGTCGAAGCCGGGTTCGAGGCTGCCGCTCTTGCGAAAGCCGTAGCGCAGCGTCGCCGGCGGCGTCAGCGTGGCCAGATGGTTGGTCACGAACAGGGCCTTCTCGGCGGGCGACACGTCCTCGGCCGCCACGGCCGGCTGGGCCGCCAGCACGAATGCCGAGCAAGCGAGCATCGACAGCGTGGTCTTCATGCCGGCAGGTGACCACGGTTACTGCTTCGGCGACGCGTATGACTCGTCGACCAGCGGCACGCCGAACTCTTTCAGGATGGCCTGGATGTCGGCCTGGCGCGACTCGATCAGCGCTTCGACCTGCTGCTTCCACTCACGCTCGCCGTAGCGCACGCCCATCGCCATCAGGTAGTCGAAGCGCACGCCGGGCTCCGAATTCATCGGCACCACGGTCAGCGCCGGCGAGGCGACGCGTTTGGCGTAGAAGCCGGCGATCGGGCCCCAGACGATCGCCACGTCGAGCTTGCCGGCCGCGAGATCCCTTTCGATGATCTCGCCGGGGTACTGCTGCGGGTCGGCGTTGAGGATCTTGTAGGGCACGCCGCGTTCGACCAGGTCGTGCCGGGTGAGCCATTCCGAGGCCGGAGAGCGGTCGTAGATGCCGATACGCAGCGAGTTGAGCTTGGCCTTGTCCAGGCGCAGGAAGTCGGCGCTCGACTTCACGTGATCGAGGCCTTTGCCGGCGGGAAACACCAGCGCGTAGGTCGAACGGTAGTACGGCTTGGTGACCGACACCTGGTCGAAGCCGACGGGCACGCCCATCACGATGTCGCAGGGGTAGTCTTGTCCGGGCAGCTTGTAGCGCAGCGTGTTGCGGATGAAGGCCATGCGCTGCGGAAACGAGTAGTAGGTGACCGGCAACCCGAGCGCCTTGCCAAACACCTCGGCGATGCGGTTTTCGATGCCTTCGCCCGAGGCGTTGGAAAACGGCAGGTTGTTGGGGTCCTGGCACACCCGCAGCGCCTTGCGCTCCGGGGTGTCTTGCGCCACGGCCGCGGCGCCGCACAGGGCCAGCGCCGCGAGGCCGATGCGGATCGGGGTCATTGAATCGGCTCGACCTTGGCGCGCGTGATCGCACCGTCGGCACGGCCCTTGAGGTACGCGTAGAGCTGGTTCATGTTTTCCATCACCATCGGGCTGGTGCTGAAGCTCTGCATGCCCTTTTGCAGGCGGCCGTCGCGAACGGTGACGACGAACTCATCCTTGGTCAGCGTCTTCATGCTGGTCAGCAGCGACGGGCCGACCAGACCTTCCTGGTTGGCGCCATGGCAGCGGTCGCACGCGGCGGCGCGCCAGGTGCGAAACCCTTTCATCGTCTCGGCGTCGACCTTGTAGCCGTCGACCACCTTGTAGAGCGGCGTGGTACTTGACTGGCCGCTGGCGGCCGTGGTGACGATGAGGGCGAGGCTGAAGAGAATTTTCCGAAACATAAGACGATCATCCGTACTGAAATAAGGGGATGGAGCCCTGCGGCGCCATCCCCCTGCGGCTTGCGGCCGACCGCGTGGTCGGCCGATTTTCTTACTTCCTTAGTTGGGCAGCGTGAACACGGTCAGCGAACCGCCGAGTTCAGTGTACTGGTTCAGTTCGCGGTAGCCACCCACCGCGCCCAGGCCGTCGGTGTCCTTCTCCAGACCCGCGGCCATGCCGATGCCGGCCCAGCCGCCGATGCCCGAGAACACGCCGAGGTACTGCTTGCCCTTGTGCTCATAGCTGAACACGTTGCCGATGATCCCTGAGGGCGTCTTGAACTTGAAAAGTTCCTTGGTGATGTCCTTGGCATCGACGCACTTCAGGTAGCCCTCGAGGGTGCCGTAGCACGACAGGCCGCCGGCGGTGTTGAGCGAGCCGCTCCAGACCGAGAACTTCTCGGGCTTGGACTGCACGATCTTGCCGGTACCCGCGTTCCAGGTGATGTAGTTGCCCAGGCCGCCGTGGCTGCCCGGCGCCGGGAACATCGACAGCGTGGCGCCGACGTACGGTTGGCCCGCGGTGTATTCGACCTTGAACGGCTCGTAGTCCATGCAGACGTGGTTGGTCGGCACGTAGAACAGCTTGGTGTTGGGGTCGAACGACGCCGGCTGCTGATCCTTGCTGCCCAGCGCTGCCGGGCACACGCCCTTGGTGTTGACGTCAGGCCCGTTCTTGGCCGTCGAGTACTTGGCGACCACCTGCGGACGCCCGGTCTTCATGTCGACGTGAGTGGCCCAGTTGACCTTGGGGTCGTACTTCTCGGCCACCAGCAACGCGCCGGTCACACGGTCCATCGTGTAGGCGAAGCCGTTGCGGTCGAAGTGCACCAGCGCCTTGGTCGCCTTGCCCTTGACGTCGATGTCGGCCAGGATCATCTCGTTGATGCCGTCGAAATCCCACTCGTCGTACGGCGTCATCTGGTAGACCCACTTGGCCACGCCGGTGTCGACGTCACGCGCGAAGATGGTCATCGACCACTTGTTGTCGCCGGGACGCTGCGCCGGGTTCCACGTGCTGGGGTTGCCGGTGCCGTAGTACATCAGGTTCAGCGCCTTGTCGTAGCTGTACCAGCCCCAGGTGGTGCCGCCGCCGATCTTCCACTGGTCGCCCTTCCAGGTCTTGAGCGACGAGTCCTTGCCCACCGGCTTCATCGCGCCGTCGGTCCAGGTCATGGTCTTGTCGGGGTCGATCAGCATCTCATTGTCCGGCCCGACGCTGTAGCCCTTCCAGGCCAGCTTGCCGTCGCTCAGGTTGTAGGCGGCGATGAAGCCGCGCACACCCCACTCGCCGCCGCTGATGCCGGTGAAGATCTTGTCCTTGAAGATGTGCGGCGCATTGGTGTTGACCGCACCCAGCTTGGGGTCGCCATTCTTGGTCGACCAGACCACCTTGCCCGTCTTGGCGTCGAGTGCGACCAGCATGCTGTCGGCCTGCTGCAGCACGACCTTGCCTTCGGCATAGGCCAGGCCGCGGTTGACCGTGTCGCAGCACATCTGCGGAATGACCGCAGGATCCTGCTTGGGTTCGTACTTCCAGACGATCTTCTGAGTGTCGAGGTCGATCGCAAACACCTTGTTCGGGAACGGTGAATGCAGATACATCATGTTGTCGATCACCAGCGGCGAGCCCTCGTGGCCGCGTAGCACGCCGGTGGAGAAGGTCCAAGCGACCTGCATCTTGCCGACGTTGCCGGTGTTGATCTGATTGAGCTTGCTGTAGCGCTGGTTGTACATGTCGCCAGCCTGCATCGCCCAGTTCTTGGAGTTGGCGATGTTCTTCTCGACGTCGGCGTTGGCGTATGCCAAGCCGGGCAGAGCGAGAAGCAACAGCCCCAAACGCCGCCAAGCGCTGTTAGAGGGTTGCCCAGTAACTTGCATCGATGTCTCCTGTTTGAAGTGACCAGTCCGGCCGCGCGTAGCCCATCAGGCAACGCCGCACACCACGCGGCCGCGAAAGCCCGGCCAGCGTTGAACTGCAATTCCTGCGCCCGGTCTTGGGAATTGCTTCTGTCCGTGGTGCATGTCGGCCACCGCCGATCGAGGCAGGAATGCGGCGTCCCATTGCGGCGGCAGGGGTATTGCGTGCTCCGATCGAAGGGCTCGCCGCGATCCGGCAGCCCACGGCGTGCTAGGGAAAGTACGGGTTCGGCGAGACCTGGAAGCGCCGGCGCGCGCGATCTGCGCGGCGCACGCTGACAAGGTGCACCAAATCTGAGGCAGTGACTTCGGCACAGAGTGTCATCGCCGCGAAGCGGGTGGCACGGTACAGGGAGCGGCTCCCGCCGGAGCCCGCGCGCTGGCCGCCGTGGCGGCGGCGTCTTCCCGGTAGGTTCAGGGCTTGACGCGCCACACCCGCAGCACCGGCGCGCAGCGGCGGATCGTGCGCAGGGCATCGGCCAGATGCAGACGGTCGCGCACGGTGATGAGCAGGCGCAGCTCGGTGGTCTCGGTGGCGCGGTCTTCGCCCATGTCGATGTGGGTGATGTCGGCCTGCGCGGCACTGACCGCGCTGGCCACCTGCGCCAGCACGCCCTTGCCGTTGCGCACCAGCACGGTCACGGCGGTTTCGAAGCTGCGCGTCGGCTCTTCGGCCCACTCGACGCGCATCCAGCGCTCGGGATCCTTCTCGGCCAGCTTCCTGGCGCTGTGGCACTCGGCCGTGTGCACCAGCAGCGCCTCGCCGCGCCCGAGGTAGCCGACGATGGCGTCGCCGGGGATCGGGCGGCAGCAGGTGGCCAGCTGCAGCGAGGCGCCTTCGCTGCCGTCGACCACCACCATCGCGTGCGAGGGCACCGCGTCGTCGTGCGCATAGCGACCCAGGGTCAGCGTCACCGCGTCGGGACGGTTGCCCTGTTCGACCATGAACTGCGACAGCCGCTTGGCGACGATGGAGGCTATCTTCTTGCCGATCGCGATGTCGGTGAGCAACTCGCCGCGCGTGCGGTTGCCGCTCCAGCGGATGAGCTGCTGCCACAACGCATTGGCGGTGGGGTCGTCGCTGCCCGCGGGCAGCTGCAGGCCCTCGGCGCGAAGCGCCTGCGCGAGCAGCCGCTCGCCCATCGCATGCGACTCCTCGATTTCCATCGTCTTCAGGTGATGGCGGATCTTGGAGCGCGCGCGGCCGGTGCGCACGAAGTTCAGCCAGGCCGGGTTGGGCCGCGCGCCGGGCGCGGTGACGACCTCGACCACGTCGCCCGAGCGCAACTCGGTGCGCAGTGCCACCGGCTCGCTGTTGACCCGCGCGGCCACCGTGTGGTCGCCGACGTCGGAGTGGATGGCGTAGGCAAAGTCCACCGGCGTGGCGCCGCGCGGCAACGCCAGGATCTTGCTCTTGGGCGTGAACACGTACACCGAGTCGGGCACGAGGTCGATCTTCACGTGCTCGAGGAACTCGGCGGCGTCGCGGGTTTCGTCCTGGATGTCCAGCAGCGATTGCAGCCACATCGTGCCCAGCCGCTGCGCCTCGTCGGAGTCCTTGTCCTTGGTCTTGTAGAGCCAGTGCGCCGCAATGCCCGACTCGGCCACCGCGTGCATCAGCGCCGTGCGGATCTGGAACTCCACCGCCGTGCCGAGCGGGCTCACCAGAGTGGTGTGCAGAGACTGGTAGCCATTGAGCTTGGGGATCGCGATGTAGTCCTTGAAACGGCCTGGCACCGGCTTGTAGAGCTGGTGCAGCACGCCGAGCGCGAGGTAGCACTCGTTGAGCGTGCCCACGACGATGCGGAATCCGAAGATGTCGCTCACCTGGGCGAAGCTGGTGTGCTTCTCGCGCATCTTGCGGTAGATCGAGTACACGGTCTTCTCGCGGCCGCCCACCTGCACCTTGATCTTGGCGGTGGCGAAGGCGCGCACCACCTCCTGCTCGACCCGCTCGACGATGTCGCGCCGGTGGCCGCGGGCGCGCTGCAGCGCCTTTTCAAGCGCCTCGTGCCGCCATGGGTTCAGGCACACGAACGAAAGCTCCTGCAGCTCGCGAAAGGTCTGGTTCAGGCCGAGCCGGTGCGCGATCGGCGCGTAGATCTCGAGCGTTTCGCGGGCCATGCGCTGGCGGCGGTCTTCGGCGATCGCCCGCACCGTGCGCATGTTGTGCAGCCGGTCGGCGAGCTTGATGAGGATGACGCGCACGTCGCGCGCCATCGCCAGCAGCATCTTGCGAAACGACTCGGCCTGGCCTTCTTCGCGGGTGGAGAACTGCAGCTTGTCCAGCTTGGTCAGGCCATCGACCAGGTCGGCGGTCGGCGCGCCGAAGCGCTCGATCAGCTCCGACTTGGTGATGCCGCAGTCCTCCATCGCGTCGTGCATCAGCGCGGCCATCACGGCCTGCGCGTCCAGCCGCCAATCGGCCACCAGGCCTGCTACAGCTATGGGGTGCGTGATGTAGGGCTCGCCGCTGGCGCGGAACTGTCCGAGGTGCGCCTCGTCGGCGAACTTGTAGGCCTCGCGGATGAGCTTGAGCTCGGGCTTGCCGAGGTACGACAGCTTGTCGAGCAGCGCCGCAAACGAGGCGGCCTGGGGCTTGGGCGCGGCCGGGGCCGCCGCCGTCACGCGCTGAAACCCCGTCAGCGCGGATGGCAGCAGTTCGGCGGCGAACGAACGAATGCCCATGAGCCGACTTTAGCGCGTAACGCCCATCGGGCGGGGCTGACGCATCAGAGGCACTTCAGGGCAGGAGCGTGACCTCGCTGCGCATGACGGAGCAAGGCTGAAGGCGGCTCTTTGGCCCGATCACAAGCGCAAAGGGCGCCGAAGGCGCCCTTTGTCGACACACCCGTTGCGCGGCGATCAGATCGGCACGCGCCGCAGCATCTCGACGCCCACCTCGCCGGCGGCGATCTCGCGCAACGCCGTCACCCCAGGCTTGTTCTTGCTCTCGATCTTCGGCGCGTGGCCCTGGCTCAGCATGCGCGCCCGGTAGGTGGCCGCCAGCACCAGCTGGAAACGGTTGGGCACCTTGTGCAGGCAGTCTTCGACGGTGATGCGGGCCATGGAGGGGCTTTCCTTTGCTTGGGCGATTCGAACGAGCTACAGCAGATCGAGTGCTTTGAACACTTGGGACTTGTTGCGCCGCTGCGCGGCGAACTTCAGGCGCTGCGAATGGACGACCGTCTTGAGGTCGAACAGCGCGGTTTCGAACAGGGCGTTGATTATAACGAAGTCGAACTCCTTGGCCCGCGCCACCTCGATCCGCGCGTTGGCCATGCGCGTGTCGATCACCGCCGGCGCGTCCTCGCCACGGCGCAGCAGGCGCTGGCGCAGCTCGTCCCAACTCGGCGGCAGGATGAAGATCAGCACCGCATGCGCGAACAGGCGCTTGATCTGCAGCGCGCCTTGCCAATCGATCTCGAGCACCACGTCTTCGCCGGCCGCCAGCCGCGACTCGATGGCCTTGCGCGAGGTGCCGTAGAGATGGCCATGCACCGATGCCCACTCGAAGAACTCGCCGTGCTCGACCATGGCACGAAACTGCGGCTCGTCGATGAACCAGTATTCGCGGCCGTCCTGCTCCTGCCCACGCGGCGCGCGGGTGGTGTGCGACACCGACAGCGCCAGGTGCGAGTCGAGCTCGAGCAGCGCGTTGACCAGGCTCGATTTGCCCGCCCCGCTGGGCGCGGCCACGACGAACAGGTTGCCAGGCGTCTCGATCCTGGCGTCGGCGGGCGTCGAGGATTCGGTCACGGCCCAAGTGTAGGGCCCGCCTGCGCGGCTGCGGCGCGGCGTGCGGAGTCGGGCCGCGACGAGACGCGCAATCCGCCGCGCGTCACTCGATGTTCTGCACCTG
>DATDJF010000245.1:0-15235 GCA_036520715.1 Burkholderiaceae bacterium | reverse complement strand
TGGTCAGCGCGCTCAAGCGCCGCAAGCGCGGCCGCGAAGTAGTGCCGGCGCAGCCGAGCCGCTTCATCGCCGAGCTGAAGCTCGACGAGGCCACGGTGCGCGAGGACCCCCGCGCGCGCCTGCAGCGCGTGCGCGCCGAGCTCGCGGCCCGCGCGGCGGCCGCGCCGGCGGCGCCGGCTTGAGCACGACCCCATTCGCCAGCGCCGACGACGATGACTCCACTGCTGACGCTCGCGCTGGTCAGCGCTAGCCTCGCCATCCTGAGTGCGCCGTGGGCGCTCGACGCTGCCGTGCTCAACATGGTCTTCAAGCCGCTGACCACCGCGTTGATCATCGTCCACGCCTGGCCGCGCGGCCGCCAGCAGCCCGCGGTGCGCCGCTGGGTCCTCGGCGGCCTCGCACTGTCGTGGCTCGGGGATGTGGCGCTGCTGTGGCCGCAGCAAGGCTTCGTGCCCGGGCTGGTGGCGTTTCTGCTGGCGCACCTGGCCTACATCGTGGCCTTCACGCGCGAGCACCGGTTCCTCGCGCAGCCGGCCGCGCTCACCGCCTACGCGCTGATTGCCGGGGCGGTGCTGGCGCTGCTGTGGCCGTCGATTCCAGCAGGCTTGCGCATCCCGGTGGCGTGCTACGTGCTGGCGTTGACCGCGATGTCGGCGCAGACCGCCGTGGTGGGCCTGACCGCGCCCGCCGACAGCCGCCGGCGCAGCCGCCTGCTGATGCTGGGCGGCGCGCTGTTCATGGCCTCCGATGCGTTGCTGGCCACCAACAAGTTTGCGCTGCCGCTGCCGGCCGCCAACCTGTGGATCCTTGCCACCTACTGGGCGGCGCAGGGGTGCATCGCGTCGTGGCTGGAGCCAGCCGCGCGAGCCTGATGCAACGCGCGTCGACAGGCCGAGTCCGCCGCACCCAAGCTACATGCCCTTGAACAGCCCGGCGTAGCTGCGGCTCACCTCGAGCTTGTCGGGCCGCCCCTTGACGCTGACGATCTGGCGGCCGCGAAAATCGCGCGCCACGCCGGCCACCGCGTTGACGTTGACCAGCGTCGAGCGGTGGATCTGCCAGAACACCTGCGGATCGAGCTCGTCGACCAGCTCCTTGATGGGCTTCCTGATCAGTGCCTCGAGCTGCGCGGTCTGCACGCGGGTGTACTTCTCGTCGCTGATGAAGAACAGCACGTCGGCCACCGGGACCATCTGGATCGACGTGCCCACGCTGGCCTGGATCCACTGCAGGTAGCCGGTGGCGGCCGCCGGGTCGAGCTGCGCCGCGAGCCTGTGCAGCAACTGCTGGATCGGTGTGGCGGCCGGGGCGTCGGCGGTGCCGCGGGTGGCCAGGCGCTTTTTCAGCCGCTCGGCCGTCAGCGCCAGGCGGTCGCGCTCGGCGGGCTTGAGCACGTAGTCGGCCACGCCCTGCTCGAACGCCTCGATCGCATACTGGTCGTAGGCGGTGACGAACACGATCTCGGGCAGCAGCGTGTCGTCGCCCAGTTCGAGCTGGGCGATCTGCCGTGCCGCCTCGATGCCGGTGAGTCCCGGCATGCGGATGTCGAGGAACACGATGTCGGGCTGATGCTCGCGCACCGCCTGCACGGCTTCGAGCCCGTTCTTGGCCTCGGCCACGATCTGCAACTCGGGCCACACCTCGGCCAGGCGGGCGCGCATCTGTTCGCGCATCAGCCGCTCGTCGTCGGCGAGCACGGCGCGCGGTGCGAGGGCGGCGTTCATCCGGTGATCGTAGCGGCAGCCGCCATCGCGGCGGTGAGCGGCATCCGGGCCATCAGGCAGCGCCGTCGTCGATGCTCTTGTAGGGCACGGTGATCGTCACCGCGGTGCCGCCGCCGTCGTGCTCGCGCACGCTCAGGCTCGCCTTGTTGCCGTACAGCAGCTGCAGCCGCTCGCGCACGTTGGCCAGGCCCACGCCGGTGCCGGCGGTGGCGGCCTTGCCGAAGCCGACGCCGCTGTCGGCCACCGTGACCGCGAGCTTGCCGTGCTGCACTTCGGCGCGCACGCTCAAGCTGCCGCCTTCGGGCTTGGGCTCCAGGCCGTGCTTGATGGCGTTTTCCACCAGCGTCTGGATCATCATCGACGGGAACTCGGCCGACTGCAGGCCCTCGGGCACCTGAATCTCGGTGCGCAGCCGGTCTTCCATGCGCACCTTGAGGATCTCCAGGTACGGCCGGATCACCTCGAGCTCGCGCCTCAAGTCGCGCGGGCCGCCGTCGGTGGTGTCGCGCAAGGTCGGCATCGACGCGCGCAGCAGCGCGATCAGGTTCTTCTGCATCGTGCTGGCGCGCGCCGGATCGGTCTCGATCAGGTGGTCGATCGAGGCCAGCGTGTTGAACAGGAAGTGCGGCTCGACCTGTGCCTGCATCGCCGCCATGCGCGCCTCCACCACCTGGCGCTTCAGCGACTCGGCCTCGGCGGTTTCGGTGGCCTGCGCGGCCTGCGCCTCGGCCTGGATCTGCCGCTTGTAGGTGATCTTGATCACCGCCGAGGCGATGATCCACAGGAACGCCAGCTCCGGCAGGAAGTCGCCGAAGTGCGTGGTCTGCACGCGCACACGTTTGCGGCCCCCTTCGACCTCGGCCTTCGCCTCTTCGCGAGCAGCCTCGGCCTCCTGCTTGGCATCCTCGATCGCCTCGACGATGGCGCGGCGTGCCTCCTCGACCGCCTCACGCACCGTCTCGCTGGTGGCGCCGGGCGGCAGCCGGATGTCAACCGATGGCGCGTCCGCGTCCGGCGCCGCCGGGCCGGACGCGCCACCCGCGCCCTGCGGGGCGCTGGCCGCCGGCGGGCTCCTGGGCTTGATGCGCACGCCGCGCTCGTCGATCGTGATCTCGTAGGAGTGCTCGCCCTTGGGGCCAGGCTTGCCCTTCTCGATCTGGATCATCGGCTCGCGCCCTGGTGCCGGCGCCTTGGGGGGCTTGGGCGGCGCCGACGGCCCGGCCGGCTCGTCGAACGTCAGCACCTCGGTGGTCTTCCAGCTGAACGGCGGCACGTGCTGCATGACTCCCGCCACGATCAGCAGCAGGATCGACAGCAGCACGAAGCGCCACCAGCTGATGCCGACCAGCCACCCGGCGTAGGCATGGAACGCACGCACGCTGGCGGCGGCGAAGCGCTGCCAGCGTGTGGCGTTCGGGGCGAGGGCGGTGGTGGACATGCGGCAGGCAACCGGAAAGGTCGTTGCCGCGCAATGTACGCAAGGTCCGCGCGGCGCATCGGACACGATCGACGCACTGCAAAGTCCGGGGCACCAGTTGCCGCGGCGCGCGACGGGCGGTGCCCGCCGCCACCGCGCCACGGCAGGCGGCTGCCGTGGCCCGTGGCGCCGGCCCGTGGCGCAAGCCGGCGCTCACTGCAGCACTTGCAGTCCGAATCCGAGCAGGGCGATGGTGAGCGTGACGCACAGCACCAGCGTCAGCAGCGTCATCGCCAGGCGATCGTCGTCGACCAGGTGCTGCACCGGGTCGTTGGCGGGCTCGATCGGAAAGATCGGCATCGCCGTCGTCTGCCAGTGCGTGTGCACCCGGTTCGCCGGCCGCGGCGGCAGGGTGCCGCCCATCACCAGCGGCTTGGGCGCCGGCGCCTTGTCCACCGGCGCCAGCGTCGGCCAGGGGCGCAGCGTGCGGCCGTCGGTGCCAGTGCGGGCGAGGGGCTCGATCGGGAGATTCTTCAGGGGCGTCATCGCGGTCTCCAGTGCCGCCGGAACATCAGCGGGTTGGAGGCATTGCATCGGAGACGGCGTCGCATTGCGACGCAACAATGCGACTGCGCCAGCGTTCAACAGTAGACGATCGACAGACGATTCACCGGCAGCGGGCAGCACCTGGGCAGGGCACCGGCCTGGGGCCCCGGTGCCCTGGGTCCGATCAACCGGCGCGGCCCGCTACGACGTGCGGCCTGCCGGCCCCGAGCCGCCACCGCCGTAAGGGTCGGACGGCGGGGTCTGGCCAGGCGAGCCCTGGCCCGGCTCGCGCGGGTCCGGGTGCGGGTACTTCGGCTTGAACGCGCGGTCGAAGATCGGGAACAGCGCCGGCTTGGCGCGCAGCAGCACGATCCTGGGCGGGTTCACCGTCACACGGTGGTACTCGATCAGGAACTTCACCCACGGCGAGCGACCCGAGCTGTCGCTCAAGAAGTCGATCACGCCGCCCTGCGCCGGGGGCTTGTGCGCCTCGCTCGCCAGCGTGTTCTTCATGTAGTACGGCGAGCGCCAGTCCCACAGGCCCTCGATACCCGGATCGGGGAAGAAGATGTTGACGCCCAGGCGCTGGTTGCGGAAGTCCCAGATCTGCGTCTCGTCGACATGGGGTCGGTCGAGGTCGCCGTACTGCCACGTGTTGGCCAGTGCCTTGGCCAGCTTGCCGGCCTTGTCGTGGATCGCACCGCTGGCGAACTGCTGCATCAACTGCACCGCGAAGTCGGCCAGGTCGGTGAGCTGGTCGGGCACCTGAAGCTGAAAGCCCTGCTCGGTGTCGTACTGCTGCGCCGCGGACACCGCGGCCTTGATGCGGTCGCGCACGCCGCTGCCGCCGGCCGATTTCAGGGCATCGGTGAGCTCCTTGGCGAGGTCGTCGAGCGCAGCGCTCACGCCCGACAGGCGGCGCAGCGCGATCGTCGCGCCGACGCTCGGATGGTTCTTCTTGGCGTTCAGCAACGCGCCGTTCTTCTGCGCGAACCAGCGCGCCAGTTGCTCGCGCGATACCGGCCCGGTGCTGGCGAACTGCTGGCGCAGCGCCTTGAACACGGCAGGGTAGGTCTCACCGGCGGTGAAGAAGTTGTAGTTCGCGTAGCCGGTGGCGAAGTCGGCATGCGGCGCCACCGTGTGCAGCACCTCGACCGACATGTTGAAGCAGTTGTTGAAATGGATCACGGCGGGCCGCGGCACGCCATCTTTGACGGCGCTGCGCAGTGCGAAGCCGAGCGCCCAGGTGGACATCGGCAGCGAGAGCGTCAGGACCTCGGGCGACTCGACGGGAAGTTCCGGGTAGACCGCGACCCCGAGCACCGGCGCGCCGGTGCCGGCATCGACCGGCTCGGAGCTGCCCCCGCCGATGCGCCACTCCACCGTGCCGCCGCCGCTGGTGCTGTGCGGCGTGATGAGCGAACCGTCGATCTCGGGCAGGTAACCGGCGCCGTGCCCCTCGAGCGCGAGCACCAAGGTCGAGCACGGGAAGCGCTGGCGCGTGCGGCGCAGAAACCCGGCCAGTGCTTGCGGCGCGCTCATGCACTGCTTCCAGGCCGAGTGGATCACCATCGCCCTGGGCTCGAACGCCGGAATCTCGATCAGGTAGGTGTCGTCGTGGCGCAGATCGACCAGCGCCGACACGTGCACGCCCTGCCGCGCGACGTCGAGCAAGTGCTTGATCAGCGGGTAACGACGGATCGATTTGCGCTTGTTGTCGGGAAAGCCGCTCAGCACGGGATCGGTACCGAACGGCGCATAGACGGCAAACACCACGCTGTCGTGATCGTCGGGCCGCTTCGCGCTCGTCGGCAGCAGGCAGGGCAGTCGGCTCATGTTCGTGCCTCGTTCCACTTGATCGGGCGTCGATGGTACGGGGGCGACGTTTCGAGAGGTTGCTCAACCTAGGGCCGATACACTCGATCATCCCCAGTTTGAAGTTGCAGATGATCGCCACCGACATCACAGGCGGTGCGGCGGCACCGGTGCCGCGGGCGCTCGACCGGCTGGCGCTGAGCGAAGAACTGCTCGACGTCGCGCTGGCCGCGCTGCGCCAGGGCACGCTGGATCTGCTGGTGCGCCAGCGGCCGTTGGCGGCGCGGTGGTTGATGCGCCGCTGGCTGCCGATCGTCAAAGGCACGTTCGGCCAGGCCTGGGGGCCGCAGAGCGACGCCACCGACGCGCCGGCCCTTTTGCTGCGCTGGCTGGTGACGCAGTTGCGGCCCGACCAGGAGCCGCGGCTGGACGGCATCGACGACGAAGCCTGGCTCAACCTGGTGGCGTGGCGCCCGATGCTGGCCTTGATGTGCCATGCGCGCCTGGCCGTGGTGCCGGCCTTTCCCGCGCGCTATCGCAGGCGTGCCGACGAAGCAGCGGTCGACAACCTGTGCGGCCTGTGGGACGTGGGCCCGAGCACGTACTACCGCTATGTCGAACGTGGCAAGCACCACATGGCACGCATCGCCGTCGAGGCGACGCCGAACGTGGCACGGCGCCTGTCGTTGCGGCGCTTCGTCCTGTCTGAGCTGGCGGCGCGCCGCACCTGGGACGGCGAGGCGCAACGGGCCGCGTGGCACCGCGAGCAGGTGCCGCGCCTGCGCCAGCGCGGCGACCCGTCGTCGGCGCTGTGGCACGCGCTGCAGGCCGGCGACGCGAACCTGGCCACCGACGCGCTGCAGGTCCACGCGGCGGCGCTGGCCGGCGAGCCCGAGACCGATGCCCTGATCGAACGGGTGGCCGCGCTGCCGATGGCGCCGCGCGCGTTGTTCGACTTGTGGTCGGCCCGCGCCGTGCTGGCGCGCACCCGCAATGCGGTCGACCGCGAGCTGGCGGCACTCGAGCGGGCGCAACAGGTTGCCACCGCGGCGGGCGACTCGCTGCTGCTGGGCGCCGCCTACGGAGCACTCGGGCGTTTCCACGAGTCGCGTGATGCCGACCGCGCGTTCGCCTGCTACGAAGACAGTGCACGCTACCTGCAGCAGGCCGGCGCCGGCGAGCCCGACGGCGCCGCCGTCGCGCCCTACATGACGACACTGGTGCGGCTGGCGTGGATGCACGTGTTGCGCAACCACCCGCAGTCCAAGGCGATGCTCGAGCGGGCGGACCGCCTGCGCCACGCGCAGCGCGTGCCCGAAGAGCTGGTGGGCATGCTCGAGCAGAGCTGGGGCGAGTACTGGCGCAGCGCGGGCGACCACCAAAGGGCGCTGCAGGCCAAGCACCGGGCCCTGAACGTCTACGAGCGGCTCGGCGACCAGCGTTCGATCCTGGTGACTTACCTGAACCTGATCACGCTGCACGGCGAAGCCAGGGAGCTCGACAAGGCCGTCGCCTATGCCACGCGCGTGTTCGAGGTGGCACGAAAGAGCGTGGTCGAGCCGTCGATCCTGGTCAGCACGCACGGCAATCTCGGCGCCGCGCACGTCTGGGCCGGCGACTACGCGTCTGCCATCGGCGACTACCAGCAGGCGCTGGACCTCGCGCTGCGCGCCAACCTGAGGCTGCATGCCAATCGCACTCGCTACAACCTGGCCAACGCCTACTACCGCCGCTTCCTGGAAGCGCGCGATGCCGAGCTCGAGCGCCTGGGCGACGAACAGCTCGGATTGTTCTTCGGCGCGCCGGCGTCGGAGAGCACCCCGGCGTTGACCGAGTCGGCGCGCAATCTCAAGGCCGAGGTGCTGGGCGCGGAGCCGGAGAAACCGGTGGACCGCCTGCTCACCGACGAGGCCGCCGAGCACCTGGACGAGATGTCGGAGATCCGGCGCCAGCGCAACGTGCTGCAGGGCAACGCCGCTGTCGTGGCCCGGGCGCGCGCGCACCTGTCGATCGCCCGGGCGTACCTGGCGATCTCGGTGAAGGAGCGCGAAGCCGCCAAGAAGCTGGTCGAGCAGCACGGCCTCGGCGGCGAGTTTGTGGCCGAGTTGGGCCAGTTGCGCGAAACGTTCGATCGCCAGCTCAGCCGCGAGCAACGCGTGCTGGCAGGCTGGAAGCAAGGCGCTGCCGACATGCTCGACGACACCCGCCGCGCGGCGCTGGTCGAACGCCTGCTGCGCGACGGTTCGATCAACAAGAGCGCCTACGCCGAGCTGGGCAACGTCAGCCCGGCCACTGCGTCGAAGCACCTCGCGGCGCTGACCCAGCGCGGGCTGCTGCAGCAAGCCGGCAAGGGCCCGAGCACGCGCTATCTGCTCGCGGATTGACTCATCGGTCGGTCAGCGCTGCGCGAGCCGCCTTTGTGTTCTGGTTCAAACTGCTTCACGCAACGGGTTCGAACCAGCGATTGCATCGTGCGGCGCCCACTCTGGGGCGCGGGCGTTGCCACCCCAGGCGTGCTCTCGTTCGGCGCGGGTTACCACCAAAGCCAACTGCGAGGGGCCTTGTTATGGTGGCGCGAGACCAAGTGCGCGTCGTGCACGGGAGTGCGTCTGGCCGAGGCGGCAGCGTTGAATTCCTTCAGGCGACTCGCCAACCCTTCACCAGGAGACGAACGATGATCGAAAAAGCAGCTTCCGTGGGTGGCGAGACACCGGAACCCAAGCCCGCGCGACGCAAGTTCCTCGGCGCCGGTGTGGCCGGCGCCGCCGCGCTGACCGCGCCGATGATCTCGGTGGCGCAGTCGCCGATCGTGCTGAAGATGCAGGGCGCCTGGGGCGCCAAGGACATCTTCAACGACATGGCGATGGAGTACGTGAACCGCGTCAACGAGATGTCCGGCGGCCGCCTGCGCATCGACTACCTGGTGGCCGGCGCGGTGGTCAAGCCCTTCGAGGTGATGGACGCCACCAGCAAGGGCGTGCTCGATGCGTCGCACGGCGTGCCCGTGTACTGGTATGGCAAGAGCAAGGTCGCCTCGCTGTTCGGCTCGGGCCCGATCAACGGCTGCGACGCGCCGCAGACGCTGGCCTGGATCTATCGCGGCGGCGGCATGGCGCTGTACAACGAACTGCTGCAAAAGATCAATCTCGACGTGGTCGGCTTCTTCGTGATGCCGATGCCCACCCAGCCGCTGGGCTGGTTCAAGAAGCCGATCACCAACGCGTCGGAGCTGAAGGGCCTGAAGTACCGCACCGTCGGCCTGGCGGCCGACCTGTTCCAGGAGATGGGCGCCAAGGTCACGCAGCTGCCCGGCGGCGAAATCATCCCGGCGCTGGAAAAGGGCGTGATCGACGCCTTCGAGTTCAACAATCCGACCTCCGACATGCGCTTCGGCGCGCAGGACGTGATCAAGAACTACATGATGGGCAGCTACCACCAGGCGATGGAGTTCTTCGAGATCGCCATCAACAAGAAGAAGTGGGCCACCATCCCCAAGGATCTGCAGGCGATCCTGCAGTACGCCGCCGAGGCCGCGAGCTCCTCCAACTGGTGGACCGCGATGGACAACTACTCGCATGACCTGCAGGAGCTGATCTCCAAGCACAAGGTCAACGTGATCCGCACGCCCAAGGCGGTGTTCGTCGAGCAGCTCAAGGCCTGGGACGTGCTTGCCAAGCGGCTGTCGGATGAGGATCCCTTCTTCAAGAAGGTCATCGATTCGCAGCTGGCCTGGGCCAAGCGGGTGGCCTACTACATGTTCGTCAACGAGGCCGACTACCACATGGGCTACGAGCACGTGTTCAAGACCAAGCTGCCGACAGCCTGATCTGCATCCCGTGCGATAGCCACACCGGGGCGGCCTGCGGGACCGCCCCGTTTCATTCCCAGTCACAGCGGGACCCACACACGTGCAGCGACTCATCTACATGATCGACCAGCTCAGCAAGAGCGTCGGTCACGCCTTTGCCTGGTGCATCGTCGTCCTCACGCTCGGCACTTGTTATGAAGTGACGATGCGCTACCTGTTCAACGATCCCACCAGCTGGGCCTTCGACCTGAGCTACCTGATGTACGGCGCGGTGTTCTACATGGCGGGGGCCTACACGCTGTCGCGCGCCGGTCACGTGCGGGCCGACATGTTCTATCGCAAGTGGCGGCCGCGCACGCAGGCGATCGTCGAGCTGGTGCTGTACCTGACGTTCTTCTTTCCCGGCATCCTGGCGCTGGTGGTGGCCGGCGGCGCCTACGGCTTCGAGTCGATGCGTCTGCGCGAGGTCAGCGTCAACAGCCCGGCCGGTGTGCCGATCTGGCCGTTGAAGATGATGATCCAGTTCGGCGCTGGGTTGATCGCGCTGCAGGGCCTGGCCGAGGTGTTGCGTTGCGTGGTCTGCATCCGCACGGGCGACTGGGTGGCGCGGCTGCACGACGTCGAAGAACTCGAAACGCAGATCCTGCAGCAGCATGCCGGCAAAGTCGAAGAACCTGTCGCGCAAGGAGCCGCACGATGAGCGATCCCGCAGTCGCGCTGGTGATGCTCGGCATCCTGGTGTTCACCATCTGCATCGGCTTTCCGGTGGCCTTCACGCTGATGGCGCTGGGCGTCGGCTTCGGCTACTACGCCTACTTCCAGGATCACCAGGCGTTCTTCGACAACCGCGTCTTCTACCTGCTGACGCAAAACACCTTCACGGTGCTCAACAACGACGCGCTGGTGTCGATCCCGCTGTTCCTTTTGATGGGCTATCTCGTCGAGCGCGCCAACATCCTCGACAACCTGTTCCGCAGCCTGCAGCTCGCGTTGAAACACGTTCCTGGCTCGCTGGCGGTGGCCACGCTGGCCACCTGCGCGCTGTTCGCCACCGCCACCGGCATCGTCGGTGCGGTGGTCACGCTGATGGGCCTGCTGGCGATGCCGCAGATGATGAAGGCCGGCTACGACTCGCGGCTGGCCTCCGGCGTCATCTGCGCCGGCGGCTGCCTGGGCATCCTGATCCCGCCGTCGATCATGCTGATCGTCTATGGCGCGATGGCCGGCCTGTCGGTGGTCAAGCTGTATGCGGCCGCGTTCGTGCCGGGCTTCTTTCTCGCCGGCATGTACATCATTTACGTGATCGTGCTGGCGATCATCAAGCCCGAGCGCGCGCCGCCACTGCCCAAGGACCAGGGCAACGTGCCGTTCGGCGAAGTGGTGTTGATGCTGCTGAAGTCGTTCTTCCCGCTGGCGCTGCTGATCCTGGCGGTGCTGGGCGCGATCATGTTCGGCATCGCCACGCCCACCGAAGCGGCAGCCGTCGGCGCGTTCGGCGCGGCTGTCCTGGCGGCGGCCTATCGCTCGCTCACCTGGCAGGGCCTGCGCGAATCGGTGTTCCTGACCGCGCGCACGTCGGCGATGGTGTGCTGGCTGTTCGTCGGCTCGGCGACCTTCGCGTCGATCTTCGCGTACCTCGGCGGCAACCAGATCATCAAGGAGTTCGTGCTCGGCATGAACCTCAACTCGGTGACCTTCCTGCTGCTGTCGCAGGTGATCATCTTCCTGCTCGGCTGGCCGCTGGAGTGGACCGAGATCATCATCATCTTCGTGCCGATCTTCCTGCCGATGCTCGAGCACTTCGGCATCAACCCGATCCTGTTCGGCGTGCTGATCGCGCTCAACCTGCAGACCGCGTTCCTGTCGCCGCCGATGGCGATGTCGGCGTACTACCTCAAAGGGGTCAGTCCGCCCTCGGTGCTGTTGACGCAGATCTTCAGCGGCTGCATGCCGTTCGTCTACGTGGTGCTGGTGACGATGCTGATCGTCTACGTCTTCCCAGGCATCGCGCTGTGGCTGCCGGGTGTGCTCTACGGCCGTTGACCACGATGGACCTGTCCCGGCCGGAACGGCTGTCGGCCAGCGAAGCGGCGCGTGCGATCGCCGGCGGCGCGCTCAGCGCCGAGCAGCTGGTGCAGGCCTGCCTGGCGCGCATCCGCGAGGTCGAGCCGCAGGTGCAGGCCTGGCAGTACCTCGACGAGGCGCACGCGCTGGCGCAGGCGCGCGCACGCGACCTCGACCGCTCCGAAGGCCGCCCGATCGGGCCGCTGCACGGCGTGCCGGTGGGCATCAAGGACATCATCGACACCACCGACATGCCCACCGAGGACGGCACCGTGTTGCACGCCGGACGCCGGCCCGACCGCGATGCCGCGGTGGTGGCGCAATTGCGGGCGGCTGGAGCGGTGATTCTGGGCAAGACGGTGACCACCGAGTGCGCCACCTATCCGCCCGCCAAGACACGCAATCCGCACGACGTGACGCGTTCGCCCGGCGGCTCGTCGTCCGGCTCGGCAGCGGCGGTGGCCGCCGGCATGGTGCCGCTCTCGATCGGCACGCAGTCCAACGCGTCGACCATCCGGCCGGCATCGTTCTGCGGTGTCTATGGCTTCAAGCCCACGCACGGGCTGATCTCGCGCCACGGCATCCTGAAGCTGTCACCGTCGCTCGATGCAGTGGGCCTGTTCGCTCGTTCGCTCGACGACATCGCGCTGGCCGCCGAGCAGTTGACCGGCTTCGACGAGAACGACCCCGACATGCGGCCGCGCGCGCGTTTTCCGTTCGCGCAAATGCTGGCCGGCGAGCCGCCGCTGACGCCGCGTGTGGCCTTCGTGAAAACGCCGGTCTGGGAGCGCGCCGACGCAGCCACGCAAGAGGCCTTCGGCGAGCTCGCGGCGGCGCTCGGTGCGCAGTGCGAGGAGTACCCGTTGCCCGACACGATCGCCGAAGCGTGGGACTGGCACCGCACGATCATGGAAGCCGAGATGGCGGCTCATCTCGACCTCGAGTACGAGAAGGGCCGCGACAAGCTGAGCGAGTCGCTTCGCAACCAGCTGGCGCGCGGCCGCGAGATCACCGCGTTGGCCTATCAGCGCGCGCTGGCGAAGATGCCCCGGCTGATCGACGGCTTCGACGAGCTGTTCGCCAACTTCGACGCCATCGTCACGCCAGCCACCCGCGGCACCGCGCCGCCGCTGGACAACACAGGCGACCCGGCGTTCGGCACTTTGTGGACGTTGTGCGGCATGCCGGCGCTGAGCCTGCCGCTGATGCACGGGCCCGACGGATTGCCGCTGGGCGTGCAGCTCGTGGGCAAGCGCCTCGACGATGCGCGCCTGCTGCGCACAGCGCGCTGGCTGCAGGCGCAGGTTCTGGCCGCATGAAACCGATTCCAGGAGTCACACCATGTCCTTGAAGATCTTTGCCGGTGTCGTGGCCGTCGTGCTGTTCATTGCCTACCTGGCGCCGCTGGTTTTCAAGCTGAAGGAGGTGTCGCTCGGCGTGGTGATCCTGATCGCGCTGGTGATGATGCTGGTCGATCTCTATCAGTCTCTGAAGTCCAAGGAAGACTAGGCGGCACGCGCGCATTTGCTGCCGAGTTCCTACTCCCGGATCGCCTCCACCTGCACCAGCAGCCGCACGGTGTCGCTGACAAACGGCAGGCTGTGCGTGATGCCCACCGCGCTGCGGTTGAACTGGCCCTCGAAGTCGCCGCCGCACACTTCGCGACGCAGCAGCGGACTGGTGTAGCAGTTGAAGCGCAAGGCCGTCAGCGTGAGCCCCACGCTGACGCCGCGCAACGTGAACTCGCCGCGCAATGCCTTGACGCGCCCGGCGTCGTCGAATTCCATCCGCTCTGCCACCAGGTACGCGCGCGGGTGCGACTGCACCGCGAGCATGTCGCTCTCCTTCAGGCGCGCGTCGAGCACGGCGATGCCGGTGCTCACCTGCGCGGTGTCGATCTCCACCTGCACGCGGCCCTGGCGCGCCGCGCGGTCCATGGTGGCGTCGCCGTTGAGCGGCCCGAAGCGCCCGCGGATGGTCGAGGTGCCGAAGTGCAGCAGTTCGAAGTTGACGAAGGTGTGCGTGGGGTCGAATCGGTAGACCGCCGGTTCACCCTGTGCCGCGCCGGCCAGCGCGCACAGCAGGATGCCGCAGCGCGCCGCGCGGCCGCGCGTGTGCAGGGTGCGCTCGTGCAGCGAGGCTGTGGTTGTCGGGATCACGATGTCGGCAGGCCCGACAGTGCGATGCGAAAACGCACCTGCACCTCGTGGGCCACCAGGCTGGCGTCGGTCCACTCGCCTTCGCCGATGCGAAAGTCGCTGCGCTTGACAGTGAAATTGCCGGTGGCGGTGCCGTTGGCGCCGCTTTGCGTGAGTGTCACCGGCACCACCATGTCGTGCGACTGGCCCTTCAGCGTCAGGTTGCCGGTCATCTCGTAGCGTCCGCTGCCGGTGGCGCGGATGCCCTTGGACTGGAACACCGCCTGTGGAAAGCGTGCGGTATCCAGCCACACCGTGCGTTGCGCCTCGGCCGTGACCTCGGGCGCGGCGAAGGCCACGCTGTCCATCTGGATGCGCAGCACCACCTGGCCGGCCTCGGGCTTGCGCGGATCGAGCGCGACCTGCGCGCTCCAGCGCTGAAAGCGCCCCTCGACCGGCACGCCCATCTGGCGGGTGACGAAGGTGAGTTCGCTGCCGGCCGGGTCGATGGTTTGCGCCCGCGCCACGCCGGTGGCCAGCGCCAGCGCGGCGAGCAACAAAAACAAGGTTCTGGTCATGAGGGCCTCCTGCCGATTCTGCAGGCACGTACGGAGTTCAACGCTGGAACGGACGCATCCGGCGCAACAATCCGTCGCGATCGACCACATGGTGTTTCAGTGCGGCCGCCACGTGCACCAGCACCAGCACGGCCAGCGCGGACGCAGCGGCCTCGTGCGTGGCCTTCAGCGCCTCGGCCCATGCGCGGTCGACGGGCGCCCAATCGGGCAGCGGCAACACGCCGAACCAGACCACCGGAAAACCGGCCGCCGAGCTGTAGCCCCAGCCGGCCAGCGGCACCGCGAAGAACAACACGTAGAAGGCGCGGTGCACCGCGTGTGCCGCCACACGCTGCCAGGCCGGCATCGGCAAGTCGGCCGGCGGGGCATGCGTGAGCCGCCACGCCAGCCGCAGCGCCGACAGCGCGAGGATCGTGACGCCGGCCCACTTGTGCCAGTTGAACAGCTTGAGCCGCTGCGGCGACAGCTCCAGGTCGCTCATGTAGTAGCCGAGCGCGAGGTTCGACACGATGGCCAGCGCGAGCAGCCAGTGGGCGGCGATCGCGACGCCGTCGTAGCGCGGCGCGGCCGCTGCACGGGTGGCTGGCGTCATGCGGCCAGCCCCGCGAACAGGGATGAAGCCGCCGTGGCCATGGCGGCGGCCGTGGCGCCGTCGAGCAGCCGGTGGCGCAGCGCGAAGTCGAGCGTCACCAGCGACGCATCGACGGTCATCTCGTCGCTGGCCGCCAGTGCCAGCGCTTGCGGCAGCGGGTGCAGCGACAACTCGGCCACCTCGCCGTCCTTGTTGCACGGCGTCAGGCCCGCCGGCAGCGCCAGGTCGTAGACGTGAATCCACTCGCGCTGCAAGCCTTCGGGGATGTCGCGCAGCAATTGCAGCACGCGGCCGCGCGCCAGCGCCTGCATCTGCGGCGGTGCGAGGCCGGCTTCTTCCCATGCTTCGCGCACCACGGTGTCGCGCGGCGACTGGCCGGCCGGCACGCCGCCGCCCACCAGGTTGTCGAGCTTGCCGGGGTCGGTGGCCTTGCTCGGCGAGCGGCGCGCGATCCACAGGCGCTCGGGTCTGCCTTGCGCGTCGGCCACATAGCCGTTGATGTGCGCGCCGAGCGTCAGCGAGCCCCAGAAGCGGGTGGCCGCACGCTCGATCG
>DATDJF010000244.1:0-5947 GCA_036520715.1 Burkholderiaceae bacterium | reverse complement strand
TGGCGCGGCAGTCCGATGTAGCCCATGCTCAGCGTCAGAAAGGCCGCGCCGGCGAGGATCAGCGCGATCATGCAGTACAGGCGCGTGCCGCCGAGCAGCGACTCCTTGAACGTCTGCCAGTTCAACGATCCCTGCGCGGCCGATATCACCAGCGCACCGAGCACGCCGATCGCGGCCGCCTCGGTGGCGGTGGCGATGCCGCCGTAGATGCTGCCCAGCACCGCCGCGATCAGCAGAATCACCGGGATCAGGTGGCGCGATTCGCGCAGCTTGGCCGCGAAGCTCAAGCGCGGATCGGGCGGCGGCACCAGCGCCGGATAACGCAGCGCCCAGACCACCAGGTAGCCCGAGAACAGCAGCGCCAGCATGATGCCCGGCAGCACGCCGGCGATGAACAGTTGGGCGATCGACACTTCGGCGCTGACGCCGTAGACGATCATGATGATCGACGGCGGGATCAGCAGCCCCAGCGTGCCGGCGCCGGCCAGCGACCCGACCGCGATGCCGTCCGGGTAGCCGCGCCGTGCCAGTTCGGGCAGGCTCATCTTGCCGATGGTTGCGCAGGTGGCCGCACTCGACCCCGATACCGCGGCGAAGATGGCGCAGCCGGCGACGTTGACGTGCAGCAGCCGCCCGGGCAACGCCTGCATCCACGGCGCCAAGCCGCGGAACATGTCGTTCGACAGTCGGGTGCGGAACAGGATCTCGCCCATCCAGACGAACAGCGGCAGTGCGGTCAGCGTCCAGCTCGACGCGCTGCCCCAGATGGTGACCGCCATCGCGTCGCCGGCCGGGCGCGAGCTGAACAGCTGCATGCCGATCCACGCCACGCCCGACAGCGTGAGGCCGATCCACACCCCGCTGCCGAGGATCAGGAACAGCGCCGCGACCAGCACGACGGTGATGCTCAGGTCGCTCATCGGACAGCCTTCATTCGTTGCGCGACGCCTCGTCGCTGCTGGGCACCACGCGCTGGCCGCGCAGTTCGAGCGCCAGTTCGTCGACCAATGCAATCAACAGAATGACGCTGCCGATCGCCATCGACAGTTGCGGAATCCACAACGGCGTGGCGTCGTTGCCGGTGGAGATGTCGTTGAAGGCGCGCGACTGCCAGACCAGGCGGCAGCCGTAGTACGCAGACAACGCCGCCAGCGCCACGGCAGCCCCCAATGCCCACAGTTCCAGCGTGTGCCGCGCACGCTGCTTCAGCGCCGACAGCAGCAGCGTCACGCGGATGTGTTCGCCGCGTTTGAGCGTGTGCGCCAGCGCGAGGAAGCCGCTGGCTGCCATCAGGTAGCCGGCGTAGGCGTCGGTGCCGGGCACGTGAAAGTGCAGCAGCCGGCTGACCACCGACAACAACACCATCACCAGCAGGCCGACCATGAAAAGGGCCGCCAGCCAGGCGGCCCCGTCGTACAGCGCGTCGAGCAGCTTGCGCACGGGCCTTCAGCAGTCTTCGCGCCGCGACTACTTCCGGTAGGCATCGACCAACTGCGTGCCTTCCGGGCCGGCCTTGTCGAGCCACTCCTTGAGCAGCGTCTCGCCGACCTTCTGCATGTCGGCCGTCAGCGCGGCCGGCGGCGGCAGGATCTGCATGCCACCGCCCTTGAGCTTGTCGAGCGACTCGACGTTGGCTTTCTTGCTGGCGGCCAGCCCGCGCACCTCGGCGTCGGCGGCCGCCTTGGTCAGCGCCTGTTTGGTGCCCGCGTCGAGCGCGTCGAACGCCGCCTTGTTCACGATGACCGCGTTCTTGGGCAGCCAGGCTTGCGTGTCGTACCAGTATTTCACGTGCTCGTGCAGCTTGGCATCCCAACCGGTGGAGCCGCTGCTCATCATGCTTTCAGCCACGCCGGTGGCGAAGGCCTGGCTGACTTCGGCTGCTTGCACGGTGACCGGCTGCGCACCCACCAACTCGGCGATGCGGCTGGTGGCGGGGCTGTAGGCGCGCCACTTGATGCCCTTCAGGTCGGCCGCCGAGTTGAGCGGCTTCTTGGAGTAGATGCCCTGCGGCGGCCACGGCACCGCGTACAACACCATCATCCCTTGCTCGGCGAGCTTCTTCTCCAGGATGGGCTTTTGCACCGTCCACAGCTTGGCCGCCTTGTCGTAGCTGTCGGCCAGGAAGGGCAGGCCGTCGGCGCCGAAGATCTGCCACTCGTTCTGGAAATTCACCAGCAGGATCTCGCCGATCTGCGCCTGGCCGCCTTGCACCGCGCGCTTGATTTCGGGCGCCTTGAACAGCGAGGCGCCTGGGTGCACGGTGATCTTCAGCTTGCCGCCGCTGGCCTTGTCGACGTCGTTGGCGAACTGCACCAGGTTTTCGCTGTGGAAGTTGGTCGCCGGGTAGGCGGCGGGCAGGTCCCACTTGGTCTGCGCCAGCGCGACGAGCGGCAGCGCAAGCAGCGTGGCGGCGCTGAGTGAAATACGGCGGGTGATCGACATCGGCACTCCTGAAGTGACAGCGGTTGACGTGCTGCAAGCATGGGGCGCGCCACACATGCAGCGGATGCGGATTTGCCCCGAGCCCGAACACCGGAAGTGCTTGCAGTCTAGGAAGCAAGAAGATAAATTGTCAATAAATCATCATCGAATCGAGCGTAAACCCCGATGACCCAGCGCCCGGCCGGCATCCGTCGCAACCCGCGTGGCGGCGCGATCGTCTCGTCGTCGCATCTCGTCAGCCCGCGCAGCCGTGAGCTGTCGGAGCTCGAATTCGGCCTGATCGTGGCCTGGAACGCCTTCTCGCGCTGGGCGGTGCGCTGCATGGCGGCGGCAGGCTGCCCGGACCTGACGATCACCGACGTGCTGCTGCTGCACCACGTGCAGCACCGTGCGCGCAACAAGAAGCTGGCCGACATCTGCTTCGTGCTGAACTACGAGGACACCCACGTGGTGGCGTACTCGCTGAAGAAGCTGGTGGCTGCCGGCCTGCTGAAAACCGAGAAGCAGGGCAAGGAGGTGTTCTACAGCCCGACCCCGCAGGGCGAGGGCTTCGTGCAGCAGTACCGCGGCGTGCGCGAGGAGTGCCTGGTCAAGAACCTCGACACCGAATTGAACGCCGACATCGGCGAGCTGGCGCGGCTGCTGCGCACGATGTCGGGCCTGTACGACCAGGCGGCGCGTTCTGCGTCGGCGATGTAGCAATGAACCACCCCCAGGCGAAGCCGGATCCGCGGTGATGGCGCGGTTCCTCGGCGTGCTGATGCTGGAGACTCGTTTTCCGCGGGTGGTGGGCGACGTGGGCAATGCGGCGAGTTTTGCGATTCCGGTGCGGCACCGCATCGTGGCGGGTGCGTCGCCGCAGCGGGTGGTGCGCGAGGGCGATTTGACCCTCCTCGAGCCGTTCGTCGACGCGGCACGCGCCATGGTGGCCGAGGGTGCGGGGGCGATCACCACGAGTTGCGGCTTCCTGGTCGAGTTCCAGGCGGCGCTGCAGGCCGAACTGCCGGTGCCGGTGTGGACCTCGAGCCTGCTCAAGCTGCGGGAACTGGCCGCGCCGGGCGTGATCACCGTGGATGCGTTGTCGCTGGGCGCGCGCCACCTGCACGCCGCAGGCGCCGATGCCACGGTGCCGGTGGTGGGTCTGGCCACGGACTGTCACTTGCAACGCGCCTTGCTCGATGACGAGATGGCCATCGACGCCGGCCGTGCGGAGGCCGACGTGATCGACGCCGCACAGCGCCTGGTGGCGCGCTGGCCGATGGTGCGCGAGATCGTGCTCGAATGCACCAACATGCCGCCCTACGCGAAGGCCGTGGCGCGCGCCACGCGGCGTCCCGTCCACCACATCATCAGCCTGCTGCACGAACGGTGGCGGGCCTTGGAAGCAAGCGCATGAACGTCTCTCCACGCTGGCAGTTCTGGATCGACCGCGGCGGCACCTTCACCGACGTCGTCGGCCGCGCGCCCGATCGTTCGCTGCACACGCTGAAGCTGCTGTCCGACAACCCCGAGCAGTATCGCGATGCGGCCGTCGAGGGCATCCGCCGCCTGCTGAAGCTGAAGGCCGGCGAGCCGATCTCGGCCGCGCAGGTGGAGTGCGTGAAGATGGGCACCACGGTGGCCACCAACGCGCTGCTCGAGCGCAAGGGCGATCGCACCGTGCTGGTCACCACGCGCGGCTTTCGCGACGCGCTGCGCATCGCCTACCAGAACCGGCCGCGCCTGTTCGACCGCCACATCGTGCTGCCCGAGCTGCTGTACGAGCAGGTGGTCGAGGCCGACGAACGGGTCGGCGCGCGCGGCGAGCTGGTGCAGCCGTTGGATGGCGCGGCGCTGCGCGCCCAACTGCAGGCGGCCTACGACGCCGGCATCCGCGCCTGTGCGATCGTGCTGATGCACGGCTACCGCTTCACCGCGCACGAGCAGGCGGCCGCCGCGCTGGCGCGCTCGGTGGGTTTCA
This sequence comes from Burkholderiaceae bacterium, assembly GCA_036520715.1. GTDB lineage: Bacteria > Pseudomonadota > Gammaproteobacteria > Burkholderiales > Burkholderiaceae_C > JAEUPI01. Next base: position 1,545 of record DATDJF010000244.1, on the reverse strand, counting down.
CGCAGGTGAGCGTGTCGCACGAGGTGAGCCCGTTGATGAAGCTGGTGTCGCGCGGCGACACCACGGTGGTCGACGCGTATTTGTCGCCGATCCTGCGCCGCTACGTCGACCAGGTGGCCGCACAGATGCCGGGAGTGCGCCTGTTCTTCATGCAGTCCAGTGGCGGCCTCACCGAGGCGCACCACTTCCAGGGCAAGGACGCGATCCTGTCGGGGCCGGCCGGCGGCATCGTCGGCATGGTGCGCACCGCGGTGGCGGCCGGCCACGAGCGCGTGATCGGCTTCGACATGGGCGGCACCTCCACCGACGTCAGCCACTACGCCGGCGAGTTCGAGCGTGCGTTCGAGACGCAGGTGGCCGGCGTGCGCATGCGCGCGCCGATGATGAGCATCCACACCGTGGCCGCCGGCGGCGGCTCGATCCTGCAGTTCGACGGCGCGCGGCTGCGGGTCGGCCCCGAGAGCGCCGGTGCCAACCCGGGGCCGGCGAGCTACCGGCGCGGTGGGCCGCTGGCGGTGACCGACGCCAACGTGATGCTGGGGCGCATCCAGCCGGCGCACTTTCCGAAGGTGTTCGGGCCGGGTGCGAACGAATCGCTCGACCGCGACGGCGTGGCGGCCCGGTTTCACACCATGGCCGCCGCCGTCAGGCGCGACGCCGCGCGCGACGTGACGCCCGAGTCGCTGGCCGCCGGCTTCGTGCAGATCGCGGTGCAGAACATGGCCAACGCGATCAAGCGCATCTCGGTGGCGCGCGGCTACGACGTCACGCAGTACACGCTGCAGTGTTTCGGCGGCGCCGGCGGCCAGCACGCCTGCGCGGTGGCCGATGCCTTGGGCATGACGCGCGTGTTCGTGCATCCTCTGGCCGGCGTGCTGTCGGCCTACGGCATGGGGCTGGCCGATCAGATCGCGATGCGCGAGGCGTCGGTCGAGTTGCCACTCGATGCCGACGGGCTGGCGGCCGCGCAGGCACGCTTGCGCGAGCTCGGCGGCGCGGCTCGCGACGAGCTGGTCGCGCAGGGCGTGGCCACCATCGAGCTGCGCGAGCGCATCCACGTGCGCTACCAGGGCACCGACACCGCGCTGGTGGTGGCCTTCGGCACGCTCGATGACGTGCGCGCCGCCTTCGAGGCCGGATACCGCCAGCGCTTTGCGTTCCTGATGCCCGATCGTTCACTGGTGATCGAGGCGGTGTCGGTCGAGGCAGTGGGTCCCGGCGAGCGCTTCGACGAAGCGCGCGGCCTGGCGGCCCCTGTGGCGCCTCACCGGCCCGAGCCGCGTGCCAGCGTGCGCGTCTACTTCGACGGCTGGCACGACGCCGGCCTGTTCGTGCGCGAGTCGCTGCAGCCGGGCGCCACCGTCGCCGGGCCGGCCATCATCGCCGAGGCCAATGCCACGACGGTGGTCGAGCCCGGCTGGCAGGCCGTGTTCGCGCCGGGCGGCGGCCTGGAGCTCAGCCGCGTCGCGGCGCGCGCGTCGTTGCACGCGGTGGGCACGCAGGCTGACCCGGTGATGCTCGAGGTCTTCAACAACCTGTTCATGA
>DATDJF010000243.1:0-9985 GCA_036520715.1 Burkholderiaceae bacterium | reverse complement strand
GCGATCTTCGGCAAAGCGCTGGCGCATGGTGTGCCAGGTGTCGGCCCAGGGCCACGCGCGCAACGTGTGCCACAGCGCACGCAGATGTGTTGGCCAGGTGCCCGGCGCGTAGCTCGATGGCACCGAGGGCTCGGCCGCTCCCGACCCCGCCGGCGCGCCCTCGGCAGGCAGCGATCGAAGCGAGTGCGGGGGCGAACCATCCATGCCGACTATCATGCCAGCCCATGTCTGCAGCGCCCTCTCACACCATCGCCCGCGGCGATGTGCGGGCCAGCGCATCGCGGGCTGCGCTGTTGGTGTTGGTCCTCGCATTGATCCTGCTCGGCCTCGCCTGGGAGCTGTGGCTGGCGCCCACCGGCACGCGCTCGCTGGCGCTCAAGGTGCTGCCGCTGGCATGGCCGTTGGCCGGCATCTGGGTGTGGCGCCTGGCCAGCGTGCGCGCGCTCAGCCTGCTGGTGTGGCTGTATGTGGCCGAAGGCGCGATGCGCGCGGCCACCGAGCACGGCGTGTCGGCGCAGTTGGCCTGGCTGGAGCTGTTGCTGTGCGCGCTCGTCTTCGTGGCCTGCGTGCTGCACATCCGCAGCCGCACGCGGGTGCAGCCGGAGATCATGCAATGAGCACCGCTTTGCTCGATACGCTGCGCACCGCGGTCGGCAACGGCCAGGTGCTGACCGAAGGCGACCTGTCGGCGTACGAACTCGATTGGCGCCGCCGCTGGCGCGGCAAGGCGCTGGCTGTCGTGCGTCCAGGCAGCACCGACGAAGTGGCCGCAGTGGTGCGGGCCTGTGCGGCCGCGGGCGTGAGCATCGTCGCGCAAGGCGGCAACACCGGCCTCGTCGGCGGCGGCGTGCCCGACGACAGCGGCCGCCAGGTGCTGCTGAGCCTCGCCCGCATGAACCGCGTGCGCGCCATCGACACCGCCAACGCGACGATCACGCTCGAGGCCGGCTGCGTGTTGAAGGCCGCGCAGGAGGCAGCGGCCGACCAAGGTGCGTTGTTCCCGCTCAGCCTGGCGGCCGAAGGCAGCTGCACCATCGGCGGCAACCTCGCCACCAACGCCGGCGGCACGCAGGTGCTGCGCTTCGGCAATGCGCGCGAGCTGTGCCTGGGATTGGAAGTGGTCACCGCGCAGGGCGAGGTCTGGAACGGCCTCACCGGCCTGCGCAAGGACAACACCGGCTACGACCTGCGCGACCTGATGATCGGCAGCGAGGGCACGCTGGGCATCATCACCGCGGCGACGATGAAGCTGCACCCGTTGCCGGCCGCCCAGCTCACGGCCTTCGCAGCGTGCAGCGACCTCGCCGCCTGCGTGGCGTTGCTCGAGCTGGCGCGCCGCCAGCTCGGCGCCGCGCTCACCGGCTTCGAGGTGATGGGCGCGGCGGCGCTCGAGCTGGTGGCCAGCCACTTTTCGCAGTTGCCGCGACCGCTGCCGGGCGCCGCGTGGACGGTGCTGCTCGAATGCGCCGACGCGCACAGCGAGGCTCAGGCGCGCGAGCGGGTCGAAGCGCTGCTGCAGGCGGCGATCGAAGGCGGCCACGTCGACGATGCGGTGCTCGCCGAGAGCGTGGCCCAGGCGCGCGCGCTGTGGCACGTGCGCGAATCGATCCCGTTGGCGCAGAGCCTCGAGGGGCCCAACATCAAGCACGACATCGCGCTGCCGGTGTCGGCAATACCGGCGTTCGTGCAGCGCACCGACGCCGCGCTGCAGGCCGCCTTTCCAGGCAGCCGCGTCATCAACTTCGGCCACCTCGGCGACGGCAACCTGCACTACAACCTGCAGGCCGCGCCGGGCCTGCAGGCGCAGGCCTTTCTCGACCAGCATGAAGCGGCGGTCAACCGCATCGTCTACGACGCCGTCGCGGCATGCGACGGTTCGATCTCGGCCGAGCACGGCATCGGCGCGCTCAAGCGCGACGAGCTCCACGAGCGCAAGTCGCCGGTCGCGCTGGCGATGATGAAGGCGATCAAGCAGGCGCTCGATCCCAAGGGCACGCTCAACCCGGGGCGGGTGTTGTAGGCACGGCGCTGGCGGGGCCGCAGCACCCGCTGCGCGCTGTGCGTCAGCGGTTCACGAGCACGCGCTCGGCGTTGAGCCCGTCGGACAGCCCGAACTCGAACTGCCCGCCAGCCGGCAGCGCCGCGATGGGCAGCGTCGTGTGGCCGCCTTGCAGGTCGAGCGCGATCACCGTGCGCACGGCCGCCACGTGCGTGACGGTCAGGAACGGGTGGCGGGCCGCATCCCAGCGCACGGCGAGCGTGCCGGCTTGTTCGCTGGCTTGCACGGCCGGCGCAGCGCTCGCCGCGGGGGCGGCCAGCGCCCGCGCACGCGCGGCACGCTGCTGCACGACGCGCCCGTCACGCAGGACCTCGATGCGCTCGATCGCACCCGGATGCGCGAGCGTGAAGCCGAAGCGCTGGCGAGCGCCGTCGTGGTCGATCTCGCGGCTCGCGAAGCGCTGCTCGATCACCGCGCCCGCTTGCGTGGTGATGCGCAGCAGGTAGGGCCCGGCGTCGGGCGGGCGAGGCGCGCCGGTGGCGACTTTCAGCGGATTGAGCTGCACGCCGCCCTGGGCATTCACCTCGCCGCTGACCACCAGCAGCTCCTGCACGCCGGCACCGGCCGCCTGGGCCTGCGCGCGTGCCGCGTCGGCACTCGACGTGCGGTCCGACGGCGTCAGGTACACCTGCATCAACCGATAGTTGTAGTCGGAGAACCAGTTGCCGTTGCAGTAGCTCATGACGTCGTGCACGCTACTGGGCGTCGGGTCGATGAAGCGCCTGGCCGCGGCGTCGTAGCCCCAGATGAAGCGGTTGCCCGCGCCCATCGCCGCATTGGCATACGGATAGTTCGGATCCGGGCTCGACGGGTCGCCGCAAGGCGCGTGGCGCAGGCTCAGGTTGTGCCCGACTTCGTGCAGCATCGTTTCGCGCACGGCGTTCGGCCGGTCGGGCAGATCGAAGACCACCGCCGCGTTGCCGGGCCGATAACCCATTCCTGCCAGGCCGGAACTTCGTTTCGGAATGAAGCCGACATACAGCGTGTGCGACGATGCATTCTCGAGCAGGTGCAGGTCGTCCACCTCGCCGAGGATGCGGCTGAACGCCGTGCTCCACTCGTCGGAGGTGGCGGGCACCGTGGTGACGCGCGACGACACCATCGGCGCGTGGTCGGCCCGGGTGATCTGCGCAGCCGGCAGGCGCGCGCGCAAGTAGGCGTCGGAATCGGCCACCACCTGGCCGAGCGTGTTGGCGATCTGCACCGGCACCGTGACCAGCCGCAGCGTGACGCCGCCGCCCACCCGCGGCGACACCGTCATGTTGTTGGTCGCCGCCGGCGCGAACGACGCGCTGACGCGCATGCCCGGGCGCACCAGGTCCGCGGGAATCGTCGCGCTGTAGCTGTCGGCGAAGCTGGGACGCGCGGGCGCGGTGCTCGGCACGCTGCCGGTGGGGGCGGCGAGCGGCAACTCGCGCAGCAACCCGCCGGCGGCGTCGAGCACACGCACGACGCCTGTCGGTGCGACGTCGGGCGGCGTGGCGGCGACGACGTCGATCTTGACCAGCGCCGCGCGATTGGCTGCCAGCACGAGCTCGGCATCGCCGCTGGGAAATACCATCGATTGCGCGAAATGAATGCCGGCGATCGTGTGGTCGCCCTGCGGTGCAGGTGCCGGTCCTGGTGCCGGACCTGGGGCTGGCGCCGGCACAGGCGCTGGACCCGGTGCCGGCGCGGGAGCCGCTCCGCTCGGTGGTGCGGGTGGCGCAGAGTCCGAGTCGCCGCCGCAAGCGAGCAGCGCCGAGGCCGCGACGGCCACGAACAGGGTTTGCAAGGAAGGTGTGATGCGCATGGCAGCGGGCCGGCTCGATCGCGGCAGCCTCGGCCGTGGGTCGCAGCGCGGCACCACGAACACTATCGCGGCGTCGCCGCCAAGGCTGCCAGGGCGGCGTAACGAGTGTGTCGCTTTCGCAGGCGGGCTGGCAAGCAGGCCATGCCGTCGCGCCGTGCTTCACGATCAAGCCGGGTGCGCCGGCGGCGCAGCGGCGCCTACTGCAGCGGACCGTCGAGCGCGCGCGGCAGCGGCAGCGCGATGACCTCGATGCCCTCTTCGATCAGCTCGTCGCGTTGCTCGGAGTTCACCTGGCCGCGGATGCCGCGTTCGGGCGCCTCGCCGTAGTGAATTCGGCGCGCTTCTTCGGCAAAGCGCTCGCCGACGTCCTCGGTGTGGGCCAGCACGTGGCGCACCGCCTTCAGCCACATCGCCTGCACATCGTTGGCCTGCGGGTCGGCTGCAGCCGGCGCCGCCGCGACGGCACGCTGGCCGGAGCCGCCTTCGCGCGCCCCCGACAGATTGAGCCGCGGCGCGCTGGGCAGCCGCGTGATCACGCTGTCGGCACACAACGGGCATGACAGCGCGCCGCCGCCGTTCTGCTCCATGAACTCATCGTCCGAGGCGAACCAGCCCTCGAAGCCGTGGCCGTTGGAGCAACGCAGGTTGAGCACCTTCATGACAGTCGGATTATGACGAGAGGTGCCCTACGGCGCCGTGAACCATTGCAAAGGCCAGGCACCGCTGCGCCACTTCTGCAGCCACATCAGCGAAATCAAGGTCTTGGCATCGGTGAGCGCGCCACACGCAGCAGCGGCGTCGAGCTCGGACTCGTTCATCAACACGATGTCGATCAGCTCACCGTCGTCGAGCGCCCGTTCGCCGGCGCTGAGCCCGCGCGCGAACACGATGTGGATGACCTCGGTCGAGTAGGCCATCGCCGTGTGCAGCACGCCGGCCACCGCCCACTCGCGGGCGCGATAGCCGGTTTCCTCGGCCAGCTCGCGCTGCGCGCACAGCAACGCCGGTTCGCCGGCGTCGATCTTGCCGGCCGGGAACTCGAGCATCGTCCGCCCGATGGGATAGCGGTACTGGCGCTCCATCACCAGGCGGCCGTCGTCGAGCAGCGGCACCACCACCACCGCGCCGGGATGCACCACGTACTCGCGCGTGGCGGGCGAGCCGTCGGGCATGGCGACGGCGTCGCGCCGCACGTCGAGCAGCATGCCCTTGAATACCTGCTCGCCGCTGACGAAGCGTTCGAGCTGATGCGAGGGTGCGGCCTGCGGATCGGGCGCCGTGGCGCCCTGCTTGGGCGTCGGCAGCGGTGCGCTCAACTGGTGAGCGCCTTCAGGATGGCGTCGCGGCACATCGCCATCAGGCCGCCGGGCAACAGCCCGAGCACCAGCACCGCGGCGCCGTTGACCGCCAGCAAGGCGCTGACGCCGGTGCCGCTTTGGATCGCCGGCATGCCGGCGGCCGGCGGGTCGAAGTACATCACCTTGACGATGCGCAGGTAGTAGAAGGCACCGACCAGCGACATCAGCACCGCGAACACCGCCAGCGCGATGTAGAACGCCGCGGCAGTGGTGACCAGGGCCTGCAGGATCGACAGCTTGGCGTAGAAGCCCACCAGCGGCGGCACGCCGGCCAGCGAGAACATCAGCAGCGTCATCACGCCGGCCATCCACGGTGCGCGTTGGCCGAGGCCGGCCAGGTCGCTGATCTCCTCGCTCTCGAAGCCCTGGCGCGACAGCAGCATGATGAGGCCGAAGGTGCCCAGCGTGGTCAGCACGTAGGTGACGATGTAGAACATCGACGAGCTGTACGCGTTGGCGGCCGACAACGTGTTGGCGCCGATCACCGTGGGCGTGAGGCCCAGCAGCATGAAGCCCATCTGCGCGATCGTCGAATAGGCCAGCATGCGCTTGAGGTTGCTCTGCGCGATGGCCACCAGATTGCCGAGCACCAGCGAAGCCACCGACAGCACCACCAGCATCTGCTGCCACTCGGGCGCCAGGCCGCTCAGCCCTTCGACCAGCAGCCGGATGGTGATGGCGAACGCCGCGAACTCGGGCGCGCCGCCGATCATCAGCGTCACCGGCGTCGGCGCGCCGTGGTAGACGTCGGGCACCCACATGTGGAACGGCACCACGCCGAGCTTGAAGGCCAGGCCGGCAACCACGAACACGAGGCCGAAGCTCAGCACCTCCTTGTTGATGCGGCCGGTGCCGATGGCGGTGAAGGCGTCTGGAATGTTGAGCGTGCCGGTGGCGCCGTACATCATCGACAGGCCGTACAGCAGGAAGCCGCTGGCCAGCGCGCCGAGCACGAAATACTTCATCGCCGCCTCGGTGGCCATGGCATGGTCGCGGCGCAGCGCGGTCAGCGCATACAGCGACAGGCTCATCAGCTCGAGGCCGAGGTAGATCATCAGGAAGTTGTTGGCCGCGGTCATCACCTGGATGCCGAGCAGCACGAACATCGCGAGCGTGAAGAACTCGCCCTTGAGCATGTCGCGCGATGCGATGTACGGTTGCGCATAGGCCACCGTGAAGATCATCGCCACGGTGGCGAAGAACGACAGCGCGTGGCCCATGGTGTCGCTGACCACCATGTCCTGCATGGCGTAGGCGCTGTCCTGCAGCAGCCACAGGTGCAGCGCCGCCACCACGACGAAGCTCGCCTGCGTGAGCCAGTAGGTGAGGCGGCGCCGCGGATCGGTGACGAACAGGTCGGCCATGGCCACCACGCAGGCCATCGTGAGCAGCACGATCTCGGGCAGGACCACGCTCCAGTTCATGGCGTTCATGGTGCTCATGGTGCTCATGGAATCTTGGGTTGCGCGACGTGCTTGATCAGCTCGCCCACCGAGACGTTCATCACATCGGTGAAGGGCTTGGGATAGACCCCCATCCACAGCACCGCGATCGCCAGCATCGACAGCACGGCGAACTCGCGAGCGTCGAGGTCGGCGAGTGCCTTGACGTCGGCGTTGGCGACCTCGCCGAAGTACACGCGCTTGACCATCCACAGCGTGTAGGCGGCACCGAACACCAGCGTGGTGGCGGCCAGCGCGGCGAGCCAGAAGCTGGTCTTCACGGTGCCCAGGATCACCATCCACTCGCCGACGAAGCCGCTGGTGCCGGGCAGGCCGCAATTGGCCATCGCGAACAGCACCGCCAGCGCGGCGAACTTGGGCATCGTGTTGACCACGCCGCCGTAGGCCGAGATCTCGCGCGAGTGCACGCGGTCGTAGAGCACGCCGATGCACAGGAACATCGCGCCCGAGATGAAGCCGTGGCTGATCATCTGCACCAGGCCGCCCGAGATGCCGAGGTCGCTGAAGATGAAGAAGCCCAGCGTCACGAAGCCCATGTGGGCGATCGACGAATAGGCGACGAGCTTCTTCATGTCGTTCTGCACCAGCGCCACCAGGCCGATGTAGATCACCGCGATCAGGCTCAAGGCGATGATGAACCAGGCCCACTCGCGGCTGGCGTCGGGCACGATCGGCAACGAGAAGCGCAGGAAGCCGTAGGCGCCGAGCTTGAGCATGATCGCCGCCAGCACCACCGAGCCGCCGGTGGGCGCCTCGACGTGGGCGTCGGGCAGCCAGGTGTGCACCGGCCACATCGGCACCTTGACCGAGAACGCCGCCAGGAACGCGAAGAACAGCCAGCTCTGCACGTCGTCGCGCAGCGGCAGCTTGTGCCAGGTGAGGATGTCGAAGCTGCCGTTGCTCTTGTAGTACAGGTACATCAGAGCGACCAGCATCAGCAGCGAGCCGGCAAGCGTGAACAGGAAGAACTTGAACGCGGCGTACACCCGCTTGGGCCCACCCCAGACGCCGATGATCAGGTACATCGGGATCAGCGTGCCCTCGAAGAAGGTATAGAACAGCACGCCGTCGAGCGCGCAGAACACCCCCACCATCAGGCCCGAGAGGATCAGGAACGAGCCCATGTACAGCGCCACGCGCTCGGTGATGACCTGCCAGCCGGCCATCACCACGATCACGGTCATGAACGCGGTCAGCGGCACGAACCACATCGAGATGCCGTCGACGCCGAGGTGGTAGCGCACGTTGAAGCGCTCGATCCAGGGCAGGTTCTCCTCGAACTGCATGGTCGCCAGGCTCGGGTCGAAGCCGCTGATCAGCGGCAGCGTCACCAACAGCGACACGACCGCGCCGAGCAGCGCGACCCAGCGCACGGCGCGCGCATGGCCGTCGTGGCCGACGGCGAACAGCAGCACGCCGAAGGCGATGGGCAGCCAGATGGTGGCGCTCAGGAGGCCCATCTCATCGTCCCCAGAAAGATGAGATTGCCGGCGCCAGGTTCGGCCAGATGCGCCACGTCAGCAGGCCGAACACGCCGAGCAGCATGACCAGCGCGTACCAGTACAGGTGGCCGGTCTGCAGCAGGCGCATGACACGAGCGATGCCGTTGACGGCGGCGGCCGAGCCGTTGATCGCGAAGCCGTCGATGACGCCGAGGTCGCCGCCCTTCCACAGGCCGCGACCGACTGCGCGCGTCGCCGGCGCGATCAGGTGCTCGTTGATCCAGTCCATGTAGTACTTGTTCTCGAGGATGCGCAGGATCGGCGCGAAGGTGCGCGCCAGGGCCGCCGGGATCGCCGGCTGCTTCAGATAGAACCACCAGGCGGTGGCCACCCCGGCCGCCGCCAGCCAGAACGGCAGCGTGGTCAGCGCGTGCAGCGCCATTGCCATCGCGCCGTGGAAGTGACTGGCCAACTCCTTCATGGCGCCGTGCCGCGTGGCGTCGACGGCGATCGAATCCTTGAAGAAGTCGCCGAACAGCATCGGCCCGATCGTCATCGCGCCGATCACCACCGACGGAATCGCCAGCAGCACCAGCGGCGCGGTGACCACCCCGGGTGATTCGTGCGGGTAGTGTGAGCCTTCGCCATGGTCGTCGTGGTGGTCGTGCTCACCGGGGAACGGCTTGTGATGGAAACGTTCCTGGCCGTGGAACACCAGGAAGAACATGCGGAACGAGTAGAACGCAGTGACGAACACGCCGGCGGTGACGGCGAACATCGCGAAGCCGGCGCCCGGCAGCTGGCTGGCGTGCACCGCCTCGATGATCGAGTCCTTGGAGTAGAAGCCGGCGAAGAACGGCGTGCCGATCAGCGCCAGCGAGCCGAGCAGCGAGGTGATCCAGGTGATGCGCATGTACTTGGCCAGGCCGCCCATGTTGCGGATGTCCTGGTCGTGGTGCATGCCGATGATCACCGAGCCGGCAGCCAGGAACAGCAGCGCCTTGAAGAAGGCGTGCGTCATCAGGTGGAACACCGCCACCGAATACGCCGACACACCGAGCGCCACCGTCATGTAGCCGAGCTGGCTCAGCGTGGAGTACGCAACGACACGCTTGATGTCGTTCTGCACCACCCCGAGAAAGCCCATGAACAGCGCCGTGATCGCGCCGATCACCAGCACCACGTTGAGCGCGGTGTCCGACAGCTCGAACAGCGGCGACATGCGCGCCACCATGAAGATGCCGGCGGTCACCATCGTGGCCGCATGGATCAGCGCCGAGATCGGGGTCGGGCCTTCCATCGAGTCGGGCAGCCACACGTGCAGCGGGAACTGCGCGCTCTTGCCCATCGCGCCGATGAACAGGCAGATGCAGATCACCGTGATCAGCATCCACTCGCCACCGAACAACGGAAGGGGGAAGATCATCTTCGCCAGCTCGCCGCCCTTGGCGAAGGCCTCGGCGTAGCTCAGCGTGCCGGCGTAGGTGACGATCAGGCCGATGCCGAGGATGAAGCCGAAGTCGCCGACACGGTTGACCAGAAACGCCTTCAGGTTGGCGAAGATCGCGGTCGGCCGCTTGAACCAGAAGCCGATCAGCAGGTAGCTCACCAGGCCCACCGCCTCCCAGCCGAAGAACAGCTGCAGGAAGTTGTTGCTCATCACGAGCATCAGCATCGAGAAGGTGAACAGGCTGATGTAGGCGAAGAAACGCTGGTAGCCGTCGTCGTCCTGCATGTAGCCGATGGTGTAGACGTGCACCATCAGCGAGACGAACGTGACGACGATCAGCATCAACGCGGTCAGCGGGTCGATCAGGAAGCCGATGGCCATCTTGATGTCGCCGGCATTGGCCCAGACGTACAGGTCGCCG
>DATDJF010000242.1:0-35361 GCA_036520715.1 Burkholderiaceae bacterium | reverse complement strand
CGCCGCATCGAGCGCCAGCGCGCGCTCGTACGACTGCAGCGCCTGCGCATGACGATCGAGCGCCTGCAGCGTCTGGCCGTGGCGAAACCAGGCCGCGCCGCTGCCGGCATCGTCGGCCAGCAGCCGCTCGAACGCCGCGAGAGCGCGCGCGTGCTGGCGCGCCTCGTTGAGCATGCAGCCGAGATGAAAGCGCGCCGGCTGGCAGCGATCGTCGAGCGCCAGCGCACGCTCGAAGCTGGCCACCGAGTCGGCGACACGCCCGAGCCCGGCAAGCGCGAGGCCGCGCTGGCACCAGGCGTCGGGCTGGCCGTCGTCGAGCACGATCGCCTGCTCGAGCGCGCTCAGCGCCTGCTCGCGCTTGCCGAGCCGCAGGCGCACCGTGCCCAGGTTGACCAGCGTCGACGCACGCTCGGGCAAGAGCGCCAGCGACGCCTCGAAGCAGCGTTCGGCATCCGCCGCGTCGCCGGACTCGGCGTGGCTGACGCCCTCGATGAACAGCGCCTTCGCGCGCTCGAACGTCGCGTCGTCCATCACACCGCCGCCCTCAGCGCCACATCTTCTTTTTCTTCCAGCGCCGCTCGCCGCGCACGCCGGCCTCCTTCATGCCGAGGTAGAACTCGCGGATGTCTTCCTTCTCGCGCAGGCGCTCGCAGGTGTCTTCCATCACGATGCGGCCGTTCTCGAGCACGTAGCCGCGGTCGGCCACGTTGAGCGCCATGTTGGCGTTCTGCTCGACCAGCAGGATCGTGGTGCCGCGCTCGCGGTTGATGCGCACCACGATCTCGAAGATCTCGCGCGTGAGCTTCGGTGACAGGCCCAGGCTCGGCTCGTCGAGCAGCACCAGCTCGGGCGAGCCCATCAGCGCGCGGCTGATCGCCAGCATCTGCTGCTGGCCACCCGACAGCAGCCCGGCGTTCTGGCGATCGCGTTCCTTCAGGATCGGGAAGTAGCCGTACACCACCTGCAGGTCGCCCTGCAGCGCATCGCGGCTGCCGCGTGTGTAGCCGCCCATCATCAGGTTGTCGTGCACCGACAGCAGCGGAAACACCTCGCGGCCTTCGGGCACGTGCACCAGGCCACGGCGCACGATGTCGGACGGGTCGCGCGCGGTGATCTCGTCACCCTTGAAGTGCACGCTGCCGCGGGTGGGCGCCAGCACGCCGGAGATGGTTTTCAGGATCGTCGACTTGCCAGCGCCGTTGCTGCCCAGAACGGTGACGATCTCGCCGCGCCGCACCGTGAGGCTGACGCCGCGCACCGCACGAATCGGGCCGTAGGCGCTCTCGACGTTGGCCAGCGCCAGCAGATCGGCAGCCGCGGTCACGCTGCACCCTCCTTGCTCCGGCGCAGGCCCGACAGGTCGTCGGACGCGCCCAGGTAGGCCTCGATCACGCCCGGGTGCGCCTGCACCTCGGCCGGCGTGCCCAGCGCCAGCACCTCGCCCTGATTCATCGCCAGCACACGGTCGGACACGCGCGACACCAGGCTCATGTCGTGCTCGACCATCAGCACGGTGATGCCCAGTTCCTTGCGGATGTCGCGGATCCACCAGGCCATGTCTTCGGTCTCTTCGACGTTGAGGCCGGACGACGGCTCGTCGAGCAGCAGCAGCTTGGGCCCCATGCACAACGCACGCGCCACCTCCACCACCTTGCGCACGCCGTACGGCAGGCCGTGCACCAGCGAGTCGCGGTGATGCTGCAGGTCGAGCAGATCGATCACCCGCTCGGCCTGCAGCCGGGCCTCGCGCTCGGCGCGCCGCGCCGACGGCGTGAAGAACAGGTTGGCGACGAAGCCGCTGCCCTGGTGCACGTGGTGCCCGATCAGCAGGTTCTGCAGCACCGAGGCGTTTTCGAACAGCTCGATGTTCTGGAAGGTGCGGGCGATGCCGAGCTCGGCAATGCGATGCGGCGGCAGGCCGTTGATGCGCTGCCCTTCGAACGTGATCTCGCCGGTGGTGGCGTCGTAGATGCGGCTGATCAGGTTGAACACCGACGTCTTGCCCGCGCCGTTGGGCCCGATCAACGTGAACACCTCGCCACGCCGAACCTCGAAGCTCACGTTGTTGACGGCCACGACGCCGCCGAAGCGCAGCGAGAGGTCGCGCGCGGAGAGGAGTGTGTCTGGCGCACTCATGGTTGCTGACTGGACATGCGCGGGCGACGCCTCACCGCACCCGCTCCGACTTCGTGAACGCCTTCTGCCGCTTGAACAACCCGCGTCGATAGAACGGGAAGAGCTGCAGGTAAGTGCGCATCTTCAGCCAGCGGCCGTACAAGCCGAGCGGTTCGAACAGCACGATGCCGACCAGCACCGCGCCGTAGATCAAGCCCTGCAGCCCGCTGGCCTGGCCGATCGCCGGCGGCAGCCAGTCCTTGCTGACCGCGATGAGCTGCGGCAGTGCGATCAGGAAGATCGCGCCGAGGAAGGCGCCATGCACCGAGCCGACGCCGCCGACCACCACCACCAGCAGCAGCTCGATCGACTGCAGCGCGCCGAACTGATCGGGCGAGATGAAGGCCAGCTTGTGCGCGTACAGCGCGCCGGCGGCACCGGTGAGTGCCGCCGAGATCGCGAAGGCCAGCGTCTTGTACTGCGCCAGCGCGATGCCCATGCTCTGCGCCGAGATCTCGGAGTCGCGGATCGCGATGAACGCGCGGCCGGTGCCCGAGCGCAGCAGGTTCAGCACGCCGAGCGTGGCCAGCGTGCACACCGCCAGGCACACGTAGTAGAAGCCGGCGCCCGAGCCGGCCTCCCAGCCGAAGATCGAGACACCGGGCACATTGCGGCCGGAGTTGCCGCCAGTGACGCTCTCCCAACGGGCCAGCACCTCCTCGACGATGAAGCCGAAGGCGAGCGTGGCGATCGCCAGATAAATGCCCTTCACGCGCAAGGCCGGCAGCCCGACCACCACGCCGACGGCGGCCGACAGCGCGGCGGCGCACGGCAGCGCCAGCAAAAATGGCCAGCCGTGGCTCAGCAGGTACGCCTGCGTGTAGGCGCCGACCCCGAGGAACGCCGCGTGGCCGAGCGAGGCCAGGCCGGTGAAGCCGGCCAGCACCATCAGGCCGAGGCCGGCGATCGAGTAGATCAGGATGAACGACAGCTGCGTCATCCAGTAGTCGCCCACGCTCCACGGCGCGATCAGCAGCGTCGCCAGCAGCAGCCCGTACCAGAACGCCTGGCCGCCGTGCTTGACCAGCCGCATATCCTGGTCGTAGTGGGTCTTGAAGATGAAACGCACGGCCCTATACCTTCTTGCGCGTCGACCCACCGAACAAGCCGTTGGGCTTGATCACCAGCATCAGCAGCACCACCACGTAGGCGGCGATGTCCTTGAAGCCCTCGGGCAGGTAGAAGCCCGCCATCGCCTCGATGACGCCGATGATCAGGCCGCCGACGATGGCGCCGGGCAGGCTGCCGAAGCCGCCCACCACTGCCGCCGGAAACGCCTTCAGGCCGATGAAGCCCATGTTGACGTGCACGAAGGTGAACGGCGCCAGCAGCAGGCCGGCGATGGCAGCCACCGCGGCCGACAGGCCCCACACCAGGCCGTTGAGCCGCTGCACGGGGATGCCCATGTAGTAGGCGGCGAGCTGGTTCTGCGAGGCCGCCTGCATCGCGATGCCGATGCGGCTGAAGCGGAACATCGCGAACAGCAGCGCACACAGCAAGACGGTGGCGACGATCACCACCACCTGCTCGATGCTGATCACCAGCGCGCCGAAGTTCCACACCTGCCCTTTGTAGGGCGCCGGCAGCGCATGGGTGTCGGAGCCGTAGCTCGGCGCCATCGTCATCAGGCCGCGTGCCATGAAGCCCAGGCCGATGGTCAGCATCACCACCGTGAACTGCGGCTGGCCGAGGATCGGCCGGATGACCACACGCTCGAGCAGCACACCCAGCGCCGCCATCGCCGCCACCGCCAGCAGCACCGCCACGACGAACGGCAGTTGTGCCACCTGCATCAGCGCCAGCCCGGCAAAGGCGCCGAGCATCATCAGCTCGCCCTGCGCGAAGTTCACCGTCTCGGTGGCCTTGTAGATCAGCACGAAGCCGAGCGCGATGAGCGCATAGATGCAGCCCAGCGAGATGCCGGAGATCAGCAGTTGCAGAAAGGCCGTCATGCGCGTGGGTCGCCGGCGCCGGCCACCGCGGGCGGCGCGTCGGTGGAATCAAGCATGCCTGCGCGCGGCCGCACCAAGCCGCCGGGATTTCCCTGGGCAGCGGCGGCTGCGGCTGCGTGCTAGGTGCGGCGGCTACGCGCGGGCGGCGCGGAGCTGGTAGCGCAGCACGCCGTCGGGCCCCGTCTCGTGCACCGCCTCGCCTCGCGCCACCAGGTGGTTCAGGTGCGCCAGGCTCTCGCCGGTGGCCATGCCGAGCAGTTCGGAGCCTTCGATCGGCCGCGCGAACAGTGCGCCGAAGACGTCGATCGCGCGTTTGGGTTCAGTCAGCGCGCGGCGCAGCCGCACGAGACTCTTTTCGTGCCCCGATGCCAGGCGATCGAGCCGCGCGTGCAGGCCGCGAAACGGCTCGCCGTGCGACGGCAGCACCAGCACGTCGTCGCTCACCGCGTTGCGCAGCTTGTGGATCGATGCGATCCAGTCGGCCAGCGGGTCGGCATCGGGCTCGGTGGGAAACACCGACACGTTCGACGAGATGCGCGGCAGCACCTGGTCGCCGGAGATCAGCACTTTCAGCTCCTCGCACAGCAGGCAGGCATGCTCGGGCGAGTGGCCGTTGCCGACGATGACGCGCCACTCGTGCTCGCCGATGCGAAAGCGCTCGCCGTCGTGCAGGCGGCGAAAGCTGTCGGGCAGCGTGTGCACCACGCGGCCGAAGCTGCCGAAGCGCACGCGGTAGTGTTCGAGCGCCTCGTCGCTCCAGCCGGCGCGCCGGTAGAAGCGGATCGCATCGTCGGGCGCCTCGCGCCCGGTGTCGGCCACCAGCGTGCGGCACGACAGGTACTCCAGCCGCGTCATCCACAGCCGCACGTCGAAGCGCCGCGTCAGCCAGCCGGCCATGCCCACGTGGTCGGGGTGCATGTGGGTCACGAAGACGCGTGTGATGCGCCTGCCCTGCAGGGCATCCTCGGCGGCCAGCGCGCGCGTCCAGTTGGCCAGCGCCTCGCGCGTCTGCGCGCCGGTGTCGACGATCGCCCAGCCGTCGCCATCGGCCAGCGCGTACAGGTTGATGTGCGCCAGCGCCCACGGCAGATGCATGCGCAGCCAGCGCACGCCGGGCGCAACCTCGCGGCCGTGGCCGCTCTCCGGAGGGTCGCCGCACGGGTACTGCAGTGCCGTGCCCTCGTCGGGACGGCCATCGGCGCTGGGTCGGCTGCTCATCGGTGGACGGAGTGCAGTGGCGTCCGCATGTCGCGGCCGGCACGCAGCCATCATAGTCAGTCACGACCACGGCCGGTCGGCGTGCGCCTGGCGCACGCGGCCGCAACGGTTCGATTTACCGCTACCAGGTCATGCGCAGTTGCAGGCCCCAGCGCGCCCGCGGGGCCGCCACGCTGGGCGGCAACGGCGCGGCATGACGCGCGAGCGAGTGCGGCGGCGCTGCGATTCCGGCGCGCACCAGCCCCACCGACACCTGGGTGTCGAGGCCGAACATGCGCTCGACGGCGGAGTTGATCGCCCCCAGCGGATCGGTCAGCACCAGCACCACCTGGTCGGTGGTCGACAGCGGGCCCGCTTGCGCCAGGATCTGCCGGCGCACCGGCACGAACACGTACTCGCCGAGCAGCGAGCCGAGCACCGGCGTCACCACCAGATCCTGGTACGACACACGCTCCACCATCGCCTCCGCGCCGAACTCGAAGATCGTGGACAGCAGCGCCGAGTACCAGAACGACGGCGCCGGGCCGAGGCCGCGCTCGCGCGCCCGGATGTAGTACGCCGCGCCCCAGTACGGATGCAGGATGTAGTTGAGGTACGCATCGTCGGAGTCCCACTGCGGATGGGTGACGTTGTACTTCCAGGCCGGGAAGCCGAGCTTGTCCTGGTAGTTCGTGTCCTCGTCGGGCAAGAGCGACATCACGCCCACCGCGACGAACTGGTAGCCCAGGAAGAACTTGGTATCGCGGATGAGGCCGGCGCGGTCATACGTCGGGGGCGGCGCATCGGCGGTGTCGGCCGCGACGTGAACGGGCAGCAGGCACAGGCTGGCGGCGAGAGCCCCGCAGCTGACCCTTCCGAGCAATGTGCGCATGGCGTGGCCGCTTCGGTGCCGACCTGCCCGCGGCGCTGGCGGCGAAGCGCCAATGCCTATTCGTTCGCCCCGCGCGCGCGCAGCCGATCGAACAGCACCGCCACGATGATAAAGCTGCCGACGAAAGTGCCCTGCCAGAAGGTGCTGATGCCCAGCAGCGTCAGGCTGTTGCGGATGACCTCGATCAGCGCGGCACCGACCACCGCGCCGAACGCGGTGCCGATGCCGCCCGACAGGTTGGCGCCGCCGATCACCGCGGCGGCGATGACCGTGAGCTCCATGCCTTGGCCGAGCCCGGTGGTAATGGTGCCGAGCCAGCCGACCTCGAGGATGCCGGCGATGCCCGCGGTGAAGCTGCAGAACATGTAGACGCTGACCTTGATGCGCTTGACCGGCACGCCGGTCAGCACCGCGGCGCCCTCGTTGCCGCCGATCGCGAACACGTAGCGGCCCCAGCGCGTCCAGCGCAGCGTCCACGCGGTGACCACCAGCAGCACCAGCAGGAACAGCACCGGGCTGGGGATGTGGATGGCGCCGACGAATGGCAGCGGCAGGTCGAGGAAGCCGCCGCCGAGCGCCAGCAACTGCGCCTGGTCGGGCCCGAACTCGTAGACCATGCGGTTGTTCGACAGCACCATCGCCAGGCTGCGCGCGATCGACAGCATGCCCAGCGTCACCACGAACGGCGGCACGCCGATGTAGGCGATCATCCAGCCGTTGAAGGCGCCGACCAGCAGCGATACGCCCAGCGCCAGCGGAATCGCCAGCCAGATCGACATGCCGGCGTTCATCGTCATGCCGATCACCATGCCCGACAGCACCAGCACCGCGCCCACCGAGAGGTCGATGCCGCCGCTGACGATGACGGCCGTCATGCCGATGGCGATGATCGCCACGAAGGCGAAGTTGCGCGTCACGTTGAACAGGTTCTGCTGGGTGGCGAAGACGTCGCTGGCGAACGACAGCACGACGAAGGCCACCACCGCGGCCACCGAGACCCAGAACGTCTGCTGGCTGGTCAGCCAGGCGAGCCAGTTGCGGTGCACCCGGCGATCGATGGTTTCCTCGAGCGTGACGGCCATGTGATTTGCCTATGCGGTCTCGATGGCACCGGTGATGAGGCCGGTCACCTCTTCGGGCGAGCTCTGCGCGATCGCCTTGTCGGCCACCTTCTGGCCGCGCCGCAGCACGACGATGCGATCGGCCACCGCGAACACATCGGGCATGCGGTGGCTGATCAGCACCACCGCGATGCCGTGGTCGCGCAGGCGGCGGATCAGGTTGAGCACCTCGGCCACCTGACGCACGCTGATGGCCGCAGTGGGCTCGTCCATCAGCACGATTTTGGGGTCCGCGAGGCGAGTGCGCGCGATCGCCACCGCCTGCCGCTGGCCACCCGACATGCGGCGCACCAGGTCGCGCGGCCGCGTCTCCGACTTCAGCTCGGCGAACAGCTCGCCGGCGCGCCGGAACATCGTGCGGTAGTCGAGCACACGCAGCGGCCCCACGGCGCGCACCAGCTCGCGGCCGAGGAACACGTTTTCCGCCGCGGTGAGGTTGTCGCACAGCGCGAGATCCTGGTAGACGATCTCGATGCCCTCTTCGCGCGCGTCCGACGGCTTGTGGAAGGCGACCTTGCGGCCCAGCATCGTCAGCGAGCCTTCGCTCGGCGGGTAGTTGCCGGCGACGATCTTGACCAGCGTCGACTTGCCGGCGCCGTTGTCGCCCATCAGGCCCAGCACCTCGCCGGCGCGCAGCGTGAGCGACACGCCGATCAGCGCCTGGATGGCACCGAAGTGCTTGGAGACGTTGGCGAGCTCCAGTACGGCCACGGGTGTAACCCCTCGCGAACAAAGCAAGGGCGCCTGCGGGCGCCCTTGAATCAACAGAGTCGGCTGCGGCTGCTTATTTTGCCGGGCACTTGTCCAGGTTGGTCGGCACGCACTCGTCCAGCCCGGTGTACAGCGGATCGGCGACCTTCTTGCCGTTGATCAGGTCGATCATCACCGTCGGGGCCTTGTAGCCCATCTCGAACGGACGCTGGCCGATCTGCGCGTGGCTGCGGCCCGCCTTCAGCGCGGCGAGCTGCGGCGGCAGCGTGTCGCCGGCGATGATGATCAGCTCCTTGCTCTTGAGCTTGGCCATCACCTGGTCGGTCACCTGCGCATAGGCCTGCGGGCCGAACTGCGCCCAGCCGCCCACCAGGATGAACGCATTGAGCTTCGGGTTCTTGGTGAACACGTCGGCCATCTGCTGGTTCGCCAGGTCGATCTGGTCGTTGGTGAACAGCGGGCAGCCGGCGACCTCGGTCCAGCCACCGTCGCCGTTGAGCTTGGTGATGCCCTTCTTGCCCGAGATGGTGTCGCGGAAGCCCGCCGCGCGGGCGTTGATGTTGTCGGCTGCCACGTTGCCGAGCTGCATGCAGACGGTGCCGCCCTTGGGGTTGAGCCCCTTCAGGTGCTTGGCCATCAGCACGCCCATGTCGTAGTTGTTGGTGCCCAGGTAGGTGGTGCGCAGCGCACGGTCGGCAGCCGCGAGGTCGGCGTCGATCGTCATGATCGGCATCTTGGGCTTCTTGGCCTTCAGCATGTTGGCCATCGCCGGCGCGTTGGACGGCGAGATCGCGATGCCGGCGACCCCCTTGTTGATGAGGTCTTCGACGATCTGCACTTCACCGGCTTCGTCGGCGCTCGACGCCGGGCCGGTGTACAGGCAGGTGTACTCGGACTTCGGGTTTTCCTTGTTCCACTTGGCGCAGCCGTCGCCGAGCACGGTGAAGAAGGGGTTGTCCAATCCTTTCACCACGACCGCGAGCGTCTTTTTCTGGGCGGCGGCGGGGCCGGAAAGCACCAGCGCGATCAGCGCGGCGCCTAGCCCAAACAGGTGCGACTTTCTCATTCATGTCTCCTTTGTCATGAAGTTGTTGTCGGGTGCACCGCTGGCCGCGGTGTCTTGTGGAAGTGCCGGCATGCCGCCCGTTCGGGGACGGCGGGCCAGACTATAGGTGTGATGATATGCCGATGTCGAGCGCGGTTGCCACTAGACAACGTCAGGCCTCGGCGGGGCGCGGCCTTCAGGCCGGCGCCGCCACCGAGCGCCCGAGCAGCCGCGTCAGCGCGTAGACGGCGTCGATGTGCGGCGTCGGCGTGCCGGTCAGCCGCGCCAGCTCGACCACCGAGCCCACCAGCGCCTCGATCTCGGGCTCGCGGCCGGCTTCGATGTCCTGCAGCATCGAGGTCTTGTGGGCGCCCACCTTCTCGGCGCCCGCGATGCGGCGGTCGATCGACACGCGGAAGGTGACGCCGAGCTTGGCCGCCACCTGCTGTGCCTCGCTCATCATGAAGGCGGCCAGCTCGCGGGTCGGCGCAAAGCGGCAGATGTCTTCCAGCGTGGCGCGGGTCAATGCGCTGACCGGGTTGAACACCAGGTTGCCCCACAGCTTGAGCCAGATCTCCGAGCGGATGTCGGCCAGCAGCGGCGCCTTGAAGCCGCCACGCACGAAGGCGTCGCTGACGCTTTGCGCACGCGCGCTGAGCGAGCCGTCGAGCTCGCCGAGCGGAAAGCGGTCACCCTCGATGTGCCGCACCACGCCCGGCGCCACCAGCTCGCTGGCCGGGTAGACCACGCAGCCGAGCACACGATCGGGCGTGATCGCGCGGCCGATGCGGCCGTCGGGGTCGACGCTTTGCAACGTGCGGCCGTCGAACGGCCCGGCGAGCTTGTGGAAGTACCAGTACGGGATGCCGTTTTGCATCGGCACCACCACGGTGTCGGGGCCGCACAGCAGCGGCACGTCGTCGGCCACCGCGCCGAGCTGATGCGCCTTCATCGCCAGCACCACCACGTCGTGCGTGCCGGCGTCGCGGTAGTCGTTGGTGGCACGCACCTGGCGCGCCACCTGCTCGGTGCCGTCGGCGAGGATGATCTTGATGCCGTCGGCCTGAATCGCGCGCAGGTTGGCGCCGCGCACGAGGAAGGTGACGTCTTCGCCCGCCAGCGCGAGCTTGGCGCCCAGATAACCGCCGATGGCGCCGGCGCCGATGATCGCGATCTTCATGTGCTCCCTGGATGCGCATCGTGCGCGCCCGAGCGGGCGCTGCCGTCGCAGTGTGTTGGCGAAGAATTTTATCGAGCCGTTGGCCGCCCCACAGCGATCGGCGCACCCGCTTTCCCGGATTCTTGACCGCAGTCAATGGCTCGCGCACGATGCTCCGCGCAGAATTTTGCGAGGCCGCGCGCCACCCTCGGCGCTCGATCAGCAATTCGAATGAGGCCATCCGAAACGGAGACGAACATGGCATACGACAAGGCAGCCGTGAGGCAAGTACTCGACCGCGTGCGCGCCGACAAGCGCGACGCGTTGACCGCGCCCGAAGGCAAGCTGGTCTGTGATGCCTACGGCATCCCGGTGCCGCAGGAAGGTGTGGCCAAGTCGGCCGCCGAAGCCAGCGCGCTGGCGCAGAAGATGGGCGGCCCGGTGGTGCTGAAGATCGTGTCGCCCGACATCCTGCACAAGACCGAGGCCGGTGGCGTGCTGGTGGGCCTGAAGAGCGCCGACGAGGTGGCCAAGGGCTACGACACGATTCTCGCCAACGCCAAGAAGTACAAGGCCGATGCCAAGATCGTCGGCGTGCAGGTGCAGCAGATGCTCGGCGGCGGCCAGGAGGTGATCGTCGGCGCGGTTACCGACGGCAGCTTCGGCAAGCTGGTGGCGTTCGGCCTGGGCGGCGTGCTGGTCGAGGTGCTGAAGGACATCACCTTCCGCCTGGCGCCGGCCACGCAGAGCGATGCGCTCTCCATGCTCGACGGCATCCAGGCCGCCGAGATGTTGAAGGGCGTGCGCGGCGGCGAGCCGGTCAACCGCGAAGCGCTGGCGAGCCTGATCGTGCGCGTCAGCGAGCTGGTGAACGACTTCCCCGAAATCGCCGAGATGGATCTCAACCCGGTGTTCGCCACCGCCAAGGGCGCGACCGCGGCAGACGTGCGCATCGTCTGCAACTTCGAACCCGCCGCGCCGCGCTATCGCCCGCCGGAGCACGAAATCGTGGTCGCCATGAACCGCATCATGAAGCCCAAGGCGGTGGCGGTGATCGGCGCCAGCGCCGAAGACGGCAAGATCGGCAACTCGGTGATGAAGAATCTCATCAACGGCGGCTACAAGGGCCAGATCCTGCCGATTCACCCGAAGGCGACCGAGATCCTCGGCTACAAGGCCTACCCGAGCGTGAAGGACGTGCCGGGCGACATCGACGTCGCGGTGTTCGCGATCCCCGCCAAGTTCGTGGCCGGCGCATTGATCGAATGCGGCGAGAAGAAGATCCCCGGCGCCGTGCTGATCCCCTCGGGATTCGCCGAAACCGGCAACGTCGAGGGCCAGAACGAAATCCAGGCGATCGGCCGCAAGTACAACGTGCGCCTGATGGGCCCCAACATCTACGGCTTCTACTACACGCACTCCAACCTGTGCGCCACGTTCTGCACCGCCTACGACGTGAAAGGCTCGGCCGCGCTGTCGTCGCAATCGGGCGGCATCGGCATGGCGATCATCGGCTTCAGCCGCTCGGCCAAGATGGGTGTCTCGGCGATCGTCGGGTTGGGCAACAAGAGCGACATCGACGAGGACGATCTGCTCTGCTTCTTCGAGCAGGACGACAACACGCAGGTGATCGCGCAGCACTGCGAAGACCTGAAGGACGGCCGTGCATTCGCCGAAGTCGCCAAGCGGGTGTCGAAGAAAAAGCCGGTGATCGTGCTGAAGGCCGGCCGCACGAGTGCCGGCGCCAAGGCCGCAAGCTCGCACACCGGCGCGCTGGCCGGCAACGACAAGATCTACGAAGACGTGCTGGCGCAAAGCGGCGTCATCCGCGCGCGCTCGTTGCGCGACCTGCTCGACTTCGCACGCGGCGTGCCGATCCTGCCCACGCCCAAGGGCGAGAACGTGCTGATCATCACCGGCGCCGGCGGCTCGGGGGTGCTGCTGTCGGATGCCTGCGTCGACAACAAGCTCTCATTGATGGCGATGCCGCCGGACCTCGACGCGGCGTTTCGCAAGTTCATCCCGCCGTTCGGCGCCGCCGGCAACCCGGTGGACATCACCGGCGGCGAGCCGCCCAAGACCTACCAGAACACGGTGAAGCTGGGACTCGAAGACCCGCGCATCCACTCGCTGATCCTCGGCTACTGGCACACCATCATCACGCCGCCGATGGTGTTCGCCAAGCTGATGGTCGAGGTGAAGAACGAGATGAAGGCCAAGGGCATCGAAAAGCCGATGGTGGCTTCACTCGCCGGCGACGTGCAGGTCGAAGAGGCCGCGGAGTACCTGTACGCCAACGGCATTCCGGCGTATGCCTACTCCACGGAGATTCCGGTGGCCGTGTTGGGAGCGAAGTACAAGTGGGCGCGGGGGGCTGGGTTGCTTTGAGCCGCTGAACCACTGGTCGCAGCGAAGCCTCTCCTCTTCGCTGCTGCAAGGCGGGCCCTGTGGGGCCCGCCTTGTTTTCTTCTTGGCGCTCAGGCCTTCTTCGGCGGATTGCTGAACGCGCCGGCCGCCTTGAGGGCCGCGACCTTGTCGGCCTTGTAGCCGAGCACGTCGCGCAGCACCTCGTCGGTGTGCTCACCCAGCGTCGGCGAACGCTCGATCTTCGCCGGCGATGCCGACAGCTTGATCGGCATGCCGACGTTGAACCACTTGCCACGTTGCGGGTGATCTAGCTCGACCCACATGTCGCGGCCCTTCACGTGTTCGTCGGTGGCCAGGTCTTCGGTCGACATGATCGGGCCGCACGGCACGTCGAGCGGGTTGAGGATCGCCATCAGCTCGCGCTTGGTGTACTTCTCGGCGAACTTGTTGAGCAGCGTCCACACCAGCTGCTGGTTCTTGCGACGCTCGGCGATGGTGGCCACACGCGGGTCGCTGGCGAGGTCGGGCACGTGCACTTCGGGGCCGATGCGGTTGGCCAGGTCGTTCCACACCGCCTCTTGCACCACCACGTAGAGCCAGTCGTTGGCACCGTGCGGCTTGCAGTGGATCGCATTGCCGAGCTGGCCGCCGCCGGAATCATTGCCGGCACGCGGCACGTCGCCCATGCCCTGGTAGGTGGGCACGGAGTATTCGGCCATCGACTGGCGGGTCAGACGCTGGTGGTCGCGGAACTTCACGCGGCACAGGTTCATCACGCCGTCCATCATCGCGACCTCGACGTACTGGCCCTCGCCGTCGCGGCGTGCCTGGTGCAGCGCGGCCAGCAGGCCGATCGCCAGGTGCAGGCCGGTGCCCGAGTCGCCGATCTGCGCGCCGGTCACGAACGGCGGGCCGTCGGGCACGCCGGTGGTGCTCATCGAGCCGCCCATCGCCTGCGCGACGTTCTCGTACGCCTTGAACTCGGCATACGGGCCGCTCGAGCCGAAGCCCTTGATCGAGCCGACCACGATCTTCGGATTGATCTCGTGGATCTTCTCCCACGTGAAGCCCAATCGCTCGAGCACGCCGGGGCCGAAGTTCTCCATCATGATGTCGCAGGTCTTCAAGAGATCCACGAACACGGCCTTGCCTTCGGCGCTCTTCATGTTCACGGTGATCGACCGCTTGTTGCAGTTGAGCATCGTGAAGTACAGGCTGTCGGCATTCGGCACGTCGCGCAGCTGGCCACGCGTGGCATCACCCTGCGGCGGCTCGAACTTGATGACGTCGGCACCCATCCACGCCAACAGCTGCGAACACGTGGGCCCTGCCTGCACGTGGGTCATGTCGAGGATGCGGACATCCTTCAATGCTTGCATGTGGATCTCCAGAAATCCTTCGGCTGACTGCTCTGACGACTACTTTTTCTTGGCGCTCGGGTTCAGGCTGGTGATGCGGCCGCTCTCGGTGCCGGCAGTCTCGTCGATCACCGCGTTGATCAGCGTGGGCTTGCGCGAACGGATCGCGTCTTCCATCGCCTGGCGCAGCTCGGCCGGCGTGGTGGCGTTGACGCCGACGCCGCCGAACGCCTCCATGATCTTGTCGTAGCGCGCGCCCTTCACGAACACAGTGGGCGCCGGGTCGCGACCGGTGGGGTCGACGTCGGTGCCCTTGTAGACGCCGTTGTTATTCATCACGACGACGCACACCGGCAGGTCGTAGCGGCAGATGGTTTCGACTTCCATGCCGGAAAAGCCGAACGCGCTGTCGCCCTCGACCGCGATCACCTGCTGCCGGGTCGTCACGGCGGCCGCCACGCAGTAACCCATGCCGACACCCATGATGCCCCAGGTGCCGACGTCGATGCGCTTGCGCGGCTTGTACATGTCGACGATCGAGCGCGTGAAGTCGAGCGCGTTGGCACCTTCGTTGACCAGCATCGCGTCGGGGTTGGCCTTGACGATGTCGCGCACCACGTTGAGCGCGCTGTGAAAGTTCATCGGCGTCGGGTTCTTGGCCAGCGTCTCTGCCATCTTGGCGACGTTGCCGTTCTTCTTGTCGGCCACTGCCGACAGCCAATCGGCCGGCGGCTTGCTCCATCCGGCACCCATGCCGGCCAGCAGCGCCGACACGCACGAGCCGATGTCGCCCACCAGCGGCGCGTCGATGCGCACGTTGCTGTCGGCTTCCTGCGGCGAGATGTCGATCTGGATGAACTTCTGGCCGCCCCACGCCTTGGCGCCGCTGCCGCCCCAGGTCTTGCCCTTGCCGTGCGACAGCAGCCAATTGAGGCGCGCGCCGATCAGCACCACCACGTCGGCCGCCGGCAGCACGAACGATCGCGCGGCCGACGCGCACAGCTCGTGCGTATCGGGCAGCAGGCCCTTGGCCATCGACATCGGCAGGTACGGGATGCCCGAGGTCTCGACCAGCGCCTGGATGTCGGCATCGACCTGCGCGTACGCCGCGCCCTTGCCGAGCACGATCAGCGGTTTCTTGGCGCCCTTGAGCAACTCGAGCGCGCGCTTCACCGCATCCGGCGCGGGGATCTGCTTGGGCGCCGGATCGACCACCTTGATCAGCGAGGCCCGGCCGGCGGCGGCATCGATGCTCTGCGCGAACAGCTTGGCCGGCAGGTCGAGGTACACGCCGCCCGGGCGGCCCGACACCGCGGCGCGGATGGCGCGCGCGATGCCGATGCCGATGTCGTCGGCGTGCAGCACGCGGTAGGCGGCCTTGGCCACCGGCTTGGCGATGGCGAGCTGATCCATCTCCTCGTAGTCGCCCTGCTGCAGGTCGACGATCTCGCGCTCGCTCGAGCCGCTGATCAGGATCATCGGGAAGCAGTTGACGGTGGCGTGCGCCAGCGCGTTGAGGCCGTTGAGAAAGCCGGGCGCCGACACGGTGAGGCAGATGCCGGGCTGTCCCGTCAGGAAGCCGGCGATCGACGCCGCGTAGCCAGCGTTCTGCTCGTGGCGGAACGCCAGCACGCGCAGGCCATCGCCTTGCGCGCGGCGCGTCAGATCGGTGATCGGAATGCCGGGCAAGCCGTAGATGGTGTCGAGCCCATTGAGCTTGAGCGCTTCGATGACGAGCTGGAAGCCATCGATCGTTTCCGCGGCGGCGTCGGTGCTGCTGGCCGGCGACATGGCGGGACGGCTTTCGGTGATGACGGCCATGGTGGGTGTCTCCGATCTGGTTTTATTCGACGCGAATCGAATGGGGGAAAATCATCATAGTTTCAGCGCCTTGGCGCCTCGATTGACCGTGGTCAATTATCTGAAAACACACTCGTCGCAACGCCCTTCGATCGCCGAGCACGGCGAGCGCAACGTCATCCGATTGCAACTGGCGCAGAACGCCGTGCTCAAGCTGCTGCCCAAGCCGGCGCTGGCCGAACTGGAGTCCCAGCTGGTGGTGCACGACTGCGCCAAGGGCGATTGCCTGGTGCAGCAGGGTGACCACGACATGGCGCAGTGCTTCATCCTCGACGGTATCCTGAAGCGCGTGGTATCGAGCCCGAGCGCCAAGGAGATGATCCTGCGTTTTGCCGCCGAGCGGGAATTCGAGACCAGCTACGCCGCCTGGCGGCTGCACACGCCGACACCGTACAGCATCATCAGCGTCACCAAGGCGCGCGTTGCGGTGCTGCCGATGCCCGACTGGGTGGAGTTCATGCAGTCGCGCCCCGAGCTGAAGGCGGCGTTCGAATACCAGTTGATGGGTCTGATGAGCGAGGTGATGGCGCACACGATCACGCTGCACCTGCTCGACGCGCCGGGGCGGGTGCACCGCTTCATGCGCAAGCATGCGGAGCTGGCCGAGCGGCTGCCGAAGAAGGAGTTGGCGGCCTACCTCAACATCTCGCCCGAGACCCTGTCGCGGCTGAAGCAGCACGGCAAGATCTGATATCGGGCCGCCGCGGTTTCAGCGCTGGCCGCGCGTCGCCGCCGCGCCCGAGCCCGTGGCCAGGCTCTTGAGCCACTGCACGCCACGCGCCAGCAATGGCCACACCAGCAGCAGCAGCGCCAGCGTGGTGATCGAGCCGACCAGCCAGTTCGACCACAGGATCGTCAGGTCGCCTTGCGACAGCAGCATCGACTGGCGGAACGAATCCTCGGCACGGTCGCCCAGCACCACCGCCAGCACCAGCGGCGCCAGCGGGTAGTCGAGCTTCTTGAACGCGTAGCCGATGACGCCGAAGCCGAGCATGAACCAGACGTCGAGCATCGCGCTGTGAACGGTGTAGGCACCGATCGCGCAGATGGCGATGATGATCGGCGCGATGATCGAGAAGGGCACGCGCAGGATCGAGGCGAACAGCGGCACCGAGGTCAGCACGATGATCAGGCCGGCGATGTTGCCCAGGTACATGCTGGCGATCAGGCCCCACACGAAATCCGGCTTCTCGACGAACAGCAGCGGCCCGGGCTGCAGGCCCCAGATCAGCAGACCGCCCAGCAGCACGGCCGCGGTAGGTGAGCCCGGGATGCCCAGCGCCAGCATCGGCAGCAGCGCGCTGGTGCCGGCCGCGTGTGCCGCCGTCTCGGGCGCCACCACGCCTTCGATCTCGCCCTTGCCGAAGTTGGCGCCGCGCGGCGACATCTTCTTGGCAATGCCGTAGCTCATGAACGACGCTGGTGTGGCACCGCCCGGCGTGATGCCCATCCAGCAGCCGATCAAGGTGCTGCGGATCGAGGTCATCCAGTACTTGGGCAGCTTCTTCCAGGTCTCGATCACGATGCGCGTGTTGATGCGCGCACTGCTGCCCGAGAACTTGAGCCCCTCTTCCATCGACAGCAGGATCTCGCCGATGCCGAACAGGCCGATCACCGCGATCAGGAAGTCGAACCCACGCATCAGATCGGGCAGGCCGAAGGTCAGTCGCAACTGGCCGGTCACCGTGTCCATGCCGACCGCGGCGAGCGCGAAACCCAGCATCATCGACGCCAGGATCTTCATCGGCGAGCCCTTGCCCATGCCGACGAAGCTGCAGAAGGTGAGCAGGTAGACGGCAAAGAACTCCGGCGGCCCGAACTTGAGCGCGAACTTGGCCACCAGCGGCGCCAGGAACGTGATCATCAGCACCGCGAAGAACGCGCCGATGAACGACGACGTGAACGCCGCGGTCAGCGCCTCGCCGGCACGCCCCTGCTGCGCCATCGGATAACCGTCGAAGGTGGTGGCCACCGACCACGGTTCGCCCGGGATGTTGAACAGCACCGAGGTGATGGCGCCGCCGAACAGCGCCCCCCAGTAGATGCACGACAGCAGGATGATCGCCGAGGTCGGCGGCATCGAGAACGTCAGCGGCAGCAGGATCGCCACGCCGTTGGCGCCGCCCAGACCCGGCAGCACGCCGATCAGCACGCCCAGCACGATGCCGATCATCATCAGCAGCAGGTTGAACGGCGTGAGGACGACCGCAAACCCGTGGAGCAACGATGCGATCTCGGTCACGGTGCGGGCCTCCGCGCAACCAACGGTGGGGTTGTCCTGCTGAGTCGATTCATCCTAGTACCCGAGGAAGCGCAGCGGGTTCAGCGCGCCCTTGAACAGCGGCACCTTGAACCACACTTCGAACATCAAGAAGGCGGTCGCCATCACCGCGAACCCGATGCCCACGCTCTTGGCCCAGTGGTACTTGCCCACCCAGACCATGAAGCCGGCGATGAACAGCAACGACCCGATGTAGATGCCCACCACCTGCACGGCCACCACGAACGCCAACGACGGCAGCAGCACCGTGAGCACCAGCTTCAGCTGCGAGTGGGTCACGAACACCTTGTCGACACGGCTGCCCGAGCGCATCCCGCGCACGCCGACGACGGCGCTGGAGATGCAGATCAGCAGGCCGATGTAGAAGGGGAAGTAGCCCGCGCCCGGGCCGTCGTCGCGCCAGCCGGCGCCCAGCTTCCAGCTGTTGTAGGCGACCACGGCGCCCAGCACGAACAGGCACAGGGCCACGAAGACCTCGACGACCCACGTGGCGATGCCGGATTCGTCTTGCTCGTCGGCGGTATCGGTGTTCATGGTGCTCGAACCTCGAATCGTCAGCGCAAGCCCGCCCCGCGGCTGCTCGGCGCCGCCGGCTGTCACGAGAACGGGCTGGCTTTTGGAACGGCGGCGGCGCTTACTTGGCCATGAAGCCGGCTTCCTTCATCAGGAACAGGTGCGCGGCCTCGTTCTTTTCGACCCACTTGACGTAGTCGGCCCCGGTCATGAAGGTCTGGTTGAAGGCCCCGAGCTTCATGAAGTCCTTCCACTCCTGGGTCTCACGGACCTTGGTCAGCAAGTCGACGTAGAACGCCAACTGGTCGGGTGTGACGCCGGCGGGCATGAAGATGCCACGCAGCATCACGTAATCGGTGGGCACGCCCGCCTCCTTGCAGGTCGGGATGTCGTTCCACGACTTGCCGTCGGCCAACGGATCCTTGTAGGGCATGCGCTTGTCGTCGAACACGCACAGCGGCCGCAACTTGCCGGCCCGCCACTGCGCCACCGCTTCGACCGGGTTGTTCACCGACGAGTCGATGTGCTTGCCGGTGAGCTGCACCGCGACGTCGCCGCCGCCCTTGAACGGCACGTAGATGAACTTGGTGCCGGTGGATTTTTCCAGGCTGACGGTGATGATCTGGTCTTCCTGCTTGGAACCGGTGCCGCCCATCTTCATCTTCAACGGGCCTGCGGCCTTGGCCGCGTCGACGTACTGTTTGGCCGTCTGGTAAGGCGTTTCGGCGTTGACCCACAACACGAACTGGTCCAGGGCCAGCATCGCGACCGGGGTCATGTCGCGCCAGTTGAACGGCACGCCGGTGGCCAGCGGCGTGGTGAACAGGTTGGACAGCGTGATGACGATCTTGTGCGGGTCACCCTTGGCGCCCTTGACGTCGAGGAAGCCCTCGGCGCCCGCGCCGCCGCCCTTGTTGACCACGATGAGCGGCTGCTTCATCAGGTTGTGCTTGGCGACGATGCCCTGGATCAGGCGCGCCATCTGGTCGGCCCCACCGCCGGTGCCGGCAGGCACGACGAACTCGACCGGCTTTTCGGGCGCCCATGCTGCGGTTGCCGGCGCCGCGACGGCGCCCAACGCGACAACGGCCACCGCGGCCACACGCAAGAAACAACCGCGCACCGCGGCTGAAATGAGGTTGCTGGTCATGGGCTTCGGTCTCCTGTCGTTGTGAGGCACGGCTGCAACGATAGCGTGCCTTCGGTGTGATCGCCATGCGCGTTATCGTCAGCGCTTGGCGTCATTCATGACGTGAATATGCTCGCCGGATTCGCCCAAAACCCTCTTGACCGCAGTCAACTTTTTTCGCGGCGCCTCCCCGCGCCGCGCGGGACCCGCAGGTGCGTTGCGGGAAACTACCGAGACGCTCCCGCGGTCAGATCTCGGCGCGTCGTTTCCACCGCGTTGACCAGGCAGTCGATGCCGTAGGCGCGCAACAGGTGCGGGCGGTGGCGCTCGACGAACGCACGCACCGGCTGGCCGCCGTCCGCCAGCAGATCGCGATACGTGGCGGCATCCCAGTGCCAGTCGATCTCCATCTGGGAGAACGCGCTGTTGTAGGCATTGCGCGCGGCTTCGTCGTCGGTGCTCAGCGTGGTGGTGGCAGCGTGGCTCATGGCGGTGACCCCTTTCTGAGCGCCATGCTAGGCATCGCCACCCATTAGTGAAACTGAAAGTTTTTGATGGATTGCATAAGTATTAGTTGATGGCACAGTGCGCGTCACGATGAAAAACGCGACGCTACGCCAGCTCAAGGTGTTCGAAGCCGCCGCGCGGCACTTGAGCTTCTCGCGCGCCGCCGAGGAGATGCACCTCACGCAACCCGCGGTGTCGATGCAGGTCAAGCTGCTGCAGCAGCACGCCGGGGTGGCCCTGTTCGAGCAGCTCGGCAAGAAGGTCCACCTCACGCCCGCCGGCGCCGAGCTGCTGCACTACAGCCGGGCGATCATCGAGCTGTTTCGCCAGGCCGGCGAGGCGATGGCCGCTCGCCAGGGCGTGTCGGGCGGCACGCTCAACGTGGCCGTCATCAGCGCCGGCGACTATTTCTTCCCGCAGTTGCTGGCCGAGTTCGCGCGCAGCGCGCCAGGCGTCAAGCTGAACCTGGGCGTGTTCAACCGCCAGCAGCTGCTGCAGCAGCTCGGTGACAACCTCACCGACCTGGCGGTCATGGTGCGCCCGCCGCGTGAGCTGGACACCGTCAACGAGCCGTTTGCGCCGCACCCCTACGTGATCGTCGTGCGGCCCGACCATCCGCTGGCACGCCGCAAGCGTGTGCCGGTGAGCGCCTTGCTGCACGAGCCCTGGCTGACGCGGGAGCGCGGCTCCGACACCTGGAACTCGATGGAAGACGGCTTCGGCGCGCAGCTCGCCGGCCTGAACATCACGATGGAGATCCGCTCCACCGAGACCATCAAGCAGGCGGTGATCGCCGGCATGGGGATCAGCTTCCTGTCGGCCCACACCATCGGGCGCGAGCTCGAGCGGCGCCAGCTCGCGGTGCTCGACGTGGTCGGCTTCCCGTTGCGGTTGCAGTGGTACGTGGTGCACCTGCGGCAAAAGGTGCTGGCGCCGGTGGCGATGGCGTTTCGGGCCTTCCTGCTCGAGCGTGGCGAACAGTTGATCGGCGAGGTCACCGGCAACCCCGCAGCCGGCCCGCGCAGGCGTCGAACGGCTGCCGACTCGGTTCACAATCGCCGGGCCGCACGCGACGGCGGCAGCTGACGGAGGACTTGCCGTGCCATTCCCGATCCCGACGCCGCAGGCGCTGCGATGAGCCTGCACGCCAAGCTGCAGCAGCGCGCCGCCGCCGGGCGGCCGGTGCGCATCGGCCTCATCGGCGCGGGCAAGTTCGGCGCCATGTACCTGGCGCAGTTGCCGCGCACGCCGGGCGTGCACCTGGTGGGCATCGCCGACCTGTCGCCCGATGGCGCGCGGCGTAACCTGGCGCGTGTGGGCTGGCCGGCCGGGCAGGCCGATGCGGCGTCGCTCGACGCGGCGCTGCGCGAGAGCCGCACTCACGTGAGCGACGATTGGGCGGCACTGGTGCGCCACCCGGCGATCGACATCGTGGTCGAGTGCACCGGCTCGCCGATGGCGGCGGTCGATCACTGCCTGGAAGCGTTCGCGCAGCGCAAGCACGTGGTCAACGTCACCGTCGAGGCCGACGCGCTGTGCGGCCCGATGCTGGCGGCCAAGGCGGCGCAGGCGGGCGTGGTGTATTCGCTGGCGTTCGGCGACCAGCCGGCGCTGATCTGCGACCTGGTGGACTGGGCGCGCACCTGCGGCTTTCCGGTGGTGGCCGCCGGCCGTGGCCACAAGTGGCTGCCGCACTTCTGCGAGTCCACACCCGACACCGTGTGGGGCTACTACGGGCTGACGCCCGAGCAGGCCGCGCGCGGCGGCTTGAACCCGAAGATGTTCAACAGCTTCCTCGACGGCAGCAAGCCGTCGATCGAGAGCACCGCGGTGGCCAACGCCACCGGCCTGGGCGTGCCGAGCAACGGCCTGCTGTATCCGCCGGCCAGCATCGAAGACATCCCGTTCGTCACCCGGCCGAAGAGCGAAGGCGGCGTGCTCGAGCGTAAGGGCATGGTCGAGGTGATCTCGTCGCTCGAGCCCGACGGCCGCGTGATCCCCTACGACATCCGCATGGGCGTCTGGGTCACGGTCGAGGCCGAGACCGACTACATCAAGCACTGCTTCGAGGAGTACAACGCCCACACCGACCCCAGCGGCCGCTACTTCACGCTGTACAAGCGCTGGCACCTGATCGGCCTGGAGGTCGGCGTCTCGGTGGCCAGCGTCGCGCTGCGCGGCGAGGCCACCGGCGTGGCCGGCGCCTGGCACGCCGACGTGGTGGCCACGGCCAAGCGCGACCTGCGCGAGGGCGAGGTGCTCGACGGCGAAGGCGGCTACACGGTGTGGGGCAAGCTGCTGCCGGCGGCGACGTCGCGCGCGCTCGGCGGCCTGCCGCTGGGGCTGGCGCATGGCGTGACGCTCAGGCGCGCCATCGCCAAGGGCCAGAGCCTGCGCTTCGACGACGTGTCGATCGACACCACCACCCGCGCCTACACGCTGCGGCGCGAGATGGAGCGTCACGCGCAGGGCCTCGAGGGCCTGCCGCGTTGAAGCAGGTGGTGATCGGGTTCCTGATCTGGCTGGTGTACCGGCCGCTGTCGTTCACCTGGCGCATCACCAATCGTGAGCCGCAATCGATGGTCGATGCGCTGCGCGATCGCCAGCCGTTCGTGATGGCGCACTGGCACGGCGACCTGTTCGCGCTGGCCTGCCTGGCCAGGCACTACCGGCTGGTCGCCATCGCCTCGCTCAGCAAGGACGGCCGCATCATGGGCACCCTGCTGCGGCTGCTCGGCGTGCGCATCAGCCCGGGCTCGTCGAGCCGCGGCGGCGCGGCTGCGCTCAAGGGGCTGATCCGCATGATGCGCGAGGGCCACAACTGCGCCTTCGCGGTCGACGGGCCGCGCGGCCCGATCTACAAGCTCAAGCCCGGAGTGCTGGAGACCTCGCGCGTGGTGCACTGCCCGATCTACTACCCCAGCGTGAGCTGCGACCGCGCATACCACTGGCGCCGCGCGTGGGATCGGGCCTACATCCCCAAGCCGTTTGCGCGCATCGACGTGCAGTGGCGCGGGCCGTTGCCGGCGATCGGCCGCCACGACGATGCACGCGACCCGCAGGTGCTGGCGCGGCTGGAGGAGCTGATGCTGCAGGCCAAGCGCGACGCCCGCGTGCCGGGCCAGCAGGATCTGCCTTGACGAAGATGCGCAGCCGCAGCCCCCGCCGTGCGAACATCGCGGCGGGGGAGTCGGCGAAGGTGCACGTCAAGGAGCCACGCGGCAAGGCAGGCACGCCCGCATCGAAGGGCCGGGCGCGGCGGCGTTCGCACCGCCTGCCCGGCGTCGACCTGCACACCTACCAGGTGGTGACCAACTCGATCGCCGACTACATCAGCGTGGTCGGCGAGGACGAGGTCTACCGGCTGGTCAACGACGCCTGGTGCCGGCACACGGGCCTGGCGCGCGAACACGTGATCGGGCGCAACGTCACCGAGGTGTTTCCGGAGTCGATCAGCGAGCCGCGCCGCCGTGCTTTCTTCGAATGCCTGCGCACCCAGCGCGTCGGCGTGGTGGGCGACGTGTTCCAGCGCGGCGGCGGCGTGCCGCAGTACCTGGAGACCACCTACTCGCCGTTTGCCGAGTCGGTGCAGGGCGTGCGCTGCGTCGTGCTGGTGACGCGCGACGTCACCGCGCAGGAGCAGGTGAAGCAGGCCACCGAAGCCGGCCAGGCGCAGACGCGCGCGCTGCTCGATGCGTTTCCGGGCTACATGGCGGCCTGCGACGAGGACCATCGCTACACCTACGTCAACGAGCGCCTGGCACGCATGTTCGGGCGCGCGAGCAGCGACATCGTCGGCAAGCTGGTGCACGAGGTGCTGGGCTCCGAGCGCTTCGTTGCCAACCTGCCCGACGCCGAGCTCGCGCTGCGGGGCCAGACGGTGATGAAGGAGCGCCACTACCCGGCCGAAGGCCACCGGCCGCCGGTCGACCTCGAGGTGCGCTACGTCGCCGGCCCCACGCTGCCCAACGGCAAGCGCAGCTACTACGCGTTCGGCGTCGACATCACCGAGCGCAAGCTGGCGCAGCAGCAGCTCACCGCGGCCAAGAACGAAGCCGAGCGCGCCAATCGCGCCAAGTCGCGTTTCATGTCGATGATGTCGCACGAACTGCGCACGCCGATGAATGCGATCCTCGGCTTCAGCCAACTCCTGCTGTCGGACACCGCGCACCCGCTGACCGCCGAGCAGCAGCGCTACTCGCAGGAGATCCTCGGTGGCGGGCGCCACCTGCTGCGGCTGATCAACGACGTGCTCGACCTCGGCCGCATCGAGTCGGGCCGGCTGGCGATGTCGGTGTCGGCGCTGCCGCTGCTGCCGTTGCTGGAGCAGTGCCTGGCGCTGATGGCGCCGCTCGCGCAGGAGCGCCCCGTGCAGCTGCAGCTCGCCGACCGCGACGTGCTCGACTGCAGCGTGCGCGCCGATCCGCTGCGCCTGAAGCAGGTGCTGCTCAACCTGCTGGGCAACGCCATCAAGTACAACCGCCGCGACGGCCAGGTCACCGTGCATGGTTCGGTGAACGACGGACACGTCGAGGTGCGTGTGGTCGATACCGGCATCGGCCTCACCGTCGACCAGCGCCAGCGGCTGTTCGTGGCCTTCGAGCGGCTGGGCGCGCGCGGCAGCGGCGTCGAGGGCACCGGCATCGGCCTGGCACTGAGCCGCCAGTTGATGCTGGCCATGGGCGGCGAGATCGGCGCCGACAGCGTGCTCGACGTCGGCAGCACGTTCTGGATCCGCCTGCCGCGCGCCACGCAAGCGGCGCGCGACGCGCCGCCGCAGTCCGTGCCCGCGCCGTCGGCGCCGCCGGCGGGAGCACCGCGCCATCGTGTGCTGTATGTCGAGGACAACCCGGTCAATGCCCTGCTGATGCACGCGATGCTGGCGCGCCTGCCGGACATCCAGCTCGAGTGCGCCGAGGAGCCGCTGCAGGCGATCGGGCTGGCGCGCACGCTGCGCCCGCAGCTGCTGCTGCTCGACGTCGAGCTGCCCGGCATCGACGGCCTGGAGCTGCTGCACCGCCTGCGTGCCGACGAATCGCTGCGCGCCATTCCGGCGATCGCCGTCAGCGCCGGCGCGATGCCGGGCGACATCCGCAAGGCGCTCGACGCCGGCTTTGCCGCCTATCTCACCAAGCCGCTGGAGCTCGGCGAGCTGCTGCAGGCGGTGCGCCGCCACCTGCCCGACAACCAGGGCGTTCAGGCCGGTTGAAGCGCGCGCCGCCGCACACGTTGCAGCAGCGTGAAGGCGATCGCCAGGTTCAGCAGGTTCCACGCCACGCCGTTGACGAACGCGGCGTGGTAGCTGCCGGTCATGTCGAACACCTTGCCCGACATCCAACCGCCCAGCGCCATGCCGAACAGCGTGCACATCAGCACCGTGCCGACACGCGCGCCGGCCTCGGCGGGCGGAAAGTACTCGCGCACGATGATCGCGTAGGCGGGCACGATGCCGCCCTGGAAGAGGCCGAACAGCGCCGAGATCAGGTACAGCGACACCAGGCCGTCGAACGGCAGGAACAGCACCAGCGCCAGGCCCTGCAGCGCCGAGCCGAGCAGCAGCGTGCGCAGGCCGCCGATGCGGTCGCAGATGACGCCCGAGATCAGCCGGCTGACGATGCCGCAGGCCAGCATCAGCGACAACATCTGCGCGCCGCGCGCCGCGCCGAAGCCGAGGTCGCTGCAATAGGCCACGATGTGCACCTGCGGCATCGACATCGCCACGCAGCAGGCCACGCCGGCGATGCACAACAAGGTCTGGGCCGCATTCAACGACAGGCCGAACGGACGATCCGACGGCGTGCCGAAGTTGGCCTTCGGCGGCGCTGCGATGGCCGCCGGCGGGCGCGGCCGCATCGCCAGCGCCAGCAACGGCAGGCTGACCGCGCACAGCACGCCCAGGCCGACATAGGTGGTGCGCCAGCCCACCGTCTCGACGAAGTGCTGCACCACCGGCGGCCAGATCGCGCCGGCCACGTAGTTGCCGCTGGCGCAGATCGCCACCGCGATGCCGCGCCGGCGCACGAACCACAACGAGGTGTCGGCCACCAGTGGTGCGAAGGTGGCCGAGCTTCCGAAGAAGCCGATGCCCACGCCGTGCGCGAGCGCGAACAGCCAGACGTTGCCCGACAGCGCCGCACCGATGAAGCCGCAACCCAGGCCGACCGCACCGATGAGGACCGGGCGCATCACGCCGTGGCGGTCGGCCAGGCGCCCCATCCAGACGCCGCCCAGGCCGAAGCCCACCATCAGCAGCGTGTACGGCAACGAGGCGTCGGCGCGCGCGACGCCGAACTCGGCCTG
Organism: Burkholderiaceae bacterium; assembly: GCA_036520715.1. Classification (GTDB taxonomy): domain Bacteria; phylum Pseudomonadota; class Gammaproteobacteria; order Burkholderiales; family Burkholderiaceae_C; genus JAEUPI01. The sequence continues at coordinate 8,794 of DATDJF010000242.1, read as the reverse complement.
CACCGCCGGCAGCACCACCGACACCACGTACATGCCGGCCGAGCCGATGGTCATCAGCGCCAGCGTGACGCCCAGGCGCGTCCAGGCGTAGCGCGAGTCGGCGGTGTGCTCGATGTGCATCGGGCGGCGATGATGACATGGGGTCGCGTTACCCCACGCTTCTCGGGCACATTACGGTTGAAACATGCCTGTGCACACACGCCCTTCGACGATGCCCACCTCACTGTCCGACGCCCGCGGCGTCTATCCCATCGCCCCCACCCCGTTCGCCGACGACGGCGCGATCGACTTCGATTCGATCGATCGCCTGAGCGAGTTCTATCTGCGTTGCGGCGCCACCGGCGTCACCGTGCTCGGCCAACTCGGCGAGGCGCCCAAGCTCGATGCCGCCGAGAGCCTGGCGGTGGCGTCGCGCTTCATCAGGGCTTTCGGCGCGACGCCGGTGATCGTCGGCGTCACGGCGCCGGGCTTTGCCGCGATGCGCGCGCTGGCGCGCGAGTCGATGACGCTCGGCGCCGCCGGCGTGATGATCGCGCCGCCCAACACCTTGCGCACCGACGACCAGATCGCCGGCTACTACGCGCAGGCGGCGCAGGCGATCGGCGCCGACGTGCCGTTCGTGATCCAGGACTACCCGCTGACCTTCAGCGTGCAGATGACGCCCGCCGTGATCCGCCGCATCGTGGCCGACAACGTGTCGTGCGTGATGCTCAAGCACGAGGATTGGCCGGGCCTGGAGAAGATCAGCGCGCTGCGCGGCTTCGAGCGCGACGGCGCGATGCGCCACATCTCGATCCTGTGCGGCAACGGCGGCCTGTTTCTCGACTTCGAGTGCGAGCGCGGCGCCGACGGCGCGATGACCGGCTACGCCTTTCCCGACATGCTGTGCGACGTCGTGCGGCTGCAGCACGAAGGCGAGCGCGATGCCGCGCACGACCTGTTCGATGCCCACCTGCCGCTGCTGCGCTACGAGCAGCAGCCCGGTGTCGGCCTGGGCGTGCGCAAGCACGTGCTGCAGCGGCGCGGGCTGATCGCCTCGGCGGCGCAGCGGGCGCCCAAGGCGGCGCTGACAGCGGCCGCGCGTGCGGAAGTCGAGTACCTGCTGGCGAGGCTGGCGCGCCACGACGTGCGTGCGGCGCTGAAGCCGTTGTAGGCGCAGCGCGGCATCACCGCGCCGACATCAACGCATCGTCGAAGATCGCCACCGCGCGCGTCCAGCCGGCCGACGCGCCGCGGATCTTGTGCGGGAAGCAGCTGATGAAGAAGCCGTCGGCCGGCAGCGCCTCGAGGTTGTGCAGCTTCTCGAGGTGGCAGTAGCCGATGTCGCGGCCGGCCTTGTGGCCTTCCCAGATCAGGCTGGCATCGCGGCTCTCGACGTACTTCTTGGCGGTGTGCACGAACGGCGCATCCCAGCTCCAGGCGTCGGTGCCGGTCAGGCGCACGCCGCGCTCGAGCAGAAACATCGTCGCCTCGTAGCCCATGCCGCAGCCGGCCGCCACGTAGTCGTCGTTTCCATAACGCGAGCCGGCGCGCGTGTTGACGACCACGATCTCCAGCGGCTGCAGCGTGTGGCCGATGCGCGTCAGCTCGGCTTGCACGTCCGACGCCGTGACCACATGACCATCGGCGAGGTGGCGAAAGTCGAGCTTCACCGCGGGCTGGAAGCACCACTCCAGCGGCACGTCGTGGATCGCGATCGCCGGCTTCTTGTCGCCCAGCGCGTTGTCCATCGTCGAGTGGAAGTGGTACGGCGCGTCGAGGTGCGTGCCGTTGTGGGTGGACAGCCGCACGAACTCCACCGCCCAGCCCTCGCCGTCGGGCAGATCCTCGCGCTTCAAGCCGGGAAAGAAGCCGGCGATCTGCTCCACGGTGTTGGCATGCGTGAAGTACTCGATCTTGGGCGCGAACGACGGTGGGTCGCTCAGCACGTCGTTTTCGAGAAAGATCGACAGGTCGACGAAGCGGCGCGGCATCGATCGGCGCTCCCGCGTCAGGCCGGCATCAGGCGCTTGGCGGACACGTAGTCCTGTCGGAAGGCCTCGAACGGCACCGTGTCGGCGGCCTCGATGGCGCGCTGCTGATCGAGCGAGGTCTGCGCCTCGCTGTCGAACAAGCCCTTCTGCTCGAGCGACCACGGCAACGCCAGCAGCTCGGCCTGCGCCTGCGCCGAGCGCTGGCGCACGAACGCCGTGTAGGCACAGCCGTCGCTGGCCTCGATCGCCGACAGCACACGGGCCGACGGCAGCGTGCTCGGCGCCCGCCACGCCGCCTGCTCGGCGGCCAGCGCATCGCGGTAGTCGCTGCCGCCGAACTCGGCATCGAGCCGCGCGGCGATCACCGCGCAGCCCTCGATCAGTTCGGCCCCCCAATCGGCGAGCGACACCTTGGCGCCACCGCGCTCCAGCAGCAGCCCCGGCTCGCGGCCGCGCGCGGCGGTGCTGTGCTGGTTGCGCGCCAGCGCGGCAATCTCCTCGCGCGTGTCCGGCGGGCTGTCCGACAGCAGGCAGTGCAGCAGGAAGATGTCGATGAAGCGCATCGTCTGCGCCGCGATGCCGACGTTGACGAACGGATCGAGGTCCAGGCAGCGCACCTCGACGTACTCGACGCCGCGTTCGCGCAAAGCGTGCAGCGGCCGCTCGCCGCTCTTGATCACGCGCTTGGGGCGGATCGTGCCGTAGAACTCGTTCTCGATCTGCAGCAGGCTGGTCGCCAGCTGGTTGTACTCGCCGCCCGGGTTGCGGATGCCGATCGCCTTGTAAGGCGGGTACGGCTTGGTCAGCGCCTCGTGCAGCGACGCGGCGTAGCTCTCCAGGTTGTTGTAGCTCACCGACAGCGACGCCTGCGCGTCGCTTTGATAACCGAGCCTTCCCATGCGCAGCGACGTGGCGTGCGGCAGGTACAGCGTGTGCGGCGTCAGCGGCTGCAGCCCGTGCTCGCGGCCGGCGACGAAACTCGGGCACACCGCCGGCGAGGCGCCGAACAGCACCAACAGCACGAACGAGTGGCGCCTGAAATTGCGGATCAGCGAGAAGTACTCGTCGTTGCCCAGGCCCGGCAGCGACCAGTTGTAGTGGATGCCGGAGATCGTCTGCATGCGCCGGCCGTAACGATGCCCGAGGCCCATGCGGTACACGCTCTTGGCATGCCCGATGTTCGAGCTGCCGTAGCGCCCGATCGGAATCGTCTCGTCGTGGGGCAGGCCGCACGGCATGCTGGCCGCCCACAGCATCTCGTTGCCGGCGTCGCGCAGCACGCGGTAAACGAACTGGTGGACCTGCGTCAGCTCCTGCTCGCAGGCTCGGGCATCGGCGTGCGTGCCGGTGATCAGCTCGAGCTGCGATTCGCTGTAGTCGGTGGTGATGCGCGAGTGCGTGAGCGCCGAGCCGAGCGCCAGCGGGTGCGGCGTCAGCGCCAGCGCGCCGGTGGGCAGCACACGCAGGCTCTCCTTCTCGATGCCGCGGCGCATGCCCCGCAGCCGTTGCGGCGTGAGGCCGGCGAGCCGATCGATGATTGTTTTCAACGGATGTCCCCTCGTGGCTGAGCGCATCAGCCGGCCGTGTGCGGCGGTGCCCGGTCGATCTGCCGTGGCCCGCCTCCCAATGTGGGCGCATCGTAGCGGGGCGCGCGTTTTCGTGCTGACGGCGCCGGGCAAGCGCCGCTGCCGCGCGGGGCCGCTTCGGGCCCGTGGCGGCAGCGCGCCGCGATCTGTGCTTCAGCTCGCGGTGCCGCGCGGCGCCAGCGGACCATGGCCCAGGCGCGCCGACACCGATTGCGCCGCATCACGCAGCACCGCCGCGACACTGCCGCTCCAGCGCGCGTCGAAGGCCGCCGACGGGCCGATGGCGGTGAGCGCGAGCACCATCGCGGCGCGGTGATCGAATACCGGCGCCGACAGTGCGCTGACGCCGGCCACCACCGCGCCTTCGGAGCGGCCCAGGCCGTGGCGGCGCACCTCGGTCAGCTCGGCCTCGAAGCTGCGCCATGCCGGCAACGGCGCAGGGGCCGGCGCGCCGTCGCCGCGGCGCCGCGGGCGCGCCGCCGAGGTGCGCTCGGCCTCGTAGATCGGCCGCACCACCTCCACCGGCAAGTGCGCCGCGAACAGGCGGCCCGATGCCGTGCCGGCGATCGAGAACACCGTGCCGTGCCGCATGTCCACGTGCACCGCCGACGGCGACGCTTCGCGCAGCACGATGGTCGGCCCGCGCCCGCCCCACACGACGAGGGCCACCGTGTGCCCCGAGCGCGCCGCGAGATCGGGCAGCAGCGGTGCGGCGAAACGCACCGGGTCGGCCTGCTGCAGGCTGATCAGGCCGAGCTGCAGCGCCAGCGGGCCGAGCGCGTAGCGTCCACTGGTGCGATCCTGCTCCACCAGGCCGATGTGGCCGAAGCTCACCAGGTAAGGATGGGCCTTGGCCGCCGTCATGCCGGCATCGGCGGCGAGGTCTTTCAGCGCCATCGCGCGGCCGTGGTGGGCCAGCGCGTGCAATAGGCGTCCGCCGACCTCGACGCTCTGGATGCCGCGCCGGCCGCTGCCGGCGCGCTTGCCCGCAGAATTCGCCATAGACGAACCCGTTTGTTATAGTCGCACGAGCTTAACCGATCCCGGCCGCACGCGGCGCACAGCGCATTCGCGACGCACGCGCCCACCCACCGCTTCGGAGCCATCCATGACCAAGGCCTTCGCATCACAAGCCGACCTCGCCGAGAAGCAGGTGACTTTCACCAAGCTCTCGCCCAACGCCTATGCCTACACGGCCGAGGGCGACCCCAACACCGGCGTGATCGTCGGCGACGACGCGGTGATGGTGGTCGACACGCAAGCCACGCCGGTGATGGCGCAGGACGTGATCAAGCACATCCGCAGCGTCACCGACAAGCCGATCAAGTACGTGGTGCTGAGCCACTACCACGCGGTGCGCGTGCTCGGCGCCAGCGCCTACGGGCCGCAGCACATCATCGCCAGCCGCGACACCTACGACCTCATCGTCGAGCGCGGCGAGGCCGACAAGGCCAGCGAGATCGGCCGCTTCCCGCGGCTGTTCCGCAACGTCGAGAGCGTGCCGGCCGGCATGACCTGGCCGACCATCACCTTCAGCGGCGCGATGAGCATCTGGCTGGGCAAGCTCGAGGTGCAATTGCTTCAGGTCGGCCGCGGCCACACCAAGGGCGACACCATCGCCTGGCTGCCCGAGCAGAAGATCCTGTTCTCGGGCGACCTCGTCGAGTTCGATGCCACGCCGTACGCCGGCGATGCCTACTTCCAGGATTGGCCCAAGACACTCGACAAGCTGGCCGCGATGAAGCCGCACGCGCTGGTGCCGGGGCGCGGCGCCGCGTTGACCACGCCCGAGCAGGTGGCCGCCGGCTTGCAAGGCACACGCGACTTCATCGCCGACGTGTGGGGCAGCGTCAAGGCCGGCGTCGCCGCCGGCAAGGACCTGAACGCCGTCTACAAGCAGACCCTCGACAAGCTGCGACCGAAGTACGGCCACTGGGTGATCTTCGACCACTGCATGCCGTTCGACGTGACGCGCTGCTACGACGAGGCCACGCAGTACGCCGACCCGCGCATCTGGACGGCCGAGCGCGACCAGCAGATGTGGCAGGCGCTGGAGTCGTAGCTCGCTTTCATCCGAGCGATGGACTACCAGCAGGTCGTCTTCCCGTATCGGCGTTGCGCCGACCAGGATGCGCGCACGCCGGTGCGCCACCCGGTGGTGGTGGTCGGCGCCGGCCCGGTGGGGCTGTCGCTGGCGATCGACCTCGCCCAGCAACAGGTGCCGGTGCTGCTGCTCGACAACGACGATCGGCTGTCGACCGGTTCGCGCGCGATCTGCTTCGCCAAGCGCACGCTGGAGGTGTTCGACCGGCTCGGCGTCGGCGCCGGCCTGGTCGACAAGGGCGTGTCGTGGAACACCGGCCGCGTGTTCCTGCGCGACCAGCCGATCTACAGCTTCAACCTGCAGCCCGAGACCACGCACGAACGGCCGGCGTTCATCAACATCCAGCAGTACTACGTCGAAGGCCACCTGGTCGAGCGCGCGATGGCGTTGCCGCTGATCGATCTGCGCTGGAAGCACGAGGTCGCCGGCGTCGTGCCGCACGCCGACGGCGTGACGCTGCAGGTGCGCACGCCCGATGGCCGCTACAGCGTCGAGGCCGGCCACGTGGTGGCCTGCGACGGCGCACGCTCCAGCGTGCGCCAACTCATCGGTGAGGAAGCGAAAGGCCGTACCTTCAAGGATCGTTTCCTGATCGCCGACGTGCGCTTCACCGATGCGGTGGACTTTCCGGCCGAGCGCTGGTTCTGGTTCGATCCGCCGTTCCATCCGGGCTACAGCGTGCTGCTGCACAAGCAGCCCGACGGCGTGTGGCGCATCGACTTCCAGCTCGGCTGGGATGCCGAGCCCGAGGCCGAGAAGCGCCCCGAGCGCATCCTGCCGCGCGTGCGCGCGCTGCTGGCGCACTCGGCGATGAAGGACGCGTTGTTCGAGCTCGAGTGGGCCAGCGTCTACAGCTTCTCGTGCGAACGCATGGCACGCTTTCGCCACGGTCGCGTGCTGTTCGCCGGCGACGCCGCCCACCGTGTGTCGCCGTTCGGCGCGCGCGGCGCCAACTCCGGCGTGCAGGATGCCGAGAACCTGGCGTGGAAGCTCGCCGCCGTGCTGCAGGGCCGCGCCGGCGACGCGCTGCTCGACAGCTACGGCAGCGAGCGCGAAGCCGCAGCCGACGAGAACATCGGCCACTCGACGCGAGCCACCGACTTCATCACGCCCAAGAGCGAGATCAGCCGGCTGTTCCGCGACGCCACGCTGCAGCTCGCGCGCGAGCATGCTTTCGCGCGCGCGCTGGTCAACAGCGGCCGCCTGTCGAGCGCCAGCACGCTGCACGGCTCGCCGCTGAACACGGCGGACGCCGAACCCTTCGAAGGCGTGATGGTGCCGGGCGCAGCCGCCCTCGACGCGCCGCTGCGCTGCGACGGCCGCGACGGCTGGCTGCTGCGCCAGCTCGGCGACGGTGGCTTCGCCGCGCTCGTATTCGACGGCGTGCCGGCAGCGGCCGCCGTGCAGGCGCTGCGCCAGGCGGCCGTTGGCCTGGCGCCGCTGCAAGTGCTGCTGGTGGCGGCCACCGACGGCGCCCGCCTGGCCGGCGCGCGCACGCTGGTCGATCACGCCGGGCTGATCCACCGCCGCTACGACGGCGCACCCGGCACGGCCTACCTGCTGCGGCCCGACCAGCACGTGTGTGCACGCTGGCGCGTGGTGTCGCTCGATGCGGCGCGCAGCGCGCTGCGCCGCGCGCTGGCGATGCATTGATCGCGCCGAAGGGGGATTCACCATGCCGCTGAACACCGAGCCCCACTTCGAAGCCGCCGACGTGTTCTACGCCGCGCTGATCGACGCCCACCAAGAGCTGAGCGCCGCGCAGAGCCACGAGCTGAACGCCAAGCTCGTGCTGCTGCTGGCCAACCACGTCGGCGAAAGCGCCGTCCTGACCGAGGCACTCGCCGCCGCGCGCGCCAGCGTGCTCGGCACCGACTCCAAGGAACCCCGATGAGCGCATCCGACCTGCAATATCACACCGGCTTCGGCAACGAGTTCGCCAGCGAGGCCGTGCCCGGTGCGCTGCCGCAGGGGCGCAACAGCCCGCAGCAGGCGCCGCTGGGCCTGTACGCCGAGCTGCTGTCGGGCACCGCGTTCACGGCGCCGCGCGCGTTGAATCGCCGCACCTGGATGTACCGCCGCCAGCCGTCGGTGGTGAGCGGCGCCTACGCGCCGTATGCACAACCGTTGTGGACCAGTGGCGCAGCCGGCGGCGTCGACGTGCCGCCCGACCCGCTGCGCTGGAACCCGTTCGCGATCCCCGAGGCGCCGCTCGACTTCGTCGACGGCGTGCGCACGCTGGTCGCCAACGGCGACGTGCAGGCACAGGCGGGCATGGCGGCACTGATCTACACCGCCAACCGCTCGATGAAGAACCGGGTGCTGGTCAACGCCGACGGCGAACTGCTGTTCGTGCCGCAGCAAGGGCGCCTGCACATCGCCACCGAGCTCGGCCGCATGGCGGTGGCGGCCGGCGAGATCGCCGTCGTGCCGCGTGGTTTGGCGTTTCGCATCGAGCTGCCCGACGGCCCGTCGCGCGGCTACGTCTGCGAGAACTACGGCGCCTTCCTGCGCCTGCCCGAGCTGGGGCCGATCGGCTCCAACGGCCTGGCCAATGCGCGCGACTTCGAGACCCCGGTGGCGGCCCACGAGCCCGATGGCGGCACCACCGAGGTGATACGCAAGTACGGCGGCCGGCTGTGGCGCAACACGCAGCCCGCGACGCCGTTCAACGTGGTGGCCTGGCACGGCAACCTGGTGCCGTACAAGTACGACACCGCACGCTTCATGACGATCGGCACCGTCAGCTACGACCACCCCGACCCGAGCATCTTCACCGTGCTGACCTCGCCCACCGACACGCCGGGCACTGCCAACTGCGACTTCGTGATCTTCCCGCCGCGCTGGATGGTGGCCGAGGACACCTTCCGCCCGCCCTGGTACCACCGCAACGTGATGAGCGAGGTCATGGGCCTGGTGAAAGGCCAGTACGACGCCAAGCCCGAGGGCTTCAAGCCCGGCGGCGCCAGCCTGCACAACGGCATGGTGCCGCACGGCCCCGATGCCGAGGCGTTCGAGAAAGCGAGCGCCGCCAAGCTGGCCCCGCACAAGCTCGCCGACACGCTGGCGTTCATGTTCGAGAGCCGCTGGCGCTTCGTGCCGACCGCGTTCGCGATGGGCGGCGGCGCGCT
>DATDJF010000241.1:0-13573 GCA_036520715.1 Burkholderiaceae bacterium | reverse complement strand
TACAGCCGCGCGTAGGCATCGGTCAGCCCGCCCGGCGGAAAGGGCACGACGATGCGAATCTGCTTGGCGGGCCACTTGGCCGCTTGCGCCAGCGCACCCGGCACCGCCAGCACGGCACCCAGTGCGATCGAACCCGTCACGAACGAGCGACGGCGGGGCTGGCTGAAATCGGTCATCGGTGTCTCCTCTTGTCGCGCAGTCTCCACCAGACCCAGGCGGCCGTGTAGCGGGAAACCGCGATGCCGGCGAGCAATGCGGCGCGTCAACCGCTGGCCGCGGCGAGCAGGCCACGCGCCACGACCACGTCGCACGCGTCGACGTCCGGCTCGCCGAAACTGTGCAGCAGCGGCGCCAGCAGCGTGTCGAGCGCGGCGGCGCGGCGGCTGCCATCGAGTGTCCGGCACAGCGTGGCGGCGGCGCGCAGCTCGAACAGCCGCGCGTGCTGGCTGCGCGCCACGCCGAGCGCCTCGTCGAGGCAGCGTTCGGCCTCGCTGGTGCGGCCCTCGCGCGCGAGGATCTCGCCCCTGAAGCGCAGCAGCTCGGCCAGGTAGAAGCGCTCGCCGTGACGCAGCGCGATGGCGATCGCATCGTCGAGCGCGGCCCGCGCCTCGTCGAGCCGGCCTGCCGCCGCCAGGCCCTCGGCGCGCAGCGCGATCCAGAACGGCTGGTAGGCCAGTGCCTGGGTTTCGATGTAGTCGCGAATGCCGAGCGAGATCTGCTCGAGCCCGGCCTCGACCTCGCCGCGCTGCACCCGTTGCGCACCGACGATCGCTGCCGACGGGCCGGCCCAGGTCGCGAAGCCCTGGTCGCGCGCCATCTGCAGCGACCGCAGGCCGACCTCCAGCGCGCCGGCATGGTCGCGCTGGATGTGCAGCGTGGCCGCCAGGTCGCACAGCGAGACGTTGATCGTGTGCGCGCCGCCGAGCGCCTCCGAATGCGCCAACCCCTCCAGCGCGGCGCGGCGCCCGGCGGCCGGCTGGCCGCCGATCGTCAGCGCCAGCGCGAGATAGCACAGCGCGGTCGACTTCTGGTCCTGCACGTACATCACCTGGCGCGCCGGGCGGCCCGTGGTGTGCGGCCGCTCGTAGATGCGCAGTGCCTCGTCGAGCTGCTGGCGCGCCACGTCGAGCTCGCCACACAGGAACTGCGTGCCGCCGAGCAGCAGGTGGCCCATCACGAACGGCGACTGCGCCGCCTGCTGGGCCGCGCGCTGCAGCGTCTCCTCGGCCAACGCGCGGCAGCGCGCGAAGCCGGCGCGCGTGATCTCGACCGCGCCGATGCCGGAGAGCACCGAGAAGACCTCCGGCGGGTCGCCGAGCTCGCGGCACAGCACGAGCGCGCGGTCGTAGGCCAACGCGCAGGGTACGGACGCGAAGCCGCGATGCTCGGCATAGACGCCGCCAAGGGCAAGCTGCACGCGCAGCTCGAGCCGCGAGCGCTGCGCCGATGCCGGCAACGCGGCCAGCAACCGCAGCGCCCGCTCGAGCTGCGCGATCGCCTCGACGAAACCGCAGCGGCGCGCCGACAGCTTGGCCGCCTGCACCAGGTAGTGCACGGCGTTGGCGTCGTCGTGTGCCGCGGCGTAGTGGTTGGCCAGCACCTCCGGCTCGGACGCCGCGGTCTCGGTGAAGTCCTCGGCCAGCGCGCGCGCGATGCGGCCGTGCAGCGCGGCCGATTCCTTCTTCAGCAGGCTTGCATAGGCGGCGTCGCGCACCAGCGCATGCTTGAACGCATAGACCGGCACCGCACCGGGCCGGCGGCTGACCAGCAGGCCGGCGCCGACCAGGCGCAGCAGGTCCTCCCTCAGCGTCTCTTCGTCGCGGCCGGCCACCTTGGCCAGCAACTCGTGCGAGAACTCGCGCCCGATCACCGCGCCGACCTGCGCGACCGCCTTCGCCGAGCCGAGCCGGTCGAGACGCGACATCAGCGAGTCGCTCAGCGTCGCTGGAATGCCGGCCGCGCCGGCCGGCAGCGTGATGTCGTGCTCGAGCAGGTCGCGCGTCAGGTCCTCCACGAACAGCGGCAGGCCGTCGGTGCGTTCGGCGATCTGCTCGACCGTCGCCGCCGGCAGCGCGCGCTCGCCGCACAGCAGGCCGATCATCGTGCGCGTCTCGTCGCGGCCGAGCGGCGACAGCGCCAGCTGCTGCACATGCGCCCGCTCGTCCCAGGGCGGCTGGAACTCGGGCCTGGCCGTCAGCACCAGCAGCAGCGGCAGCGTCGGCAGCGCATCGACGATCAGTCCCATCAGCTCGTCGCTCGAGGGATCGATCCAGTGCAGGTCTTCGACCACCAGCAGCACCGGGCCGCGCTGCGCATGCTCGCGCAGCAGGTTGATGAGCGCCTGCAGCAGCCGCTGGCGGTGGCGCTGCGGCGACATCGCCGCCAGCGCCGCCGACGGCGCATCGATCGCCAGCAGGCCGGCGAGCAGCGGCAGCGCGTCGTCGCTGCGGCGCTGGCCCTCCGGCAGGAAGGCGGCGAGCTTGGCCAGCCGAGCCGGGTTGTCATCGGTGGCCGACAGGCCGGCCGCGAAACTCAGATAGCGGATCACCGGCGCGAACGGGCTGCCCTGCAGGTTGGGCGAGCAGTAGTACCACAGGCGCATGCAGTCGCGGCCGACGATGCGGCCGTCGACGACTTCGGCCAGGCGCGACTTGCCCAGGCCCGGCTCGCCGGTGATCAGCACCGCGTGGCCGGAACCCTGTCGCACCATGTCCCACCCGTGGCGCAGCACGTCGAGCGCGGCCTGGCGGCCGACGAACGGCGTCAGGTTCGATGCGCGCAGCGCATGGAAGCGGCTGCGCACGCCGCGCTCGCCGACCACCTGCCACGCGGGCACCGCGGCGTCGAAGCCCTTCAGCGCATGGTGACCGAGGTCGCGATACTCGAACAGGCCGCCGGCGAGGCGGCGCGTCTCGGCCGAGACCACGACCATGCCGGGTTCGGCCAGCGGCTGCAGGCGGGCCGCCAGGTTCAGTGCGCTGCCCACCGCCGACACCTCGGCCTCGGCGCTGCGCGCCGGGCCCCGCTCGGCGGCCTCGCCGCCGCTCACCACCACCGTGCCGGTGGCGATACCGATGTGCACGTTCGAGTCGCCGCTGGCGGAGCGTTCGGCCACCGCGATCGCCAGCGCGGCGCGGATCGCGCGCTCGGCATCGTCCTCGTGCGCGCGCGGGTAGCCGAAGTACGCGAGCACGCCGTCGCCGACGTACTGCGCAATCGTGCCGCCGTGCGCGGCGACCGTGTCCGAGCAGCGCTTGCGGTAGGCCTGGATCACCTCGACCAGTTCCTCCGGGTCGAGGTGCTGTGCGAGCGCGGTCCACGCGACCAGGTCGCACAGCATCACCGTCAGCTGACGGCGTTCGAGCGTGCGGGGCGCACTCATCTACTCAGCCGCCCTGCGCGGGCGCAGCACGCTCGACGTGCAGGCGCAGCGCGAAGTGGTCGATCTGCAAGGGCATGTCCCCTGCCGGCAGCGCGGGCCGCACGAGCGTGAAACGCGCGCGCGCCAGCAGCGCCGCCAGCACCGCCTTGAGCACGAAGCGCACCAGCGTCTCGCCGGCGCAGGATTGGCGATGCCGGCTGAAGACGAGCAGCGGTGGCCCGTGGGCCACCGCGTCGGGCATGAAGCGGTCGGCACGTGCGCCGAACTGCCGCTCGTCGCGGTGGTGGAAGGCAGCGTGCACCAACAGCTGCTGCTTGGCGGCGACCTTGATCGTGTCGCGCAGCATGAAGCCTTCCTTGGCGCGGCGCAGCAGCAGCGGCACCGGCGTCCACAGGCGCAGCTGCTCGAGCAGGCAGTCCTCGAGGAAACGCTGAGCGTCGATCGCCTCGGGCGCCGGCAGGCCCGCGGTGCGCGCCTGCGCACACGCGCGCTCCTGTTCCGACGGATGGGCAGCGAGCAGCGCCAACGTGCGCGCGACGTGCAGCTCGATCGCGTCCTTCAGCACGAAGAACCAGAAGCCCACCTGCGACGGCACGGCGAGAGGTGACTTCGCCGCGCCCTTGGGCATGTACCGCGCCGCGTCGCCCACCGGACACAACGCAGCGACGTCGTTGCCACCGCGTCTGTCGAGCTCGCCCCGCAGCCAGCCACGGAATGCGATGAACGCCGGCCAATGGCGCAACAGCCAGTTGGCCCAGCCGGACAGCCGCGCGAGCTGCGCGCTCGCCTGCGGCGCAACGCAGCCCTCTCCGAGCAGGACCTGATGCGCGACGCGCTCGGCCAGCCGCTGGAAGTCGGCCCAATCGAGGCTGTCGCGACCTTCGGCGAGCAGGTGCTCGACCTCGGCAGTGGCGATGCGCGCGAACTGCTCGCGCTGCGGGTGCGGCTGGCCGAGCGCGAGCACCGCTTCGTTGAAATCGCGGCGCTCGCGCCATTCCGGATCGCGCGAGATGATCACGCCGTCGGGCACGAAGCGCGACAGCGCGCGCTTCTTCAGCCACGGATCAGCGAAGTTGGCCCCGCTGAAGAGCAAGGCGTCGATGCCGGGCGGGTCGAGCACCAGCAGCGTGCGGCGCCAAGAGAACGGGAACCACACCCTCAGGTAGTCGCAGCCGTAGCGCTCGCGCAGGGCCGCGAGGAACGTGCGCGTGCGCCGCCCCCAATCGAGCCGCACGACCAGCGGCACAAGAAACCGCTGTGGCGCGACCACGCCCCACAGCGTGACAGGCACGGCGACGAAGAGCTGCAGGCGCAGCGTGTCCCACCACGAAATCGCCCTCCACGCGGACATCGCAGCTCCCGGCGCCGGCAGGCGCCGATGCTACTCCGACCATCGCGGGCACCCGTGGCCGCGTCGTCGCGCGTGCCGGCCCCTCAACGCTCGAGACGAACGATGCGCCCGTTGCTGCTGTCGGTCACCACGTACAGCCAGCCGTCGAGGCCCTGGCGCACGTCGCGGATGCGCTCCTTCAGCTCGGTGAGCAGGCGTTCTTCGCCCACCACCTTGCGGCCGTCGAGCGTGAGGCGCACCAGCATCTCGCCGCGCAGCGCACCGACGAACAGGTTGCCCTTCCAGCCCGGGTAACGATCGCTGGTGACGAACGCCATGCCGCTCGGCGCGATCGACGGCACCCACACCTTCAGCGGGTGCTCGTAGCCCGGCTTGGGGCCTTCTTCGCCGATGCGCGTGCCGATGCCGTAGTTGCGGCCATAGGTGAGCAGCGGCCAGCCGTAGTTGCGGCCGGCCTCGCTGACGTTGACCTCGTCGCCGCCCTGCGGGCCGTGTTCGTGGCTCCACAACTCGCCGCTCTCCGGATGCAGCGCGGCACCCTGCACGTTGCGGTGGCCCAGGCTCCAGATCTCGGGCAAGGCACCGGCGCGGCCGATGAACGGATTGTCCTTGGGCACCTGGCCATCGGATTCGATGCGCACCACCTTGCCGTGGTGGTTGTCGAGCGTCTGCGCGTCTTCCTTGCGTGAGAAGCGGTCACCCAAGGTGACGAACAGCTTGCCGTCGCGCGCGAACACCAGCCGGCCGCCGCAGTGCGCGCTGCTCGAGTACTTGGGTTGCTGGCGAAAGATCACGCGCACGTCGGTCAGCGCGTCGCGGCCGAGCCTTGCGCGCATCACCGCCGTGCTGTTGCCGCTTTCGCCGCCGCTTGCCGGTTCGGCGTAGCTGACGTAGATGATGCCGTTGTCGGCGAACTTCGGATCGAGCACCACGTCGAGCAGGCCACACTGCCCCCCGACCGAGATGGCAGGCAGGCCGCCGAGCGGTGCGCCGAGCTTGCCATCGGCCTCGACGATGCGCAGCCGGCCCGGCTTCTCGGTGACCAGAAAGCGCCCGTCGGGCAGGAACGCCAGCGACCAGGGATTGACCAGGCCTTGCGCCACCGTGACGGCTCTGAGCGCATCGGCGGCGGCCGACGGCAGGGCCTGGAGCAGTGCCGCGGCCAGGAACAGCGATCTGACGATCTCCATGCGCCGGATTGTCGTACGGCTGCCGGAGGCACGTGATTTGCCGATCATCACCGCACGATGAAGCATGAGATGACTGCTCTTCGCCAGACTGTCGATTCCGGCGGCGCACGAACGTCGTCGTATTGCCAGCCCGTTGCGGCTGAGCGTGACCCACAAGGAGATCCAGCATGTCCTACATCGACGGTTTCGTGCTCGCGGTGCCGAGCGCGAACAAGCAGAAATTCATCGCCCACGCCAACAAGGGCGACAGCGCATTCATCGATCACGGCGCGACGCGGGTCGTCGAGTGCTGGGGGACCGAAGTGCCCAAGGGAAAAACCACTGACTTTCAGGGCGCAGTCGCGGCCCGGGACGACGAGACGGTGGTGTTCTCGTGGATCGAGTGGCCCGACAAGGCCAGGCGCGACGACGTGATGGGCCGGATGGCCGAGATCGGCAAGACCGACGAGCGCCTGAACCCGCAGAAGAACCCGATGCCGTTCGACGGCAAGCGGTTGATCTACGGCGGCTTCGAGCCGATCGTCGAGCGCGGCGAGGCCACCGGGGACAGCTATGTCCAGGGCTTCGTCATCCCGGTGCCCGTGGGCAAGCGCGAGGACTATCGCAAGATGGCCGAAGAGGCCTGGGCGATGTTCAAGGACTACGGCGCGCTGCGCGTGGTCGAAGCCTGGGGCGACGATGTGCCCGATGGCAAGGTCACCGACTTCCGCCGCGCCGTGAAAGCCGAGCCGGACGAGAAGATCGTGTTCTCGTTCATGGAGTGGCCGTCGCGCGACGTCTGCGACGCCGCGGCCGAAAAGATGATGAAGGACGAGCGCATGAAGCCGCCCGAAGGCGATGCCTGGCCGTTCGACCCCAAGCGGATGATTCTCGGCGGGTTCACCCGGGTCGTGACGCTGGAGAAGTGAAGCGCCGGACCGTCGCTGCATTCACGCCGGCGCGAACACCGGCACCGGCGTGCCGTCGTCGCTCGGCTGGAACTGCACCTGCACCGGCATGCCGATGCGGTAGGGGCCCTCGCCGACCAGATTGGTGAGCATCGTCGGGCCCTCGGCCAGCGTGACGTAGGCCAGCGTGTATGGCGGGTCGACACGCTGCATCGTCGACCACGAATACACCGTGCCACGGCCGCTGGCGGGCTTCCACACTGTCTTGCTGCTCAGGCAGTGCGGACACACGGCGCGCGGGTACCAGTGCGTCTTGCCGCAGTCGTCGCACCCCCTTAGCACGAAGCGGCCTTCCTTGGCCGCGGCGACGAAGGCCTCGTTGTCGGGGCCGATGCCGGGCGACGGCAGCACACGGATCTTGCTCATGGCCCGCTCATCCCCGCTCGAGGATCAATGTCGAGCTGGCGTGCCGGGCGCCCAGGTTGCCGCCGGTGCCCTGCGCCAGCGCGAGGCCGCAGTTCTTCACCTGCACCGCCGGATGCGCCTCGCCGCGCAACTGGCGCACCGCCTCGATCACCTTGGTGATGCCGCCGCGGTTGGCCGGATGGTTGTTGCACAGCCCGCCGCCGTCGGTGTTGAACGGCAGCTTGCCACTGCCCGAGATCAGGTTGCCGTCGGCGACGAAACGGCCGCCCTCGCCCTTGCGGCAGAAGCCGAGGTCCTCGAGCTGCAGCAGCACGGTGATCGTGAAGCTGTCGTAGATCGATGCGTACTGGATGTCGGCCGGTCTCACGCCGGCCTCTGCGAACGCGGCCGCTCCCGACACCGCCGCACCGGTGGTGGTGAGATCGACGTCGCCGGCGCGCTGGCCGCGCACGGTCTCGCCGGCACCGATCACTTTCACCACAGGCCGCTTCAACTGTTTCGCGATCTCCGGCCGCGCGACGATCAGCGCGCCGCCACCATCGCTGACCACGCAGCAGTCGAGCCGGTGCAGCGGGTCGGAGATCACCGGCGAGTCGAGCACGTCCTGCACGGTGACCACCTCGCGCAGCATCGCGTGCGGGTTGTGCTGCGCGTGGTGCGACGCCGCCACCTTGATCCACGCCAGTTGTGAAGGGGTGGTGCCGAACTCGTGCATGTGGCGCATCGCCACCATGCCGTAGCCGTTGACGGTGGTGATGCCGTACGGCGCCTCCCACGGCGCCTCGGGCGTGCCGGCGCGCGTGCGCGGCGCGGTGCCGCTGGAGCCCTCGCTGCGCGGCCGGCCGGCCAGCGTGATCAGGGCCACGTTGCAGCGGCCGGCGGCGATGGCGTCGCGCGCATGCGCCACCAGCGAGATGTACGAGGTGCCGCCGAGGTCGGTGCTCTCGGTGTGGCGCACCTGCAGGTTCAGGTAGTCGATCATCGACGTCGGCCCCATGCCGGGCGCATCGCCGGAGCAGAAGTAGGCGTCGACATCGTCCTTGCTCAAGCCCGCATCGGCCAGCGCACCGGCCGCGCACTCGGCGTGCAACTGCGCGACCGTCTTGTCGGGCGCCTTGCGCGTCGGGTGCTCGAATGCGCCGACGATGCAGGCCTTGGCTGGGCGATGGCTCACGAAGGGATCTCTCTCGGATCGGGCCGGGTGACTGTACCGCCTTGCGGTCCACGCGGTGGCGACCGATTACGATCGCGCCATGCTCGACAAGACCGTCGCCTCGCTGGCCGATGCGGTGAAAGACGTCCCCGACGGCGCCACGCTGCTGGTCAGCGGCTTCGGCGCCTCGGGCATTCCCACCGAACTGCTGTGCGCGCTGCTCGACCAGGGCGCGCGCGAGCTCACGGTGGTCAACAACAACGGCGGCAACGGGCCGATCGGGCTGTCGCAATTGTTCCTCGCCGGCCGCGTGCGCAAGCTGATCTGCTCGTTCGCGCGCTCGGCCAATCCGGCGCAGCCCAGCGCCGCCGCGTTCGCCGAGGTCTATCGCGCCGGCAAGATCGAGCTCGAGTGCGTGCCGCAGGGCATCATGGTCGAGCGCATGCGCGCGGCGGCGGCCGGGATGGGGCCGTTCTTCTCGCCGGTGAGCTACGGCAGCAAGCTGGCCGAGGGCAAGGAGACCCGCGTCATCGACGGCACCGGTTACGTGCTCGAGCAGCCGCTGCCAGGCGACTACGCCTTCGTGAAGGCGCAGCACGCCGACCGCTGGGGCAACCTGACCTACCGTTATGCCGGACGCAACTTCGGGCCGGTGATGTGCATGGCCGCGCGCACCGCGGTCGTGCAGGTGAATGCAGTGGTGCCGCTCGGCTCGATCCCGCCCGAGCAGGTGATGACGCCGGGCATCTTCGTCAAGCGCGTGGTGCAGACGGACCGGAGCGCGTGATGAGCGAGTACACCCCATTGACGCGCGAGCAGCTCGCGCAACGCATCGCCGACGATCTGCCCGACGGCAGCTACGTCAACCTCGGCATCGGCATGCCCACCCGGCTGGCGCGCTGCCTGCCCAGGGGACGCGAGATCATCCTGCACAGCGAGAACGGCATCCTCGGCATGGGGCCGGGCGGCGACGAGCTGACCGACTTCGACCTCATCAACGCCAGCAAGGAGCAGATCAGCCTGATCCCTGGTGCAGCCATCTGCGATCACGTGGTGTCGTTCACCATGATGCGCGGCGGCCACATCGACATCACGGTGCTCGGCGCCTACCAGGTGTCGGCCGACGGCGACCTCGCCAACTGGGACACCGGCGCGCCCGACGCGATCCCCGCGGTCGGCGGCGCGATGGATCTGGCGGTCGGCGCCAGGCAGGTGTGGGTGATGATGGAGCACACCAGCAAGAAGCGCGAGCCCAAGATCGTCGGGCGCTGCACGCTGCCGCTCACCGGCAGCTGCGTGGTCGACCGCATCTACAGCGACCTCGCGCGCATCGACGTCACGCCGCAGGGCCTGCGGGTGCGCGCGATGGTGCGCGGGCTCGACGCCGGCACGTTGCGCAGCCTCACCGCGGCACCGTTGAGCTTCGACGCGCAGGTGGCGGTGTTCGCCTGACCGGCTGCCACTCACGCAAGGCCCGCCGCGATGCAAGCTCTCGCCCTGCCGGCGGCGCGCGCGGTGGTGCCGCGCGCCGCTGCCACCACGCTGGTGCTGCGCGACGGCGCGCACGGCGTCGAAGTGCTGATGGTCAAGCGCTCGCCGCACGCGAGCTTCATGCCTGGCGCCTACGTCTTCCCCGGTGGCGCGGTCGACAGCGCCGACGCGGATGCCGTCATCGACGAGCCGCGCGAGGCGCTGGCGCGGCGCATCGGTGACGTCACCGGCATCGGCGAGCGCGCGCTGGCCTGTGCGGTGGCCGCGCTGCGCGAGTGCCGCGAGGAGTGCCGCCTCGACCTCGGCTCGACGCGCGCGCTGCAGCCGTGGAGCCGCTGGGTGACGCCGCTCGGCATGCCCAAGCGCTTCGACACCGTGTTCTTCGTCGCCCGCGCGCCGGAGGGACAGGTGCCGCGGCCCGACGAAGGCGAAACCACCACCCTCGAATGGGTCGCACCGCTCGCCGCGCTCGACGCGCGAGCAGCCGGCACGTTCCAGATGGAGTTCGCCACCGTGGCCACCGTGCAGTCGCTGCTGCCCTTCGCCGCGCGCACGGTGCACGACGTCCTCGAGCACGCCGCCGCTCTGCGCCAGCTCGCGCCGGTGCATCCGCGCCTGCGGGTCGACGAGACGCAGCGCATCGTGGGCGTGCTGCTGGCGTGCGAGCCGGGCTACGACGAGCTCGCCGGCGACGGTCCCTGACGGGCTTCAATCGCGCGCGGCCGCGGCGTGCGCCGGCGCGTGCTGGCGGCGCCACAGCCAAGCGGCGCCGGCCATCGTCGCGGCGAACAGCACGATGGCGGCGGCATTGCCCGCTGCGCCCCAGCTCAGGTAGCGAAAGTCAACGCCGCCGAGCAGCAGCCGCACGGCGAGCGATACGTGCAGCAGAATCAACGGCAAGTAGAAGAACCAGCCGAACTGCACCTTCACCCGCGTCAGCGCCGGCAGGATCACCGGTGCATGGCCGAGCATCATGCTGAAGACGAAGCCCAGTCCCAGCGCGTGCAACGCCACGTCGCGCGCGGCGTGTCCGAGCGCAGTGGCCAGCCAGGCCAGCCCCGACACCGCCAGCCAGCCGTAGCCGGTGAGCAGGCAGATGGCCATGTAGCGGCTCAGGCCCTGCGCGGCGATCGTGCGGCGCGCGATGTCGAAGGTGGCCAGCCAGGCGGCCAGCGCGATGAGCGACACGCCGAACAGCACTCCGCCGATCGCCGGCGCGACCACGAACGCCACCGCTGCCACCAGCAGCGTCGCCAGGCAGGCCAGCAGCAGCGCCGAGGCGCCGCGCCGCCGCCGCATCAGGCGGGTCATCTCCAGGCGCTCGGCCGCGATCGTGAGAATCAGGAAGCAAAACCACCACGGCGTGGCCACGGCCACCGTGGCGCCGAGTGCGAACAGCGTGTTGCCGACCAGCCAGGCCAAGGCGCCCGCCAGCAGCCATGCCGTGTGCACCGCGCGCTGGCGCGCCCACAGCGCCGCGTTGACGAAGACGAACACCAGCGCCGCCAGCACGCCCAGCCAGCGCGCCGGCGCCGCCGCGCCGGCGAGCATCAGCAGGCCCGATGCCGCCGACGCCGCCGGTGCCGCGAACGCGGCCACGCGTTTGGCCGCCACCGCGCGCTCCAGCCCGATGACGGTGCCCATGAACGCCGACATCATCAGGAACGCGTGCGACAGCACGGCCTGGCCCGGCCACGCCGCCTGCGCCGGCACCGGCACGGCCACCCCCGCGCGCAGCAGCCCGCCGATCACCCCGGCGACCAGCGCCACCACGACCAATGCGACGAAGGCGATGCGTCCCGCCAGCGGACCGGCCCTGCCCGCGACGGCCTCAGCGACCATGATGCGGGGCTCGCCTCACCAGCCCATGAACGCCTTGGCGCGTGCACTCAGGCGCTCGGGAGTCCACGCCGGCTCCCAGACCAGCTCGACCTCGACGCGCTCGCCGCCGGGCAGCACGCGCTCGAGCTCGGCTTGCACGTCGTCGACGATGACGTCGGTCACCGGGCAGGCCGTCGACGTCATGGTCAAGCGGACGTGCGCGCGTTGCGCGTCGACCTCGACGCCGTAGACCAGGCCGATGTCGACGATCGACAGCGCCATCTCGGGGTCGATCACGTTGTGCAGCGCACGCTCGATGGTGGCGCGCAACTGCGCAGGCCCCTGGTACGGGAAGGCGCCTTCGCAGTCGGCAGCGGGTGCCGCTGCGGCGCTGGGGGAGGGCTTGCCGGAAGGTGCATTCATCGGCGTCCATTCTAGAAACCAGCGCCGCGCCCCCGATGGACCCGCGTCAAGCCTGCGCAGCGGCGCACCGGGTACACGGCTTGCCCATGGACGCCGATCCGTCAACGGGAACAAGTGCCATGCCCGACCGCAATGCCCATCTGAGACTGGCCGCCATCCAGCAGCACATCGACGAGCACCGCGCGCGCATCGGGCGGTTCCGGGGTTTGATCGCGCAAGTGGCTTCGCGCGGAGGCGACCCCACCATGGGAGAACGTTTGCTGGCCGGCATGGAGAATAGTCTGCAAACGCTGGAAGGAGTCTGGCGGGCCAACGGCGGACAGGCGCACGCCCTCGACACCCGCCCGATCCGGCCGCCGCTGACCGCCGAGGTGCACCGGCTCGAGGTGCGCCCGCGGCCCGCGCGGGAACGCGACATCGCCGTCAGGGCGCGAACGCAAGCCACAGCGGTGGCAGCCTGACCTCGACGCCATCGCGCGCGGCCCACGCGGCCAGGTGCGTCATCGTCGCGCCCAGGTCGTCCACCAGATACGGAAACGCCAGCAACGGCTCGTCGAGCGGGCGGCCGAAGTCGTCCCAGTGGATCGGGATGACCTGGGTGGCGCCAACGCGCCTGACGCACTCGTCCCACCACTGGCTCAGATAGCCCGGGGCCTGCTTGCCGGCGCTGCCGACGCCGAGGAACACGGTGGCCGCCCGATGACCCTGCAGAGCGCCGGGGACGAAGCCCGCGCTGCCGAGCACCAGCATCGGCTCGACGGCCGGATGCTCCACCAGAAGGGCCCAGGTCTGGCCCTCGCGCCAGGCGAGGCTGTGCGCCGGCGGCGTCAGTGGCGCGTCGATGGTCTCGACCACACCTTCGCGCAGCACGGGCAACGGCACGTGCCGGGAAGCGAGAAAGGTCAGCGTCCAGCGGCCGAGAGCCACCTGCTCGCGCGGCTGCACGCGCCGCATGCGGCCCTCGGGCATGCCCAGGCCGCGCCCGATGTTCAGCGTCGACTCCGAACCCAGCAACAGCGCGCCGGTGCGCATCGCCACCAGCGGCGAGTCCATCGCGTGGTCGTAGTGCGAGTGCACCGGGATCACTGCCGCCAGGCGGCTCACCCCCAGGCGCTCGAGGCCGGCATCGATGGCCACAGGGTCGGGCGCGATGCGCGTGAAGACGGTGCGCGCGAGACTCGGGCGGGAGAAAAAGCCATCGGTCATCCAGGCCGTCTCGCCGTCGTCGAAGAGCAGCGTCGCGACCCCTGCGAAACGAACCCGCACAGCGCTCCCATCAGGCGCCGGCGGCATCCGGGCATAGCCCGCGAGCGATGGCCTGCGGTTGGCTTGAACCAGGACGAACGCGGCCACCAGAAGCGCCAGCACCAGCAGGCCGAGCGTGATCCAGCGCAGGAGGCGGCGCGTCATTCGTTCATGCTAGCGGGCCGCACGGCAGCGCGTTTGGCG
>DATDJF010000240.1:0-2734 GCA_036520715.1 Burkholderiaceae bacterium | reverse complement strand
CGCGCGGGTGGCGGCGCGCCCCGACCTCGACGAGTTGAATGCGCGCCGCGCGCTGCTGGCCGACGCCGCGCGCCCGCAGATGGTGGCCGCACGCCATGCGCAGGGCCGGCGCAGCGCGCGCGAGAACATCGCCGCGCTGTTCGACGCCGGCACGTTCGTCGAATACGGCGCCTTCGCGGTGGCGGCGCAGCGCAGTCGCCGCAGCCTCGACGACCTGCAGAAGAACACGCCGGCCGACGGCCTGATCACCGGGACCGGGCTCGTGCAGGCCGACGCCTTCGGCGCCGAGCGTGCGCGTTGCGCGGCCATGGTCTACGACTACTCGGTGCTGGCCGGCACGCAGGGCAACTTCAATCACCGCAAGAGCGATCGCCTGCTCGAACTGGCGGCCGCGCACAAGCTGCCGTTCGTGTTGTTCGCCGAAGGCGGCGGCGGCCGGCCGGGCGACGTCGATTCGCCGTCGGTGTCGGGCCTGCACTGCACCACCTTCCGCGCGCTGGCCGCGCTGTCGGGCCGCGTGCCGACGCTGGGCATCGTCGAGGGGTATTGTTTCGCCGGCAACGCCGCGCTGCTGGGCAGTTGCGACTACGTGATCTCGACCCGCGCAGCCAGCATCGGCATGGGCGGGCCGGCGATGATCGAAGGCGGCGGCCTGGGCGTGGTGGCGCCCGACGACGTGGGCCCGGCCGAGACACTGGCCAAGGCCGGCGGCATTGACCTGCTGGTCGACGACGAGGCGCAGGCCACGCACGAGGCGCGCCGCATCCTCGCCTGGCACCAGGGTGCGTTGCCGGACGCGGGCGCGGCAGATCAAACGGGTCTGCGCGACGCGATCCCGCTCGGCCGCAACGCGGTGTTCGACCCGCGCACGATCATCCAGACGCTGGCCGATCGCGACAGCGTGATCGAGTTGCGTGCGTCGTACGGCCTGGGCGTGACCACCGTGCTGGCGCGCCTGGGCGGGCATCCGGTGGCGATCGCGGCGACCAACCCGCGCCACCTCGCCGGCGCGCTCGACGTCGCCGGCTGCGACAAGCTCGCGCGTTTCATGCAGCTGGCCGACGCCGCGGGACACCCGCTGATCACGCTGGTCGACACGCCAGGCTTCATGGTTGGGCCGGCGTCCGAGGCGCAGGGCATGTTGCGCCATGCCGGCCGCGTGTTCGTCACCGCGGCGGCGTTGCGGGTGCCGGTGGTGTCGGTGGTGCTGCGCCGCGGCTTCGGCTTGGGCGCGATGGCATTCACCGGCGGCCACTTCCATGCGCCGGTGGCCACTGCCGCATGGCCGCAGGCCGAGTTCGGCCCGATGGGCCTAGAGGGCGCGGTGCGGCTGGGCTTTCGCAAGGAGCTGGCGGCGGTGCAGGGGGCCGAACGCGATGCGCTGTTCGAGCGCCTGCTGTCGGGCATGCGCGAGCGCGGGCGTGCGCTCAACGTGGCCAGCCACCTCGAGATCGACGACGTCATCGATCCGGCGGCCACGCGCGATTGGCTGCTTCGTGTGCTGGCCACGGTGCGCGGGCAGGCGTTGCCGCCGCGGCGCGCGTTTGTCGATACCTGGTAGCCGCCGGCTGCACTTTCAGCGACTGCATCCACAAGGAGATCCCATGTTCCGCACCGCGATCGCCGGCAGCCTGCCCAAGCCCGGCTGGTTGGCCGAGACGAACAAGCTGTGGCCGCGCTGGGCGCACGAAGGCCCGGCGCTGCGCGACGCCAAGCTCGACGCCACGCTGATGTGGATCAAGGCACAGGAAGACGCCGGCCTCACCACCATCGGCGACGGCGAGCAATCGCGCCAGCACTTCGTGCACGGCTTTCTCGAGCGCATCGAGGGCATCGACTTCGAGCACAAGGTCGAGATGGGCATCCGCGCCGACCGCTACAAGGCGATGGTGCCGCAGGTGGTGGCGCCGCTGAAGCTGAAGGGCCGCGTGCACGATACCGAAGCGCGCTTCCTGCGTGCGCACACCACCCGCAGGATCAAGTTCACGTTGCCCGGGCCGATGACCATCGTCGACACGGTGGCCGACCGCCACTACGGCGACCGCGTGAAGCTCGCCTTCGGATTCGCCGAGCTGCTCAACCAGGAGGCGCTGGCGCTGCAGGCCGACGGCGTCGACATCATCCAGTTCGACGAGCCGGCCTTCAACGTCTACCTCGACGAAGTGGCCGACTGGGGCATCCGCGCACTGGAACGTGCCGCCGAAGGGCTGACCTGCACGACCGCGGTGCACATCTGCTACGGCTACGGCATCCAGGCCAACCTCGACTGGAAGAAGACGCTCGGCGATCAGTGGCGCCAGTACGAGAAGGTGTTTCCGGTGCTGGCCAGGAGCTCGATCGATCAGGTGTCGCTCGAATGCCTGCACTCGCACGTGCCGCCCGACCTGATGTCGCTGCTCGCCGGCAAGGACGTGATGGTCGGCGTGATCGACGTCGCCAGCGAGGCGGTCGAGTCACCCGAGACGGTGGCCGAGACGATCACCAACGCGCTGCGCTTCGTGCCGCGCGAACGCCTGATCGCCTGCACCAACTGCGGCATGGCGCCGATGGATCGGGCGATCGCACTGGCCAAGATCGAGGCGCTGGTCAAGGGCGCCGCGCTGGCGGGCGCGAAGAAATGAACACGGGCGCGCCACGGCCGCCGCTGACAGCGGTGGCGGCTGTGCACGCGGCGCTCGCGCGCGACGGCCATGCGGTGGTGGATGCCGCCTCGCTTGCCACACTTTGCGGTGTC
>DATDJF010000239.1:0-2225 GCA_036520715.1 Burkholderiaceae bacterium | reverse complement strand
CGACGCGCGCGGCCGCCGCCACGTCAGCCCCGCCTGGCTGAAGGCCGGTCGCGAGGCGCGCCAGGGCCGCAGCGGCGCCGCGGGCACGCCGCGCGGCCAGAAGCTCGTCGTGCAGATGGTCGAGACCTTCCGCGAGCACATGCAACCCGCGTTCGTCGAGCATCTCGACGCCTGGCAGCTCGGCGAGCAGTCCGGCATGCAACTGCCGCCGATCATGATCTACGGCGACGACGTGACCCACATCCTCACCGAAGAAGGCATCGCCAACCTGCTGTTGTGCCGCAGCGACGAGGAGCGCGAGCAGGCCATCCGCGGCGTCGCCGGCTACACGGCGGTGGGCCTGGCGCGCGACCGGCGCATGGTCGAGAACCTGCGCGACCGCGGCATCATCCGGCGCGCACAGGATCTCGGCATCGACCCGCGCGACGCCACCCGCAACCTGCTGGCCGCCCGCAGCATGCGCGACCTAGTGCGCGCGTCCGGTGGCCTGTACCAGCCGCCCCGGCGGTTCCGCAACTGGTGAACCGGAGAATCCCATGAGCCTTCATGCGGGCATCGAAGCCCTGGACTTTTCTTACGACGGCCAGCGCGCTGTGGCGCCGTTCGCGCCGGTGCTGGTCGGCGTCGTCGGTTCCGGCAACCTGGAGGTGCTGCTCGAACCGGACACGCCACCCCAGTGCCGCATCCACGTTGAAACCTCGGCACGCGGCTTCGGCACGATCTGGTCGGCGGTGCTGGCCGATTTCCACGCCCGGCATGTCCTGTCCGGCGTCAAGGTCTCGATTCACGACATGGGCGCCACGCCGGCGGTCGTCAGCCTGCGGCTGGACCAGGCGGTCGCCGAACTGCCGAACGTTTCGAGCCAGGGAGGCCAGCCGTGATCAGCTACGCCGAATGCTCGGCGCGTGAACGACTCGCGCAATTGCTCGATGCCGGCAGCTTCCACGAGTGGCTGCCGCCATCCGAGCGGGTGATGAGCCCGCACCTGGCGCAGCTGGGCGTGCCCTGCGCCTTCGACGACGGAGTGGCGATCGGCCGCGGCCGGCTCGACGACGGCGCAGTGTTCGTGGCCGCGCAGGAAGGCGCGTTCATGGGCGGCGGCGTCGGCGAGGTGCACGGTGCCAAGCTGGTCGGGCTGCTGCAGCGCGCGCTGCACGACCGCCCCGCTGCCGTGCTGCTGCTCGCCGACTCGGGCGGCGTGCGTCTGCACGAGGCCAATGCGGGCCTGATCGCGGTGTCGGAGGTGATGCGCGCGCTGCTCGACGTGCGTGCCGCCGGCATCCCCGTGATCGTGCTGATCGGCAGCGCCAACGGCTGCTTCGGCGGCATGGGCATCGTCGCGCGCTGTGCGGACCACGTGGTGATGAGCGACGTCGGCCGGCTGGCAATGTCGGGCCCGGAAGTGATCGAGTCCTCGCACGGCGTGGACGAATTCGACTCGCGCGACCGCGCGCTGGTCTGGCGCACCACCGGCGGCAAACATCGCTGGCTGAGCGGCGACTGCGACGCGCTGGTGGAGGACGACGTGCAGGCCTTCCGTGGCACCGCCATCGCAGCCTTGTCGGCGGCGCGCCCGGTGACGCTCGCATCGCTGGAAGCCGAGCACCGCCTGCTGTCCGCACGGCTGGCCCTGCTGCCGGAAGGCCTGGACGGCGACACCGAAGCGCTCACGCTGTGGGCACGCCTGGGCGTGCCCGAGCCCGAACGCATCGCCGAGATGGACGTGGAACAGGTGCGCGACCTGCGCACCATGGCCGAGGAGTGAGGGCGATGGACTGGACGACGCTGGCCACCCGGCTCTTCGGCCCCGACCACGGGGTTCGCGCCGAGGGCGAATTCCTGGTCGGGTCGGTGACCTTCGACGGCGCGCCGATCGAAGTCATCGGCACGACGAACCATGCGCCGATCGGCGTGCGCCTCGCGCTGGCGCAGGCGCAGGTGGTGCTCGACACGATGCGCCGGCATCCCGGACGGCCGATCCTGATGTTGATCGACACCCAGGGGCAGCAGCTGCGTCGGCGCGACGAGCTGCTGGGCATCAACCGCGCGATGGCGCACCTGGGCATGTGCATCGACCTGGCGAGGCGCCGCGGCCACCGGGTGCTCGGCGTCGTCTACGACCAGGCGCTGTCCGGCGGCTTCATCACCTCCGGCCTGATCGCCGACGCCTGCGACGCGCTGCCCGAGGCCGAGATCCGCGTCATGCGGCTGCCGGCGATGGCGCG
>DATDJF010000238.1:0-5548 GCA_036520715.1 Burkholderiaceae bacterium | reverse complement strand
GCGGCCTGCTCGCCGCCCATCACCGAGATGCGCGCGTTCGGCCACATCCACAGGAAGCGCGGCGAGTAGGCGCGGCCGCACATGCCGTAGTTGCCGGCGCCGAACGAGCCGCCGATGATCACGGTGAACTTGGGCACCGTGGCGGTGGCCACCGCGGTGACCATCTTGGCGCCGTGCTTGGCGATGCCCTCGGCCTCGTACTTGCGGCCGACCATGAAGCCGGTGATGTTCTGCAGGAAGATCAGCGGCACGCGCCGCTGGCAGCACAGCTCGATGAAGTGGGCGCCCTTCATCGCGCTCTCGGAGAACAGGATGCCGTTGTTGGCGACGATGCCCACCGGCAAACCCTCGATGTGCGCGAAACCGGTGACCAAAGTCGCGCCATAGCGCGCCTTGAACTCGTCGAACACGCTGTCGTCGACGATGCGCGCGATCACCTCGCGCACGTCGTAGGGCTTGCGGGTGTCGGCCGGCACCACGCCGTAGACCTCGTCGACGGCGAAGCGTGGTGCCAGCGGCTCGGCCAGACGCAACGGCTGCGGCTTGGTCCAGTTGAGGTTGGCGACGATCTGGCGCGCGATCGCCAGTGCGTGCAGGTCGTTCTCGGCCAGATGGTCGGCCACGCCGGACAGCCGCGTGTGCACGTCGCCGCCGCCGAGGTCTTCGGCGCTCACCACCTCGCCGATGGCCGCTTTCACCAGCGGCGGGCCACCGAGGAAGATGGTGCCCTGGTTCTTGACGATGACGGTTTCGTCGCTCATCGCCGGCACGTAGGCGCCGCCGGCGGTGCACGAGCCCATCACCACCGCGATCTGCGGAATGCCCTGCGCCGACAGATTGGCCTGGTTGTAGAAGATGCGGCCGAAGTGCTCGCGGTCGGGGAACACGTCGTCCTGGTTCGGCAGGTTGGCGCCGCCGGAGTCGACCAGGTAGATGCACGGCAGCCGGTTCATCTGCGCGATCTCCTGCGCGCGCAGGTGCTTCTTCACCGTCAGCGGGTAGTAGGTGCCGCCCTTCACGGTGGCGTCGTTGCAGACGATCAGGCACTCGACGCCGGAGACGCGGCCGATGCCGGTGATGAGGCCGGCGCTCGGTGCGCTGTCGGTGCCGTCCTTCTCCTTGTAGACGCTGAACGCCGCCAGCGCGCCGATCTCGAGGAACGGCGTGTCGGGGTCGAGCAGGCGCTCGACGCGCTCGCGCGGCAGCAGCTTGCCGCGGCCGGTGTGCCTGGTGCGCGAATCCGCCGGGCCGCCGAGCGAAATGCGCTCGAGCTGCGCATGCAGATCGTCAACCTGTGCGCGCATCGCCGCAGCATTGGCCTTGAACTCGTCGGACCGCGGGTTGAGCTTGCTCGCGAGCTGCGGCATCACACGGTCTCCGCAAACAGTTCGCGCCCGATCAGCATGCGGCGTATCTCCGACGTTCCCGCACCGATCTCGTAGAGCTTCGCGTCACGCCACAGGCGGCCGGCGGGGAACTCGTTCGTGTAGCCCACGCCGCCCAGCGCCTGGATCGCCTCACCCGCCATCCAGGTGGCCTTCTCGGCGGCGTAAAGAATGGCGCCGGCCGCGTCCTTGCGCAGCGTGCGCGCGTGGTCGGCACGGTCGCAGGCGCGGCCCACCGCGTACACGTAGGCCCGGCAGGCCTGCAGCGTGGTGTACATGTCGGCCACCTTGCCCTGCATCAACTGGAACTCGCCGATGCTCTGGCCGAACTGCTTGCGCTCGTGCAGGTACGGCACCACCACGTCCATGCAGGCGGCCATGATGCCCAGCGGCCCGCCCGACAGCACCGCGCGCTCGTAGTCGAGGCCGCTCATCAGGATCTTGGCGCCGGCGCCTTCGCCACCCATCACGCTGTCGGCCGGCACCTCGCAGTTCTCGAAGAACAGCGGATAGGTGTTGGAGCCGCGCATGCCCAGCTTGTCGAGGTGCTTGCCGTGGCTGAAGCCCTTGAAGCCCTTCTCGATGATGAACGCCGTCATGCCGCGCGCACCCATCTGCGGATCGGTCTTGGCGTAGACGATCAGCGTGTCGGCGTCGCCGCCGTTGGTGATCCACATCTTGCTGCCGTTGAGCAGGTAGTGGTCGCCGCGGCGCTCGGCCTTCAGCGCCATGCTGACGACGTCAGATCCGGCGCCCGGCTCGCTCATCGCCAGCGCACCGACGTGTTCGCCGCTGATCAGCTTGGGCAGGTACTTCTTCCTTTGCGCCTCGCTGCCGTTGCGATGGATCTGGTTGACGCACAGGTTGGAGTGCGCGCCGTAGCTCAGGCCCACCGACGCGCTGGCGCGGCTGATCTCCTCCATCGCCACCATGTGCGCCAGGTAGCCCAGCGCGGTGCCGCCGTAAGCCTCGCCGACGGTGAGGCCCAGCACGCCGAGTTCGCCGAGCTTGCGCCACAGATCGGCCGGAAACTGATTGGCGGTGTCGATCGCGGCGGCGCGCGGCGCGATCTCGTGCTGGGCGAAGTCGCGCACGGCATCGCGCAGCATCGTGATGTCGTCACCGAGGTCGATCTGGAACGTGGACTCGAACACGGGTGTCTCCTCAGGCCAGGGCATTGTTTGAGCCTGGCTCAACTAGCAACGGAACTTTGCCCCAATTCGACTGGGGGATGACAAGCGTAACAGGGTCATGGTTGCCGCTCAAGTCTTTCTTGAGCCATACTCAACTTTGTAGTCACACCACCCCGCCGGACCATGAGCGAAGCCCTTCTCACCTACCGCGGCACCGTCTACCCCTGGCACTGCGACCACGTCGGCCACATGAACGTGATGTGGTACGTGGGCAAGTTCGACGAAGCCACCTGGCACCTGTTCAACGCGATCGGATTGACCCGGCCCTATCTGCAAAGCGCGCAGCGCGGCATGGCCGCGGTCGACCAGCACGTCTCGTACATCCAGGAGTTGCACGCCGGCGCGGTGGTCAGCGTGCGCACTCGGGTGCTCGAAGTCAAGGAGCGCAGCCTGCGTTTCGAGCACGAGATGGTCGACGAGTCCACCGGCGCGCTGGCCGCGCGCACCACGCTGAAGGCCGTGCACCTCGACACCGTGCAGCGCAAGTCGGCCGCCTTCACCGCCACCGTGCTCGCCAGGGCGCAGGCCCTGATCGCCAGCACGGCCACCGCCTGAGGCCACCGATGGCCCCGTCGCGCCAGCCGCCCAAGGCCCGCGCCGCAGCGGCCGCCGGCGGCCGGGCGGCGACGCAACGCCGCTCGCCGGCCGGCGCCAAGGCCGAGCAGCGGGTGCGCGACATCGTGCGCGCCGGGCGCGAGGTGTTTTCCGAGCGCGGCTTCGAGCGGGCCACCATCACCGAGATCGCGCAGCGGCTGGGCGTCAGCGAGGCCACCGTGTTTACCTACTTCCACGGCAAGCGCGAACTGTGCGTGCGCGTGATCAGCGACTGGTACGACGAGATCACCGCCGAGATCGCCGACGGCCTGCCCAGGCGCAAGCCGGTGCGCGCGCAGCTCGAGTTCTTCGTGCACGCGCACCTGCGGCTGTTCCTCGGCCACGGCACCGGCATGTGCGCACTGGTGCTGTCGGAAGGCCGCGACAAGGGCGCCGCCGACCTGGGCGCCGCCGTGCTGCCGCTGCACCGCCGCTACACGGCGCCGTTGATGGACCTATTGTCGCGTGGCCAGGCCGACGGCTCGATCCGCGCCGACGTGCCGCTGCGCCTGCTGCGCTCGCTGGTGCTGGGTCCCATGGAGCAGATGCTGTGGGAAGTGGTGTCGAGCCAGAAGCCGATCGACGTCGACGCGGCGGCGCGCGACCTCAGCATGTTGCTGTGGTCCGCGATGGCCGCGCCGGGGTCCGAGCTGGCGGCGTTGCGCGCGCTGCGCGGCCACGTGGCGAAGGCGCTCGACAGCGCCGCGCAGGTGTGAGGCGCACCGCCCGCTAGCCGAACACGCTGCCGACGTTGGCCAGCGCCAGCACGCCGATCGCTGCCATCAAAACGGCTGCCGCGCGGTGCAGCCAGCGCATCGGCAGGCGGCGCGCCAGCGCGTCGCCGAGCCACACCACCGGCGCATTGGCCAGCAGCAGGCCGACGGTGGTGCCGACCACGACGCTCGGCAGGTCGGCAAAGCGCGCCGCCAGCGCCACGGTGGCGAGCTGCGTCTTGTCGCCCATCTCGGCAAGGAAGAACGCCACCAGCGTGGTGGCGAAGACGCCCCAATGCCCGCGGCGCGCGGTGGCCGTGTCGGCGTCGTCGATGCGGTCGGGCATCAGCACCCACAGCGCCATCGCGATGAAGCCCAGGCCGACCAGCCAGCGCAGTGTGGTGGCCCCGAGCTGCAGTGCGATCCAGTGGCCGAGCGCGCCGGCCAGCGCGTGATTGGCCAGCGTGGCCGCCGCGATGCCGGCGACGATCGGCCACGGCCGCTTGAAGCGCGTGGCCAGCACGAGCGCCAGCAACTGCGTCTTGTCGCCCATCTCGCCGAGTGCGACCACGGCGATCGACCACGACAGAGCTTCCACTAGCGTTTACGCAGTCCCAGCGCCATCACGGCGCCCACCACGATCAGCGCGCCGAGCCACTGCAGCGGAGTCACCATCTGGCCGAGCACGAGCCAGCCGAGCAGCAACGCCGCCACCGGCTCGACGTTGAGGATCGGCGAGTTGCTCACCGCGCCCAGCTTGGGCAGCAGCGTGAACACGGCAGTGAATGCGGTGCCGTACAACACGCTGAGCGCGACCAGTCCCCACCAGCCCGCGGGCGCGTCGGGCCAGTGCAGGCCAGCGCCGCCGAGCGCGGCCACCAGGGCGAGGATGCCGACCACGCCCATCGTGAAAGCGCTGCGCACGCGGCCGTCGAGGTCGGCCACTTCGTGCTGCGTGAGCGCGAGCACGAGGCCGAAGCTGGTGGCCGCGCCGAGCGCAAACGCGACACCCGGCCCGATGCCCGCCTCGGCAGCACCCCCGCCCAGCAGGCGAACGACGTCGAGCGCCAGCATCAGGCCGAGCAGGATCACCGGCATCGCGATCAGCGCCGCGCGCTCGGGCCGCCGTCCGTACAGCACGCGCGCGGCCAGCGTGGCCCAGATCGGATAGCTGTTGAACACCAGCAGCGCCAGCCCGACGGGCATGCGCGCCACCGCGGCGTACAGGCACACGCTCTGCACCGTCACGAGCAGGGCAATCGCCACCATGAACCAGCGGTGGCGCGGCGTATGCGCGAGCGGCACACGCTGCCAGGCCACCAGCAGCGTCACCACCAGCGCGGTGGCCAGGCTGCGCACCGCCACCGCGGTGACGACATCGACGCCGTGGTCGAACGCCACGCGCGCGGCAACGTGGTTGCTGGCGAACGTCACGGCCAGCAGCAACAGGGCG
The DNA here is from genome assembly GCA_036520715.1 of Burkholderiaceae bacterium. Lineage (GTDB taxonomy): Bacteria > Pseudomonadota > Gammaproteobacteria > Burkholderiales > Burkholderiaceae_C > JAEUPI01. Next base: position 210 of record DATDJF010000238.1, on the reverse strand, counting down.
ATGAACGCGGAAGGCTTGAGCGCGGTGGCTGTCATCGGGCGAAGGCAAGCGGCGGAGCCTCTTGCGCAGTGCGCACCCGGACCACCTCCAGCGGGGAGTCTCGCACAGCAAACGCGGCGCACCGCGCAACGGGCTTCAGCCCGGCGCCGGCACGCCGACGCGGTGATCGCCGAAGCGGCGCTGCAACTCGTCGAACGACGCCAGCTCGCC
>DATDJF010000237.1:0-7939 GCA_036520715.1 Burkholderiaceae bacterium | reverse complement strand
TTCCGGCAGTTTGACGGCGCGGAAGCTCGGCAGCGTCTCGACCTCGGTGGCCGACGACAGCAGGAAGAAGATCAGGATGGTGAAAATGTCGATCAACGCCACCAGGTTCATGTCGAGCGCGTGGCTGTTGCGCGCCCGGCGCGCCGCACGCTTCTGAATCGGTGTCAGGTTCATGATGCGCCCTTGGTGCGCACCGGCGCATCACCCACCGACACGTCGGGGAACAGCTCCACGCGGACGAGCTTGGTGCCGCCGTTGGCGCTGCGGCCGGCGCGCACGGCGTCCATCACCTGCACCAGCGTCTCGTACGACGTGTCGGGCTCCGACAGCACGCTGGCCGTCTTGGTGTCTGGAAACTTCTGCTTCACGTTCTGCATCAGCGTGTTCAACGCCTTCAGGTCGTGGTGACCGTCCTTCTTGTCGATGCGCTGGATCAGGCCGCCGATGCGGTCACCGACCTCGAGCGCCTCGGGGCGGATCACCACCTCGAGCTTGAGGTCGTTGTTCTTGAGCTGCTCGAGCTTCTGGCTCGATTGCGCGGGCAACGACAGGTCCATCACGGCCAGCCGCGTGAACACGGCGGTCGACAACAGGAACGGCACCAGCACCACGATCAGGTTGATGAACGCAGTGACCTCGAGCGCGGCCACTTCCTTGCGCAGGCGTCTGACTCGCATGACGGTCTCGGTTAGGAGCTGCGGGCTAAAGGCGAATCAGCGTGCGGCCGGCGCGGTTTCCGACTTGATGCGTTGCACCAGGTTCAGGAAGCTGATCTTGGCGGCCTCGAGGCCGTCGACGATCTCGGCGGTGCGCGCCTGCAGGAAGGCGTGGATCAGCAGGAACGGGATCGCCACCATCAGCGCGAACGCGGTGTTGTTCATCGCGATCGAGATCGACGCCGACAGCATCTCGGCCTTCTCGGCCGGGTTGACGCTGGCCACTGCGGTGAAGCCCTTGATCAGGCCGATGATCGTGCCCAGCAAGCCGACCAGCGTGATCACGTTGGCGAAGGTGGCGATGTAGTGGGTGCGCTTCTCCAGGCGCGGCACGATTTCCATCATGCCCTCCTCCATCGCGGCGTCGATGTCTTCACGGCGCGCCGGGCTTTGCATGCGCTGCAGGCCATTGGAGACGATCTTGCCGATCGCGGCGTCGGACTTGCCCGACACGTGCTGCACTTCCTTGAACTTGCCGTTCTGCAGCATCGGCAGCATGTGCTCCCACAGCTTGCGGTTCTCGGCGCGTGCGCGGTTGAGGAAGACGAAACGCTCGATGGCGATCGTCAGGCCCAGCGCCATGATCAGGATGCTGGGATAGATGAACAGGCCGCTGTCCTGAAAGAATTTCACCGCGGTGTCGAACGTACTCATCACTCACTCCTGTCGCTTGATCGGACTGCTGGGCAGTTGGAAATTCGGAAAGTCACTTCGCGGCCGGCACTGCCACGGGCGGCGTGGCCATGGCGTCGTAGCGCACCTGGCGGCGGAACACGTCGCGGTCGACCGGCGCCAGCACCTCGTCGAGCACGCCGCCGGGCGGCCGGCCGGACAGGTCGCCCTGCAACGGCTTCTTCCACGGCACGATGTAGAGCACCTTGGGCAGCTCGCGGTTGCCGATGATCTGGGTGCGCTCGATGTCGGCACGGTCCTGGGCAAGCGCCGGCATCGCGGCGAGCGCGGCCACGGCAAGCACCAGCGCGCGCAGCAGCGTCATTGCCTTTCCTTCAGGCTCATCGCCACGTGGTCGTCCTTGCGGTTCTTCAGGTCGGCCACCCACTTGGTGACCGCTGCGTCGCCGCCTGCCATCGCCAGGTACTGGTCGTACAGCGCCAGCGCACGCTTGCGGTCCTGCAGATACAGATCGCTCAAGATGCCGAGGTTGAGCACCGGCGATGCGTAGCTCGCGTCGATCGCGATCGCTTTCTCGTAGGCGTCGCGCGCCTTGGTGAACAGGCCCTGCTGGCGATAGACGATGCCCAGGTGGTTGTGGAACACCGCCTGCCGTGGGCTCGTCTGCACGGCCTTCTCGAGTGCCGCAGCGGCCTCGGGCAGCTTGCCGGCCTGGCGGTACAACAACCCCAGGTTCGCGTGCACGCCGCCGAGCTCGGGGTTCGATTGGGCGAGTGCCTTCAACTGACGCTCGGCCTCGTCGTTGCGGCCGGCGCGCATCGCGCGGCGCGCGGTATCGAAGGCGGCTGACGCGCGCGGGTCCACCGGCGCTTCGGGCTCCGCCTGTGCAGGCGCAGCGACGGTCGGCGACGGCACCCCCTTGTCGGCAGCAGCCGCGCGTTCGGCCGGCGCAGGCGCGGCGGGTGCGGTGGCCTGGGCTTGCGCGGGCTTGCTGTCGCTCGTGCCGGTGACTTGCTTGACCACGGCCATCGGGTCGGGCATCGACGCGCAACCGGACAACGCCGCAACCACGGCCGCCGGCAGCGCCAGCGTGACGAGGGGCTTGAGCGTCTCAACGAATCGCATCGATCACGCTTTCACTGCGCTCCAATTTGCCGTAGCGCACCGGCCGCAACGCGGCCAGCGACTTGAAGCTCTCTTGCACCCACTTGTCGTAGATGCCCGAGGCCGCGCGCTTGGCGTTGACCTCGTGCAGTTCGGTGGCCTTCTCTTCGAACGGGAACGCTTGCTCCTCGAGCATCACGTTGTACTGTTCGAGCTCGGCCTTGTTCAACTTCTTGGGCCGCTGCGAAGTGAGCATAGCTTTGCCGAAGTCCTGATACAGCGATGCGGTGTGATAAGTCGCTGCGGTCGTGATGTCGGCCACGCCGTAGTTTGCCGCTGCTGCATAGGCCTTCAACGCTTCTTCCATCTTTGTTTTTTTCAGTTTCAAGTTCTTCGCCAGCGGCTCGACCAATGCAACCTTTCGATACGCATCGGCGACCGGCTCGGCCATCGCCAATGCAGCCGTCGCACCGAGAAAACGTGTGCGGTCGGTGCGCCGGGTGCCGCCGGTGAGATCGGCCTGGTGGATCTCCTTCATCAGCGCGAACTCGCGTGCGGCGTTGCCATCGGCCTTGGCCATCTGCGCGAGCCGGTAGCGCACTTCGATGCCGGTCTCCAGCGAGTCGGGGTACAGCTTCAGATACCGTTCGTAGGCCCTGGCCGCGGCCGTACGCGAGCCGCTCTTCTCGTAGAGCTCGGCGGCCTGCCACAGCGACGACTGCGCCAGCTTGGGATCCTTGCTCGTCGCGGCCAGTCGCTCGAACTCGACCGCCGCCTGCGCGCCCTGGCCTTTTTCCAGGTACGCCAATGCGAGCTTGGGGCCGACCTCGGCCGCCAGCGGATGGTTGGGGTTGTTGCGACGGAATGCTTCGAGCGCCTGCGTCGCGGCATCCCAATCCTTCAGCGCGATCAGCGACGCCGCGGCGTCGTACTGTGCGTTGACGCGGATGCTGGACGTCGGTGCCACCACTGCCACCCGATCGAAGTGGCCCACGGCTTCGCGCAAATTGCCGGCGGCGCGTGCCTGCTCGCCCTGCTTGTACACCGAGGCGGCCAGGCGCTCGACCAGCTCGTTGCGCTTGGGGTCGCGCTCGGGCGTCAGCGCGATCACCTCGCGATAACCCTTCTCCGCGTCGGCAAATGCGCCCTTGTCGAAAGCGCTGTGCGAGATCACGGTCCAGGCCACGCGACGCTGCTCGGGTGCGGCCGGTGGATCGAGCTTCAGCACCAACTGGGCCACTTCGGCGGCGCGCTCGTCGCGCAGGCCGAAGAGCTTCTCCGACGCGTTGGTCAGCACCGAGCCGGCTCGCGGATCGGCCGGGAAAGCCTTCGCGAACCGCAGCGCGCTGTCGACGCTGGTGCGTTGCAGCGCCGGCAGCTCGTTGGCCGCCGCGGCCTTCTCGAGCCCGGCGTAGCTGAGCAGCGCCGAATAGCCGGCGTCGGCGCTCTTGGCATGTGCGGGGTAGCCGTAGGCCGTCTTCTCGTATTCAGTGGCGGCGTCGAGGAGCTGCTTGTCCTCGAACAGCAGCTCGGCCAGCAGGAAGTTGTTCTGCGCGGTGTCGGGGTCGTCGGGGAACGACGTGATGTAGGCGCGGTACCAGCGCACCGCCTCCTGGTAGTCCGCGCTGGCCTTGGACTTCTGCGCCAGCGCATGGTGGTGCCGCGCCAGCTCGGTGAGGTGGGTCTTGACCAGCGGCTGCGCGCGCTCCCAGCCCTCGGGGTTGGCCTTGCGGAACTCGCTGTCGATGCCGTAGCGCGAGACGTAGTCCTTCTTGGCGTCGAGCGCCAGCGTGGCGAAGCCGTTGGCCTGGTAGATTTCGATCACGCGCGCCTGCAGCTGCGGCGCCTGCGCATGCATCGGCTGCTGCTTGACGAACGCGCCGAAGGTGTCGGCGGCATCCTTGACGCGGTCTTGCTTGATGTACAGCTCACCGAGTTGCTGGTACACGCGGAACTCGTAGCCGCGCCGCTCGGCGCTGTTGATGTACGGCGGGATCGACGCAGGACCCTGCAGGTTCTGCAGGCTGATGCTCATGACACGGAAGGTGTCTTCGACCAGCTCACGTTCGCCGCGTGTCAGCGCCTTCAGGTCGGCGAGGTCGGCCTCGTCGTCGCTCAATGCCGGCTTGAGGTCGAGCACGCTGAAGAACGAATTGAGCGCGTCCTCCAGGCGGGCCTGCTTGAACAACGACCAGCCGTGCATGTAGAGCGCGCGCTCGCGGAACGGATTGCCGGAGTCGCCCTTCATCACCGCGTCGAACGCGAGTTCGGCCTTCGCATACTCGCGCGTCGCGAACAGGATTTCGCCGCGGCGGAACTGCGCCTCGTCGAAGTGCTGGGTCTTGGGGTACTCGGCGACCAGCCGGTCGAGCGTCTTGATCGCCGCTTCGAGCTCGCCACCCTGCTCCTGCGCACGCGCGAGCTGGTACAGCACGCGGTCGTTGCCGGGATCCTTGGGATGCTCCTTGAGGTATTCCTGGTAGCGCGCGATCGCCAGCTTGTAGTCGGGTGTGGCCGCGGCGCCGCTGGCCATGCGGTCGTCGGCGGCGTCCATCTCGAGATCGCCAAGGCGGCGCATCGCCTCGGTGCGCTGCTGCGCCTTGGGCGCGGTCTCGAGGAACTTGCGATAGGCGGCGATGGCGTCGCCGACATCGGCCTTGATGCCCTTGTCTTCGGGCACGTCGACTTCCTTGCCTACCAGTGTCTTGAGCGTCGGCGCCTTGTCGTCGTCGGCCGCGCGTTTGCCGGCGCAACCAGCCAGCGCCAGCGCTGCCGACAGCGCCAGCAGGTGCCACGCACGCGATGTCGGGTTACGGCTTGCTGACATCGTCGGGGTTCCGGGCCAGAGCGGCGCGGTCGTACAACTGCGCCACCGCGAAGCGCGCCTGCGTGGTGTATTCGACCAGGCGCTCCTTCTGGCGGGTGAGCTCGGCCACCGCCAGCTCCTGCACCTGGCCCTGCTGCTCGAGCGTCAGCGCCGCCACCCGCGGGATCATGCCGCGCACGCTGGCCTCGAGCTCGGCGATGCGGGCGGCGAACTGCTCCTGCCGCAGCGGCTCGTCGCGCTGGGCTTGCGCCAGCGCCTCGTCACGCGCACGCGCCAGTTCGAGCTCGGTGTTGATGGTGCGCAACGACTTGCGCGCGTTCCACAATCGATCGGGGTGTTCCTGCGCGAGCTGCCAGGTCAGCGCGCCGGCGACGCGGCGCACGCGCTCGGCCGCAGCGGCCACCTCAGGGTCGTTGCCCGAGCGCTCGAGGATCGCGCGCATGTCGACCACGCGGTCGAGCTGGGCACGCCGCGCGGCGTCGACCAGCGCGGTGTGGTCGCCTTCGGCCTGCGCCTTGTCGACCTCGGCGGTCAACTCATCGCGGCGCTTGGTCATCGCCTCGATGCCCTGCTGCCCTTGCATCGCCTGCTCGCGCACCTTGGGCAGCCGCTCGGCATAGGCCTGGCGGCGGTTGGCCAGCATGTCCTTGTAGACACCCAGCGCATCGGCCCAGCCCTGCAGATTCTTGGTCAGGAAGCGCAGGTCGCGCCAGTTCTTGAACGCTTCCTGGAATTCGTGCCGCGCCAGCACCTGCGTCAGGTGACCGGCATGCGGCAGGTCGGGCAGCTCCTGGATGTTCCAGAACCAGCCCATTTCGTCGCCCGGGTTCTTGGCGAGCAGCCCGTCGAGCAGCTTGCCGGCGCGGATGGCGCCGATCGACTCGTCGAGCGCGACGTTCTCGCGATCGAACGCGCCGATGGCTTGTTGATAACGATCGAGCGACTGGCCGTAGGCGCCGAGCTCGGCGTAGGCGAAGGCCACCGCGATGCGCGCCTCGAGCACCGCGGCGTCGCTGGCATCGCGGCTGCCGGTGAGCTCGGTCCAGGGCACCAGCGCCTGCTTGGGCTGCTTCAACGCCGCCGACGCCCAGCCGAAGCCGAGCAGCGCCTTGTTGGCGAGCATGCTCGACAGTCGCACGCGTTCGAGAAAGGCGCGCGCCGCCTCCGGCTTGTCGTCGGTCAGCGCGGCGAAGCCGAGCGCGACGTTGGCCTTGTCACGCAGCGCCTTCAGCTCCTCGGTGGGCGCCGGGCTCTTGCCGAGTTCGTCGAGCATCACGATGCCGCCGGCGGCATCGCCCGAGCGCACCAGCGCGACACCGAGGTTGTAGCGTGCGTAGAGCCCGGCAGTGCTGCTCTTCGTGAGCGTCTCCAGCACCTTGGCGGCGCCGGCATAGTCCTCGCGCGCCATCAGCAGCTGCGCCTGCAGCAGCACGCGCTCTTCCTGCATCTCGGGCGGCAGGTTGTTTTCGATGCGTGCCATCGCATCGTCGGCCTGGTCGAGGAAGCCGCGCTGGTAGCGGATCTTGGCCAGGTAGTACCAGGCGCGGTCGCGCACCGGCGGCGCCGCGCCCTTCTCGATCAGCTGCGCGAAGATGTCGCCGGCTTCCTTGTGCATGCCGTACGACAGCAGCATGCCGCCGCGCAGCACCTCGGCCTCGTCGGCGTGCTGCGCGACGCGGTTGAAGTGCTGCGAGGCCATCAAGCCGGTGATGGCCGTGAAGTAGCGGTCCTGGAAGAACTGGAACAGCGTGTCGCCGTAGTGCGGATCGACGATCACTTGCGGCTTGGGCGCCTCGGCGGCGTGCACCGCCATCGCCACAACCACGCAAGCCAACGCGGCGCTCGTGCGCCGCGCGATCGGGCCGATCATTCGCTCAACGCGCATTGCTGCTACTGCCAGACCTTGACGTCGAACTCGGGCTGCAATTTCCCGGTGGAGTCCTTGATGCGCAATTCGATGTACTTGGGATCGGTGCCCTTGTCGAACTTGACGGTGGCGCCGCGCTTGTAGTCGCGGTAGTGCGGGCCGCCGCCGGTGAAGAAGGCGACGATCTCGTGCGTGCCAGCCTTCAGGTTGCCCAGGTACACGCGCTGCACGCCGCCGCGGTGCAGCGCCTGCACTTCCAGCGGCGTGTACAGGTAGTTGGTCACCACCTTGTCGTCGAGCTTGATCTGCACCGAGTCGAGCTCGAACAGCTTGCCCACGTCCATCGACACGAACAGCGCCACCTGCGTGTTGGCCGGGAACAGCAGCTCCTCTTCGAGCACCAGCAAATCGCGGTTGAGGCGGATCACGTCGCCCTTGAGCTCCTGGATGCGGTTGTCCAGACTGGCCGGCGCTGCGGCCGGGGCCACGGCGGCGGTGACCGAATCCTTGGCACCCAGCGGCGCACTGGCGGCCGCATCCGGTGCCGCTGCAGCCGCCGGCGTGGCAGCGGCGGGCTGGGCGGAAAGGGTGGCCGCGGCCGGAGCGGCAGCGCCTGGCGCGATGGCAGCCGGGGTCGCGGGCGTCGCTGCGGTCACGGCAGCGGGTGTCGCCGGTGCGGCGTCTTTGGCGTCGGCGCCAAGTGCGGTGGCTTGCGCGAGCAGCGTGAACGCGGCGGAGGCGATCAACGAAACGAAACGTGCGGACATGATGCGCTCTCTGGTCGTGAGGCTT
>DATDJF010000236.1:0-5231 GCA_036520715.1 Burkholderiaceae bacterium | reverse complement strand
TCGAACGCTACTTCATGACCATTCCCGAGGCCTCGCAGCTGGTGCTGCAAGCCGCCGCGATGGGCAAGGGGGGCGAGATCTTCGTGCTCGACATGGGCGAGCCGGTCCGCATCGTCGACCTGGCACGCGACCTGATCCGGATGTCCGGACATGCGCCGGAGGAGATAGCGATCGAGTTCACCGGCTTGCGGCCGGGGGAGAAGCTGTACGAGGAATTGCTGGCCGACGAGGATGCGACGATTCCGACGGCGGTGCCTCGATTGCGCATTGCGCGGATGGAGACGCATCTGAATCGCCTGGACGAACTCATCGCGCTGGCTGCCGAGCAGGCCGCGCCGGACGACGTCGCAGTTCGCTCGGCGCTGTTGCGCACCGTCCCCGGATACCACCGGCCGATCGCCAAGTAAGTGTCGTTGCCGGGCATTCTTGGCGCTTTCGCCGCAGCGGGCTGGCCTACCATTCCTGCACGGACCCTGCGTCCGAACCACCCCTCGAGGAAGCATCGCGATGAGTTCCACCGGTCCACTGATCGACGTGATTGCAGGCGCACGTCCGAACTTCATGAAGATCGCGCCGATCCTGCGCGCCGTGAAGTCGCGCCAGGCCTCGGGCAGCCGCTTGCGCGTGCGTCTGGTGCACACCGGACAGCACTACGACGAGCGCATGTCGGGCGACTTCTTCCGCCAACTGGGTATTCCCGACCCGGACGTCAACCTCGAGGTGGGATCGGGCACGCAAGCGGAGCAGACGGCGTCGATCATGGTGCGCTACGAACAACTGCTGCTGAGGGCGCCCAGCGACCTGTGTCTGGTGTTCGGCGACGTCACCTCGACCATGGCCTGCGCCATCGCTGCGCAGAAACTGGGCGTGCCCGTCGCCCACGTCGAGGGTGGGATCCGCTCCGGCGACTGGGGCATGCCGGAAGAGATCAACCGCCTGGTCACCGACGCCATCACCAACTGGTTCTTCACCACCAGCGACGTGGCCAATGCCAACTTGCGCCGTGCCGGTGTGGCCGACGAGCGCATCTTCTTCGTCGGCAACACCATGATCGACACGCTGCTGGCCAACCAGGCACAGTTTCGGGCGCCGGCGTTCTGGGCCGGGTTCGGGCTGCAGAAGGGCCAGTACTTCGTGATGACACTGCACCGGCCGGCGAACGTCGATGACGCCCAGGGTTTCAGCGAGTTGCTGCGCGCCGTGGGCGAGGCGGTGCGCAATGTGCCGGTCGTGTTTCCGGTGCATCCACGCACCGCCAAGACGCTGGCGGCGCTGCCCGACAAGCCGGCTTGTTTGCGGCTGGTCGACCCGCAACCGTATCTGGAGTTCAACTACCTCGTGCAGCATGCACGCGGTGTCATCACCGACTCGGGTGGGGTGACCGAAGAAACCACCGTCATGGGCGTGCCTTGTGTGACGCTGCGCACTACCACCGAGCGCCCCGAGACCGTGACCATCGGCACCAACGAGCTGATCGGCATCGACCCCGCGGCATTGAAACCCGCGCTGGACCGCCTGTTCGCAGGCCAGTGGAAGAAAGGCTCGATTCCCGAGAAGTGGGACGGGCGCACGGGTGAACGCATCGCAGCGGTGCTCGACCAACTGCTCTGTCGCTAGACTCAGGCGCAGCAGTTCGTCGCCGGGAGCGGCCTGGTGCTCGCGGGCGTCGGGCTTGTGAATCTCCGCAGGCCCCATCGCACCGACAATCCGTGCTCGTCGAGCTGGCTTGCTGGGAGGCAATATGTATCCGTGGATCTGGATTTGGGCGCCGCAGGTTCGGCTCCCTTGGAGCGGTGATGTCGTGCAAGACATCGACCCAAGCACCACCTGGTTCTTCAAGGGAATCCAGCCTGGCGCGGGCAACGCCCGGATCGAGGAGAAGGCGTTTGCGGTCGCCTCGTACGGCAAGCAGCTCGGACTTCTGACCGAAGTCCTGATCGAGCTTGCCGAGAAGAGCCCCGATGGCGGGGCTGCGTGTGCCGAGTCGCTGAAGGAGCTGAAGCGCATCCAAGCGGAGATTCAGAAGCTCAAGGAGGCCGAGTACGACCACGAGCTCCGAGAGATCGAGGCCCGTATCACCACCGTACAGCGCAGGGGTGGCAAGCGATCGATCGCCTTGTCAAAGAGGCTTCGAGGCCTGGCTGCATGAGCATCGAACCCAAAATCGTCGCCGCGTTCACCCCCGGTGGCAAGTTGCGCGCGTCGATCAACCTCGGCAATCCGATCCTTGCGAACACCGACCCGGCAACAGGCGCACCCTGCGGTGTTTCGGTCGATCTGGCCCATGAGTTTGCGAAGCGCCTCGGCGTGGGCACCGAGCTGGTCGTCTTCGACGCCGCCGGCAAGTCGGTGCAGGCGCTCGCCGACGATCAGGCCGATATCGGCTTCTTCGCGATCGATCCGCAACGCGCTAACGGCATCGCGTTCACTGCCGCCTACGTGCTGATCGAGGGCTGCTACCTGGTGCGCGACGACTCGCCGCTGCGCGACAACGACGAGGTCGACCGCGCCGGCCGCACCGTCGTGGTCGGCAAGGGCAGTGCCTACGACCTGTACCTGACGCGCGAGCTGAAGCAGGCGACCATCCAGCGCTCCCCGACCTCGCCGACGGTCGTCAGCACCTTCGTCGAGCAGCGCGCCGACGTCGCCGCCGGCGTCAAGCAGCAACTCGAGGCCGACGCAAGAGCGATCGGCGGCTTGCGCTTGCTCCCAGGGCGCTTCATGGTCATCCAGCAGGCGATGGGCACGCCCAAGAGCCGCGGTGCCACCGCCGCGGCCTGCCTGGCCGCGTTCGTCGAAGAGATGAAGGCCAGTGGCTTCGTCGCCGCGGCGCAGGCGCGCCATGGCCTCGAGGGTGCGGCGGTGGCGCCGGCGGCGGAAGGCGACGGGCTCCTCGCGGCCCGAACCTGAAGTCCAGACAACCAATCGAATGGCCGCGAGGGCCTGTGCGCTTATACCGACATTGTCGGTCGCCAATTGAATTTGAACTGCCCACGAGCGCCAGCGCTGCGCGCCATCTCGGCCATGAGCTTTACCGACAGCAGTTCGGGGATCAGTGCTTCTATGCCACCTTCGCGCACCTTGGCGATATCCGCCAGCCGCCCCGCCTTTCGGGCCGGCTGGTCCGCGACGGCGGTGGTGTCGATCAGGACAAGGCGTTCCAGGCGATGCAACTGCCGGCGGATGATCTCGAATGCGGCATAGCCACCCAGCGACAGGCCGACCAGCGTGAAACGCTCAGGCACGTGGGCCATCAAATGTTCAGCTGCTGCCAGTCGCCGAAGTCGCCGAGGTGCAACCCTGCCGCCAGAACATCGAATTGCTTGCGCAGTCACGCCACGACCTGGGCCAGCTCGATGCGCTGGACTGCTGGACCTATGCGCGCCGTCAGCGCATGCGGGCGTGGTACCAGGCTGCCGCCTGGCTGCGCGAGGCGAGGTCGAGCTTGTCGAGCACGTGGGCGACGTGCCGCTTGACAGTGTGCGGGCTCAGGTCGAGCTCGCGCGCGATCAGCTTGTTGCTCATGCCGCGTGCCATCAGTGAGAGGACCTCGGTCTCGCGCGCAGTGAGCACATCATCGAGCGGGTGATTGCTGCTCGTGGCGGGTGCGGCGGCCAGGCCGTCAGACGCCGGCGGCGCGGCGGCCCAGGCGCGCAGCGTGGCCAACGCCGCGGCGTCGAGCTGTGCGCCCCACGGCGCAGCCGCAAGTTCGCGCAGTGCGGGCAGCGCGAACAAGACACCGCGGGGCCCGTCGGCCGCTGCCTGCAGCATTGGTCGCAACCACGCCGCTGCGTCCGTCGGCCCACGCTCGTGCAGGGCCTGCAGTGCCAGACGTGTGCGCAACTCGTGCGCCAGGCCGAACAGGTCGCAGGCCTCTTCGTGCTGCAGCGCCTGCCGCCACAGGGCCACGGCTTCGGCCGGGCGGCCCTCCAGCCAAGCCAGGTGGCCGCGCAATCCGATCACCGGTTGCAGCCGCATCGGCGTCGCCTCGGGGATCTGCGCCTCCATGCCGTCCAGACGCTGCAGCGCCTCACGCAGCAGCGCCAGGTTGCCGCAGGACGTCGCCACCCGGCCCATCAGGTTCAACGCATAGCTGGGGCCACGGCCGCCGTAGCTGGCCGGGAACTCGCGACCATGCGCACCTGCGGCCGCCAAGGCCTGCGCGTGCCGGCCGTGGGCCATGTTCACGACCGCGGTATAGGCGAGCCGGTGGCTATGCACGATCGGCGGGTGACCCACCCAGCGTTCGTCCGATTCGCTGCGCTGCAGGTAATGCTCGGCCTCGTCGAGACGGCCCGCCCACAGCGCGCGCCAACCGCGTGTCATCGGCGCCAGGGCGCTCAGCAGCAGCGGGCTCTCGGCCTCGGCCAGGCTCACCGCATCGGCCCAGCGCGCCAGTTGCGGCCCGACGCCCGGGCAGGCGGTCAGGCGCGGCGCGGGCACCATCACCGCCCAGTGCTCGGGACGGCGCGCCAGTTCGAGCTCGGCCAGCAGCGCGGCGAGGCACGGTGCGACGCGACGGTATGCGCCTTCCTCGAGCGCAATCCACAGCTGGCACAGCTGGACGTTGACGCGGGCCTCGACCTCGTCGGGCCCGGGCTCGCCGAGGCGTCCCAGCAGCTCGCGCGCGGCGCCGGGGCGGCCGATGCCGGCCAGCAACGCCGCGCGGCGCAGGGCCGACAGCCGGGCGGCCGGCTCGTCGCCACGCTCGTGGTGCAGCAGCTCGGCCGCCTCCAGGTGCCGGGCCGCCTCGGCGTTGCGCCACAGTCGCCATTTGGCATAGCCGGCGACGTCCTGCAGGTCGGCGCTGCGGCGGGCGAATTCCGGCGGGAACTGCTCGACCAGGCGCACGACAGTGTGCACGCCGCCCTCGAACATCATGCGCAGGCTGCGTTCGCGCAGCCGCGCCGCGGCTTCCTCGGGACGGCCGGCGGCGAGCAGCAGCGCCTGGCGGCGCGCCGGGTCGGCCTCGTTGTTCGCGGCGCGCGCCAGCAGCGCGATGAACTCGCCATGGCGCTCGATCCTCATGCGGTGCTGCAGCGCGTCGCGGAACAGATCGTGCAGCTTCAGCGTGCGCGGGTCGTCGCCGATGACGGTGACGAACAGGTCCAGCCGCTCCAGCGTGTCCAGGCGCGCCCAGGCGCGGGCGGCGCCGGTCAGCGCCTCGCAGCGGGGCGCATCTAGTTCATGCAGCACGCAGGTCTGCAGCAGGAACTCGCGCAGCTCGGGCC
>DATDJF010000235.1:0-2854 GCA_036520715.1 Burkholderiaceae bacterium | reverse complement strand
CGCGAGCTGGGCCTGCGCGTCGGCTGCGCACCCGACACGTTCCTCAGCGGCGCGCAGCAGAGCTGCCGCAAGCTGATCGACGACGGTGCCATCGGCCGCGTCGTGGCCGGCAGCGCGTTCTTCATGTGCCCGGGCCATGAGCGCTGGCACCCGAACCCGGCCTTCTACTACGGGCCCGGCGCCGGGCCGATGCTCGACATGGGGCCGTACTACATCACCACGCTGGTCAACCTGCTGGGGCCGGTGGCCAGCGTGGGCGGCGCTGTGGCCACGCCGCGCCGGCAGCGCGAGATCCTGAGCGAGCCGCGCAAGGGGCAGTTCGTCGACGTGCAGGTGCCGACGCACGTGGCCGGGCTGCTGACGTTCGCGGGCGGCGCGGTGGTGAGCATCGTGATGAGCTTCGACGTGCCGCGGCACCGCCACCTGCCGATCGAGCTGTACGGCACCGACGGCGCGATGGTCGTGCCCGACCCCAACCGCTTCGGCGGCCAGATCGAGGTGGCGCGCGGCGCCGGCGAGTTCAAGCCCGAGGAGACGCTGCACGCGTACGCCAACGGCAACTTCCGCATCATCGGCGTCGCCGACATGGCGCAGGCGATCGTCGACAACCGGCCGCACCGCGCCAGCGGTGACCTCGCGCTGCACGTGCTGGAGGTGATGCTGGCGGTGCAGGAGGCCGGCGCCAGCGGCCGCAGCGTGGCGATCGCCACCCGTCCCGAACGGCCGGCGATGCTGGCCATCGAGCAGGCCGGCGGGTCACTCAACTAGCGTCGGTCCAGGAGCTGAGCATGCGCAAGGCGTTGATCGTTTGGGGCGGCTGGCCCGGCCATGAGCCGGAGCTGTCTGCCGGCATCTGCGCTGGCATGCTGCGCGAAGAGGGCTTCGACGTGCGCATCGAGAACAGCACCGCCGCGTTCGCCGACCCCGCGATCCGCGAGTTGAGCCTGATCATCCCGGTGATCACGATGAGCAGGATCGAGAAGGACCAATGCGCGATGCTCACCGGTGCGGTGCGCGATGGCGTCGGGCTCGCGGGGTTTCACGGCAGCATGTGCGACTCGTTCCGCGACGCGGTGGACTACCAGTTCATGACCGGCGGCCAGTGGGTCGCGCACCCGGGCAACATCATCGACTTCCGGGTCAACGTGAGCGACCGCGACGACCCGGTGATGCAGGGCATCGACGACTTCGACTTCCGCTCCGAGCAGTACTACATGCACGTCGACCCGAGCAACCACGTGCTTGCCACTACCACCTTCTCGGGCGAGCACGCGCCGTGGACCCAGGGCGTGACGATGCCGGTGGTGTGGAAGCGCCGCCACGGCGCCGGCCGCGTCTTCTACAGCGCGCTCGGCCATGTGAGTGCCGAGTTCGACATGTCGCAGATGCGCACCATCTTCCGGCGCGGCATGCTCTGGGCGGCGCGCTGAGCGAACTCGCGGCCCGCCGGGACACTCAGCCGTCGCGCTGCGGATCCGGATACAGCAGCCGCCGCGCGCCGCTGCGATCGAACGGCCGCCATGCGCCCTCGGGTTGCGCCAGGCGGTCGGCCAGCGCGTACAACGCCAGCGGGTTCACGCCCAGCCCCACGTGGCTGGCTTGCACTTCGATGTTCTCGGCCATCGGGCCCGGCGTTTCCACACTGCATTGCCAGGCCACGATGCCGTCGGTGCGGGTGTAGATCGACGTCGTGGGCACCGGTGGCGGCGTGCGCAAGTCTTCGTGCCGGTGCGCTGATTGCGGGCGGCCGCTTTGCAGCCACTCGTAGGTGCGCCGCGCGTTGCTGGCTTCGCGTGGGCCGGTGAACGGGCTGCCGAGCGTGACCACCACGCGCACGGCCTCGGGCGCCATCTTGGCGAGCTCGCGCGCGTACAAGCCGCCGAGGCTCCAACCCACCAGGCTCACGCTGCGCCCGGTGGCCGCGCGCACGTCGCGCACGTTCTGCAGCGCTTGGTCCAGGATGCCGCTGCGCGCGCCGTTGTTGCGCCCCTGGCCCCAGCCGCGCGCATCGTGGCCCAGCGTCTGCAGCAGACGCCGCAACGGCCGCGTGCTCATGTCGGAGGCCAGCAGGCCCGGGTACACGATGACCGCGTGACCGTCGCCGCGTGGCGCGCTCAACAGCCAGGGCGCGGCCATCAGGCTGGCCACGTACTCGAACGGCGCGCGCGCCTCGAGCAGCAGCTTGCCCAGCCCCGGGGATCGAATCGATTCGCCAGCGGCGGTGTCGGTGCTCATCGGGTTCGGTGCATCGTCGGGCACATCAGGCGGTGCGGCGCCGCGCACGTGCCGGTGCGCCGCGCGGCGTCTTGATCGGCGCTTTGATCGGCGTCTTCACCGGCGCCGTCTTCACCACCGCCAGGCGCGGCTTGCGCCGTTTGGTGGCCACTGTGGCTGCGGGCACAGCGGGCGCGGGCGCCGCGGCCTCGGCGGCCGCGGGCACCGGCAGCGCACGCGCGGCCTGCATCGCGCGCTCCAGTTGAGCAGCAAGATCCTTCACGTCGGGCATTGCACGGCGGCACGCGATGAGGCCGAAGCAGAGCTGGCCCATGTAGCTCTGCACGGTGATGTTCAGCGCCAGGCCGTGCCCGACGATCGACAGCGGATACAGCCCCGCCATCTGCGCGCCCGCCAGATACAGCGGCACCTGCGGGCCGGGCACGTTGGAGATGGCCACGTTGGCCACGCGCAGCCGGGCGGCCAGGCCCGAGCGGCCGTACAGCGAGGCCAGGCCGCTCAACAGCCACGGCGCACCGAGCGACGGAAAGTCCTTCGGGATCAGGTCGCCGAAAGTGCCCATCTGCGCCTTCATCGCGCGCGTGCCGTCCGTGATGACGGCCAGGCGCTTCAGCGGATC